>DAOTUI010000120.1:0-125517 GCA_034437035.1 Chloroflexaceae bacterium
GTGCGGTAGGTCTCGATGGTCTCGGTAGCATGGGCCAGCCAGAGCAGGGCCACCTCCAGCCGCCCCTCGTGCTCGTGGGTGCCGCCGATCTTGCGCTGTAGCCCGGCCCGCTGGACGGCATATCCGGCCAGATCATGCTGGTTATACATGCTGAGCAGTTCGCCATACTGTTCGCGTGCGGCGCTATATTCCCCGATCAGCGCCAGCACATCGCCCAGGTTTTCATGGATAATCGCGGCTTTCGCCAGTTCCAGCGGGGTATCGGCATGCGTCTGCCAGGGCGCGGTCGCCAGTGCCTGCTGGTAGAGTTTGATCGCTTCGTCGTTGGCATAGCGGGCCTGGGCTCGGCGGGCGGCCTCCAGGAAGTGCGGGAAGGCCCGGTCGGTCAGTCGCGCCAGGCGGTAATGCTCGGCCAGGAGCGCATGCTGCTCCTCAATTTGATCGCCATAGATCTGCTCGATGGCGGCGGCCACCCGGGCATGCAGTCTGCGCCGATGTACAAAGAGCATACTGCCATAGGCCACTTCGCGGATCAGGGCGTGTTTGAACTGATAGGCCGGCTGGTCCTCATCTGTATTCGGCAGAATAATGGCGGCATTGACCAGGTCGTGCAGGCGCTGCTCCAGCGTAGTACCGTTATCGTTAGCGGATACAACGGCTGCCAGAAGTTGCCGGGTAAAGTGCTGCCCGATCACGGCGGCCAGTTGGAGCAGTGCGCGGCTGTCTTCGTCCAGCCGATCCAGCCGGGCGATAATCAGTTGCTCTATCTGAAGTGGTACGGTGATGCTATCGGCCGGTCGAGTTGCGATCCAGTTGCCGTTCCGGTCGCGCTGCAGGGTGCCGGACTCAAGCAGATAGCGCACAGTCTCTTCCTGGAAGAGTGGCGTTCCATCAAGCTGGGCAAACAGGGTGCGGAGTTCTGCAGGCGGGTCGCCATCCAGCAGGGCCGCCAGCAGGGTGGCACTATCCGCCGGTTTCAGGTTCTCCAGGGTGATAACCGTGCAGTGGGGCAGGTCGCTCCAGCCGGCTTCCAGAACCGGAAAGGGACGGTAGATCAGCACGAGCAGAAGCGGTTCTTCAACCAGTTCTTGCGCCAGGCGCTCCAGCAGGGCGCGACTCGATGCATCGATCCATTGTAAGTTATCAACCAGCACCACTAGCGATTGCCGGCGCGCAACGGCAAAGCAGAGCATCAGAATCAGATCTTGCAGCCGTTCGTGGCGCTGGTCCGGCGTGAGCGCCCGGATGAGCTCGGTTTCGGGGATGGGCAGGTGCAGCAGCGGTGCCAGGAGCGGTGCAAAACGTGTCCACTCGGGCACCAGGGTTTCCAGTTGCTGCTGAACCGCGGCTATCTGCGCCGTCTGATCCGGCGCGGCCCCCGCTTCCCGTCCGCCGGAGGGGCTGATCTGAAGCAAATGGGGCAGCAGTCGGGTCACCACCGCATAGGGCGTTGTCTGCTCATAGCTCTGGCACTCCCCGCGCACAATCCTGACCGTGGGTGTGACGGCCTGGATCGTCGGCATGGCCTCACTTGCCAGACGCGACTTACCAACCCCGGCCTCTCCGATCAACACCAGCACGCGCCCGGCCGTTTCATCAGGCGCCAGCGCCTGCTGCGCATTTTCAAGCAGTCGAGTTAGCGCTGCATCACGTCCCACCAACGGCGTTGCGCGCTGCAGCATCGCCGGTATGGATGTGGGCGCACGCTTCTGGATGGCGCGATAGATCTGAATGGCCTCCGCGAAGCCCTTCAGGTGTTGGGGGGAAAGAGGCCTGGCCTGCACAAGCCGGCTCACGCTGTGATAGGTCCGGGAAGTTAATAAAATATCATCCTCACGGGCAACGTCGAGTAAGCGAGCCGCCAGGTTTACCGTCTCGCCAATCACCGTATATTCGTAGCGTTGGGGAGCACCGACAATTCCGGCAAATACAACCCCGCCGGCAATCCCAATGCGCTGGCGTAGAGCGCTCTGGGCTACCTGCACCAGCGGTCGTTGCTCGGGATGCGTTTCAGTCCAGGTACGCAGCAGATTAGCGGTCTCCTGGTCGGTGTTATCGAGGGTAGCACGCAGTTCCAGAGCGGCCTGCACCGCGCGGGTCGGGTCATCTTCGTGGGCAATGGGTGCGCCAAAGATCGCCATCAGGCGGTCGCCGAAGGTTGCCATATCAACTTTGTTAACGCTGCCGCCGTAGCGCCGGATCAGTGATTGGGTCTGGCAGTAGTAGGTGTTGAGCACCCGCCCGATGATCGTAGTGTCATGTTCAATCTGAGCAGATAGCTCCAGCAGTGCCAGAAGCTTACGAAATGCATAGAAGTTGGCAAAGAGCAGCGTAACCGGGCGAAATTCGCCATGACCGGCCGATGCGCGCAGAAAGTGCCGGGGCAGATCATAGGGCACATAGGACCGCAGTCGGGCAATCCGGCGTAGCAGCATCTGCAGCGCTGCCATATCGGGTACGGGTAATTCAGCTTGCGGGACTGGCGGCCGGGTGGGTGGCGGCAGCGGCTCCTGGGTGAACCCGGTCAGCAGATGCAGTCCCGGCAATTTCTGGTGGGTGTGTATGCCGGAGAGTGACCGTCGGGTCTCGTCAGAGAGGATAATTTCGCCGGGCATGGCGGCTTCCTGCGCCACCATCAGGCGGTTGACGGCGCGTCCGGTCATAATCAGGGTGGTATGACCAGCGGTACCGACTTCGGTGAAGAAGATCCGGTCACTATGGACGCTGATCCGCAGGTGCAGGCTAAAGACACCCTGGCTGGTCTTCAGGTCGGCAAACTCGTGCATACGAACCTGTATTGCATGGACCGCAGCACAGGCGCGGAGGGCATGATCATCGCCGACATCACCGGTATCAAAAAAAGCAGTAACGGCATCACCGCCAAACTTAACCACGCCACCGCCGTATGCGTAAATCTCATCCAGCAGCATGCCAAAAAGCCGATTAATAATTGCGCTGATCTCCTCACTTCCCTGGCGTCCGGCCGTTGCCAGTCGGTTTGAGAGGGCGGTAAACCCGGAGAGATCGGCGATGACCAGCGTGCCGGTGAAATACTGGCCGGTAACGGCGCTATGCATGGGATCGGCCAGATGCATAGCGAGGACGGGCGCAGGCACACATGGCAGGAGCGTCTGGAGATGATCAGCCAGACGATGGTATGCTTCGCGGGTGGCGGCAGGAAACGGCGTAGCGTGGCGCATGGCCGATGCCAGTGATGCCGGCAGGAGCATCTCCATCAACGTGGTTTCATCTTTAGATAGTTCAACCAGTTCAACCATGGAAGCGATCCCGGGAAAGCGTCTGTTCCCTAAGAAGAACGAGTGGTTACTCTGTTTTAACCACGCTGTACATAAATAACACGCGTTACGCGGTCACTCCTTGAGAAACCGGTTTCGCCTCCGGCAGGGCGGTACCAAGCATCCTTTTTCACGAACATTTGGCTCTGTGAGCCAAATGTTCGTGAAAAAGATCAAAAAGTACCATTACCATGCTGCCGCAGGCGAAGACTGCCGTTGTGGGAGCATATGTCTGATTTGTACGCCCACCGCGTAACTCGTGTACATAACAGGACTTACACGGTCGGTTCCAAACCAGGTATTCGCCGGGAAGAACGGCCCGATTCGCCTCCGGCAGGGCGGTACCGGACAGCATGCGGTACCGGACAGCATTTTGCTAAAAATTTTGCATTCTGTGCAAAATTTTTAGCAAAATGCTACGAAATATCCCATTGCAGCCGCAGACGAGACTGGCTTCCACCTGCTCAAACGTCCGGTTTGAACGCCCAATGCGTAAGTCCTGTACAGAATTGTAGTCAGTCATTACACATTGAGTGCCGGCAATAGTTAAAATTCGGTTATATTGTATCAGATTGCAACATGTTGCGCTAAAATGGCAAAATTGTTAACATTGTTAACATTCGACGGCTAGACTGCCAGACGGTGCGTGGAGATACCGGCGCGGGAAGCGGTCGGGAATGGTAGTACATTCCCTGTTAGCATACCATACCTGGTGTGGGCAATGCTATCCGTAAATTCCCGTAGTTTCTCGACCATACATATTGCGCTGATCCGGGTGGTGCTCCGACGATTGGCATATGACGAACCCTTACATTCACGAAGATGCGGCAGGTTGTCAAGGGTCACGTTATCGGGATCATGTTGCCGGCGAGATGCAGCAGTGTTATGTTAAAATCTCGTTAACGATTGGATGACAATCTGCTTCCCGGTACACCCTACCTGCATCCGAACGTGGTATACTACCCCATGAAAAGCCGGTTAACACTCCGGCAGAGCAGTACCCTGGATAGCAGAGGTTTCTATGACCTTCGGTGATATGATCCGCGCCGCCCTGCGTAATCTGGGGCGGCGCAAAGTCCGGACAGCGCTGACATCAACCGGCGTAATTGTCGGTATTCTTACCATTGTGACGATGGTGTCGCTCGGCGTTGGCGTCCAACGCGAGATCGAGCAGCAGTTTGCGCAACTGGGCCTGGAGAATGTGTTTGTTCGTCCCCGCGCAACTGAGGACGACAACTTCTTTACTCAGTTTAGCATTCCGGAGCGCCAGAACCCGATCAGCCCCGAAGTTATTGCGCAGTGGCGCGAGTTGCCGAATGTGGAGAACGTTACGCCGCTGATCAGCCTCAACGGAGTGATGACGCTCCTGCAGTTTCCCACACTGGTGGGGGAAGCTCCTGCTGATCTACGTTCGATCCAGGTCAGCCCACCCTTCTCATTTCCCGACCCGTTTGAGCGCCCACCCGAGGCGCTGGCGGGCACGCTTGCGATTGATGCGGCCGGCGGTGAGCTTGTGCTTGACCGGAATGTGTTACCGGCCAACGTAACACCGGAAGAGGCAATCGGCGAGCCGGTTAATATCATATTGCGCAGTCCGCGCGGCGAAGAAGAAGCCTTCCCGCTGACCATCACCGGTGTGAGTGATCGCGGCGATGGCGAGGTGCAGGTTGCCGTCGCAGATATGGCGGCGATGAAATCATGGTGGTTTAATCTCCCCGATTATTTGGAGTCGCAGGGCTACGACTTTGCAGTGGTCAGTGCTCGGAACGTGGGCGAAGCGGCAAATCTCGTCCGCCGCTTCCGCGAAGACGGGTTTCGAGTACAATCGCTGGAGCTGATTCTCGATACTGCCAACCGCGCCTTCGCCGTGATTAATATTATGCTGGCATCGGTTGGTGGGTTGGCGCTGTTCGTGGCCTGCCTGGGAATCATCAACACGATGATTATGGCAATCTACGAGCGTACCCGCGAAATTGGCACGCTCAAGGCCATCGGCGCTTCGCGGGGCGATATTCGCCGGCTGTTTATGCTCGAGGCCGGCATGATCGGGCTGATTGGCGGCGCAATCGGCGTGGTGGGCGGCTGGGTGCTGGGCATCGGCCTGAACCGGCTGATCCGCTGGTACATCGAACAGCAAGATCTGCCCGTCAGTGCGGACTTCTTCGTTGTCACCTGGTGGCTGGCCCTGGCTGCGCTGGGGTTTGCCGCGCTGGTCGGTATTGTTGCCGGACTCTACCCGGCCAACCGGGCGGCGCGCCTGGACCCGCTGGTGGCGTTGCGCTACGAGTGATTGTGATCTACAGGACTTACGCGGTGGGTAAACAAACTGGATGTTTGACCAGGTGGAAGCCTGATTCGCCTGCGGCAGCCTGGTACATGTTGATCTTGTTTCACAAAAAATTTGCACTGTGTGCAAATTTTTTGTGAAACAAGATCGTTTCTTCCGCCCTGCCGGAGGCAAAATCTCCTGCCGGTTCAACGACCGTGTAACTTGTGTAATCTACACGACTTACGCGGTGTGCGTTCAAACGGACCGTTTGCTCTCGATAACGGCGTATTTCGCCTGCGGCAGCATGGTACGTTTTTGTCTTTTTCCGGAAAAAGCATGTCCCATTCCACCCTGCCGGAGGCGCATCGGGCCAGTTGTCCAGGCAGACGCCTGGGTTTGGAACTGACCGCGTAACTTGTGTAATCTAGAGATAATCTGATATTATCTAAATACTGGAGATCGTAAGATAGTAGAAGCAGCAAAAGTAAGCCATGGATCATCTGAAACGCTTCACCAAAACAGCAACCGGTTCGCTCTTTACGTCACTTCACACCTTTGCGAACGCTACGCTGATTAATGGTCGCTACAATCAGACGCTGTTGCAGCATCTGATGGAGCGGCTGCAATCGCTGACGCTGGGGAGGGGGAATGGTGCCCTGATTATGAGCACGTTGAGCACACCCGATGGCAACACCTGGTTGCCCGCACCGCCACCGGAGATCCAGTGGCTGACGCTCCCCCCGAATACAGCCACAGAACAACAGGAGGTGCTGTTCTGTGTGCTGGGGGTGGCCGGCAGCGCCGTGTTATGCGGCAAAGCGGCTGAGGATGACCCTGAAGACCCGGATGCGCGAATATTTGATCTGGTCTGGAGTTTTGATCCCGCGATAGTTACCTATGCCCTCGACTGGATCGGAACGGTGCTGAAAGGTAATCCGGAACAACAGACGACCTTTCAACGTATGCGACAGGATTTTCCGCTACCTGACGCGCCAAACTCCGATCTGCTGCTGCAGCTTAGTACGCACCTCCTGGCGTTTGATGCGCATGAGAACAGCACCCTGGTTACGGCCAATAATGAACTGACCGCCCGGCTGCGCTGGCACGAAGATCAGACGCGCATGATGGTACATGATATCCGCGCACCGCTGCACACGCTCCTGATTAGCCTCAAGACGCTGCTGCCCCAGCAGCTTGATCCCGCCGGTCAGTATGAGCTTTTGCTGGTTGCCTATGAAAGCGCCCGCCTGCTGGAAAACCTGATCGAGACAACGATGGACTCACTACGCCTCGACACGGGGAAGCTGCCAATCCGCTATCAGGAACTGCCGGTTGACCGGCTCATTCAGGCGGTGTGTGAGCCGTTCGAGTTGACCGGACGCTCCGACCAGCCGCAGATTCGCTGGAACGCAAGCGCGGATCTGCCGCTGCTCTGGGGCGATCGCGGGTTGCTGGAGCGGGTGCTGACTAATCTGCTCTCCAACGCCATCAAATTTACTCCCGCCACAGGAGAGATTGCCATATCGGCCCACCTGGACGACACGGGGCAGGCGATTGAGCTACTGGTTCGTGACACTGGCGAGGGCATCCCGCTTGAGGCACAGCCACACATCTTTAAACGGTTTTATCAGGCGAACAGCAAAGATGGTCGGCGCGGGGTAGGGTTGGGGCTCTACTTCTGCCGGGGAGCTGTGGAAGCGCATCATGGAACGATTAGCTTTACCAGCACGCCCGGCGTCGGTAGTACATTTAAAGTAACCCTGCCGCTGAAACCATCAGAACAGCCCGACGAGACCGCAGCCGACACGTCTGCCTGAACGATCCCCGGATGGTCTGCCGCGCTCCTCTATGCGCCTGTCGGCCCCAGAACATCCTCAGAATCCAGAACAAATGAACAGAGAACAACGTGCGCCTGGCGCATATCTATCAAACAATGTATTTCTTCTTTGTCCTCGTTCGTTCTTTCTCGGTCTGCTCCTGCGTTGACGTAGAATGTCAGAAATGGTACTATTTGCAAAATACCTGTCCCATCTCCCCGCCGGCTTATACTGATGCGTTGTCATAGCCACAGCGATCACAGAGGACGCAGCGGTGACGAACGGGAACATGCAGCCCTATGCCCGTTGCGCCCGTTCCCGTTGATTGCCGGTTTGCCGGCAAACTGGTATGAACCGGAATAATGCAAAGGCGCGATCATGCAAGAACGCATTCCCTATCGGGAAATTTACTGGAATATCCCCGAGGACGCCGGACAGATCTTTCTCTACCTCCTGGTTATCTTCGCTACAATCATTATGACCGTGGGTATCATGCGCGACATTGCACGCTGGCGCAGCGGCCGACCCGATATGCGGCTCGGCGAATTGCCCACACGCACACGCGAGCTGCTGGTGCAGATCTTTGGACAGCAGCGCGTGCTGCGCCAATCCTGGCCCGGCCTGATGCATCTACTGATCTTCGCAGGCTTCCTGGCGCTCTTTATCGGCACCGACATCATCGCCGTCGAGGAGGATTTTACCATTCCGCTGATGGGCCCCGCTGCCGGACAGATCCTGGTGGGCAACTTTTACCAGGTCTACGAAGTCGTTCTCGATACGCTGGGGCTGGTCTTTATCGGCGGGTTGGGCTGGGCCTGGTGGCGGCGCTACCGACACCATCCCGACCGGCTTGACAACCGCGACACCGATGCCTGGGTGCTGGGAGTGCTGCTTTTCCTGGGGGTTGGCGGGTTCCTGCTGGAAGGGCTGCGTCTCGCCAACCAGACCATGGGCGCGGCGGAGATTCCGGTCTACACGCAAGCCTGGGCGCGGCTCTCCTACGTCGGGTTTGGGCTGGCGACGGTTTTTCGGAGTATTGGCCTGGGAGACGGCAGTCCCGTGGGCCTGGTACTGCATCAACTCCTCTGGTTACGCATGCACTGGCAACCGCTGCATTTATCGCCACGCTGCCCTTCAGCAAGTTCAAGCATATCTTCTACACGCCGCTCAATACGTTCTTCTATCAACCAAAACCGCACGGCGCACTCGATCCCATCCCCAACTTCGAGACTGAGATTGAGCAGGAGGAGCCTCGGCTGGGTCTGGCAACCCTGGCCGATCTGCATTGGAAACGGCGGATGGATCTGGATGCCTGCATGCGCTGCGGTCGCTGTCAGGCAGTATGCCCGGCCTATGCCGGCGGCGCAGACCTCTCGCCGAAGTGGTTGATCACCAAAATGCACGACCTGATGCATGGTGCGCCGGTGCAGTTCGCGGATGGCACAATCAGATCGATCCACGACCTGGCAACTGACCAGGCAATCGATCCGGAATCGCCGGAAGCAGTGCCGCTCTACGGCCCGCTCTTTACTGAGAATGAGATCTGGAGTTGCACCACCTGCCGCGCCTGTATGCAGGAGTGCCCGGCAATGATCGAGCATGTAGACAATATCGTGGATGTGCGCCGACACCAGACGATGATCGCCGGCGAAGTACCCCAGGGCGTCAAGCATGTGCTGGAGGGGATCGAGAGCGCGGGCAATCCCTGGCGACTACCTACCAATGACCGCATGGCCTGGGCCGCCGGGCTGGAAGTGCCGACTCTGGCGGAAAAGCAGCAGGTTGATCTGCTCTACTGGGTGGGCTGCGCGCCCAGCTATGATGACCGCAGCAAACGGGTGGCGCGGGCAATGGTGCAACTGCTTCAGGCGGCCAATGTCGATTTTGCCGTCCTGGGTGAAGAGGAGACCTGTACCGGCGACCCGGCCCGACGCATGGGTGAAGAGTTGCTCTACCAGGCGCAGGCGGAGACAAATATTGCGACGATGCAGCAGTATAGCTTCAAGCAGGTGGTGACAACCTGTGCCCACTGCTTCAACACGCTCAAGCATGAGTATCCTCAGTTTGGCAGTGGCGCGGGCACGGAGTATGAGGTTGTTCACCACACCGACTTGCCGGCGCACCTGATCGGGCAGGGACGGCTGCGACTGGCCCATCCGGTGAATGAGCGCGTGGTCTACCATGATCCCTGCTACATCGGGCGCTATAATGAAATGTATGCTACGCCGCGCGCAGTGCCGGCAGGCATTCCCGGTGTGGAACTGGTCGAAACGCCGGACGCCAACCGTGAGCGGGCCATGTGCTGCGGGGGTGGCGGGGGCAATGTCTGGATGGAGGGCTGGGGCAAGGAGGGCGTCAACGCAATCCGACTGGGGCCACTACGCGCCACCGACCCGCAAACGCCGGCGCTGGCCTGCCCCTTCTGCATGATCATGTTTGAGGATGCGGCCAAAAACGCGGGGGTGGACGAAACGTTGGCGCGCAAGGATGTGGCCGAACTTGTGCTGGAAGCGGTCAGGGGGCAGGCGTAACGCAGGATACCCGGCTCAGGCCGGACTGTCTACCTGGGGCAACCGCTATAAAAAGGTGGGACAGGGCGAGCGGCGTGGCTCGCTCCGGGTGCCGAACAGGGGCAACAGTGGCAATGCTAACCCTTACAGGTACTCGCGCTGAGAAACGCGCCGCCGCCACTCATCTTTCAATTCCACGGGCGTACCTTTACTGACCATGAAATCCATGAGCAGGCGGTTGAAGCTGTTCGACTGCTCCAGGAACGGGAAGTGGTTCGCCTGGGGCAGTTCGATCAACTGGTGCGGACGGTCAGATTCATTGTCCAGGAACTGGCCGGCATGCTCCGGCGATACAATCGTATCCTTCTTGCCATACACACCCAGCAGCGGCGTCTCGCTCAGCGCCTCCAGGTCGGCGCGCAGATTGGTGTCGAGGATCGACTGCTGCACCTTCTGGACAACCATCTCGCTCAGGCTGTCGGTGTCTTCATACAGCTCCTGCTGCACCTCCGGATCATCAACCGGAATGCTGCGGATCAGCTTTGCCCAGACGTTGGTCGGATTATTCCGCCCGATCAGGCGCGATAGCGCTCCGGGTTTGAGAACCTCACCCAGGATCGCCCCCTCGAATGGTGTAGCAACGACCATCAACCGCGTAAACTGTTCAGGTCGCTGGGTCGCCGCGTGGATCGCCACCATGCCGCCCATGCCATGGCCTACCAGATTTGCCCGCTGAATGCCCATGAAATCCATGAAGCCATACAGCATCTCGACATATTCGGGGATTGTGAACTGACCGTGGGTCCGTTCCGACTCACCAAAGCCCCAGAAGTCGAGCGCGTATGCACGGTAGCGCTCGGAAACGATATCCATTGTCGGCACCCAGTAGCGCCAGGAACCCAACCAGCTATGCAGAAAGATAATCGGCTGGCCGCGTCCGAAGACCTCGTAGTGTACTAATCGGTTGTCAAGATGTATTGCGCTCACTCGTCATCCCCATCGGCTTTGTCGGTCACTTCAGGTTGCTGGAGAGGGATGATAAAGCTAAAGGTGCTTCCTTTGCCCTGCTCACTCTGTACCCACATCTCGCCATTATGCTGTTCAACCAGCGACTTGGCGATTGAGAGGCCCAATCCGGTCCCACCAACCTCATCACGGAGCGGGTTATCGGCCCGGTAAAACGGGCGGAAGAGTTTGGCCTGCTGTTCCGGCGACATACCCACCCCGGTATCTTCAACTTCCACCTGCAACATATTTGCCGGGTTAAGAAATACTCGCACCCAGATCTGGCCTCCGGTAAAGGTATACTTCACCGCATTCGAGAAGAGATTCAAAATAACCTGAGTCAGGCGCTTCTGGTCGGCACTCACCAGCGGTAAATCATCGGCAACTTCAATATTCACCGTCATATTCTTACGTTCAGCCTCAACACTCAACGACTGTGCCACATCGTTGATAATCATCGGAATATCAACCTCTTTAAAGTAGAGTTGGACACGGCCCGACTCGATCCGCGAAATGTCCAGAATATCCTCGATCAGATCCCGTAGCCGGTTGGCATTGTTCTTAGCAACTGTCAGACCACTGATCTGCACTTCGTTGAGCGGTCCCATTGATCCCAGCAGCAGCAGATCCACATGGCCCTTGATCGCCGTCAACGGCGTCCGCAACTCGTGCGATACCTTGGAGATGAATTCCCGCTTGGCCCGGTCAGCCTCAATTTCGCGGGTAATATCCCGCAGCACCGCGATATCCCCATAGCGCCGGTCATCCGGCCCCAGGACCGGGGCAATATTGACCGCAATCGTCTGCGGTGGCTCCGGCAGTTCCAGCGACAGACTGTAGATGCTCTGCTGTTCGCGTGACTTCTCCAATCCCTCGTGCAGTCCATTATAGATGATACCGGCGCGTTTGCGTTGGGTATCGGTATTACCCTGCGCCGCCAGCAGTACCATCGGACGCTCCAGCACCTCGGCGGCCGCAATGTCCAGCACCTGCTCGGCGGCCGGGTTGAAGAGCGCAATACGCTGCTCCTCGTCCAGCACGATGACGCCTTCCGTCACGCTGCGGAGGATGGCCCGGCTCTTACTCGTCTCCTCGCGCTGATGCTCCAGCAGATCGGCCAGGCGGGTCGCCATCTCGGTGATATAGCTATACAACGTGGCGTTATTAATGGCAATCGCAACCTCATTGGCAATCGTCGCCAGCAACCGGATATGCGCCTCGGTAAAGTGCCCAATGATCGGACTGGTCAGAACCAGCACACCGAGCGTGGCATCGCGGGTCATCAGCGGCACCGCTGCAACCGAGCGCACATCATCGGCGCGGCCCTCTTCGATAACCCAGCGTGGGTCATGCCGCACATCTTCAATCCGGGCCGGTTCCTGCTGCACAATCACCCAGCCGGCCAATCCAGTACCATCACTAAAATTGATCGGCTGGCTGGCACTACGCACCACGCCGCGATCTTGCAGGACCGCCCGGCAGACCAATTCACCGCTGGACTGTTCCCGCAGCATGATGGAGCCGCGCGCAACGCCCAGGTTGGTTGACGACATCTCCAGCGCCCGGCTAATAATCTCATTCAGATCCAGCGTTTCCGTCAGCGCCAGCGTAATCTCGTGAACGACCTCCAGTCGCTCCTTCTCCTCCAGCACCTGCGTGTTCGCGTCTGCCAGCGCGGCCGTTCGCTCGGCAACCCGCCGTTCCAGGTCGGCCGCTAGATTGCTGACCTGATCAAACAGGTGGGCACTCTGGAGTGCCTGCCCGGCCTGGTTTGCCAGGATTGATAGGAGCGACATCTGATGCGCGGTCCACTCATATGGCTGGCTGACACCAACCCAGAGCACGCCGAGACGCTCTTCGGATGTCCCCAGCGCAATGCCCAGACCACTACGCGCGCCCAGCGCCAGCGCCGACGAGTCCGGTTGCACCACCGCCAGATCGGTTACGGCCAGTGGGCGATCCATTGTGAGCACCTGCATGGTCAACCCATCGGCGGGAATATGCAGGGACAACCCCTCGTGAACCCCGGTACGATCAGATAGTATCTGGTCGCGTACATTTCCCTCAGCGTCACACTGGATCACGGCACACATTTCGGCATCAAGCAGATCCAGGGCCGCCTGCGTCACCAGTCGCCACATCTCACCGGCATCCAGCGTCCCGGACAACTGCACACTGACATCATAGAGCGCCGTCAACTCATGCACATTCTGCCGCGACTCTTCGATCAGACGCGCATTCTCCAGCGCAATGGCTGCCCAGGAAGCAATCGTGGAGAGCAGTCGCACATCCTCCGGGCCGTAGGCATTTTCATCATGATGATCCTGAATGCCAATCACGCCGATGACTTTATCGGCAACAATCATCGGCACACCGAGCCAGGCCCGGGGCGAATTCCCGCTGACCAGCGGCCTAATACCGCGTGCGATTAGTTGCTCCCGCATCCCCGGCTCCTGGAGCAGGAGCGCCTCACGCGACCGCACAACATGCCAGGTCAGGCTATTGCCGGAACGCACGGGTGGCTGCTCGCGCCGATTGCCCTCCTCATAGAAGAGCGGGAAGGTAATCTCATCATGGGTCGCATCCAGCAGCGCCATATAGAAATTCGTTGAGTCGAGCAGTCGGCTTGTCTGCCGGTAGATCAGGGCGGGCAACTCTTCAAAGCTGACGGTTGCGCTCAGCGCCTGCCCAATCTCATTAAATGTTGCCAGTTCCTGGATACGCCGTTCGCGCTCAGTGAACAACCGGGCATTGTTAATCGCCACCGCGGCCTGGTTGGCCACGGTACTGATAAAGCGCAGATCGTCGGTGTCAAACGCATACGGCTCGTAGCTCTGGATGTTGATCACCCCCAGCACCCGATCATTTGAGATAATCGGCGCTACCAGAAACGACTCTTCCACCGCATGTGACCCGATCCGGCCGGTCTCAATATCCAACTCCATCGTGTGCGCCTCTTCCGCCGTTGAAAGCAACAGCGGTTCACGATTACGAATAGCCCATCCGCTGGAGCCGCGCGGCAGCGGCACCGGCTCCAGTTGCACCTGAAGGCCTTGATCATAACAGATCGGATAGGAGAGAATATCCGTCTGATCATCATAGAGGCCGACCAACGAGGTGCGGATGTCAATAATCTCGCTAATCCCGCGATAGAGTTCATGCAGCAGCACGTCAAGGCTATGCGTGGCGTTCACGGCGGCGCTGATCTCGTTAATCGTGGTCAACTCCCTGATCCGCCGCTCCCGTTCCTGGAACAGACGCGCATTCTCCAGCGCAATCGCCGCCTGGTCCGCCAGACCTGCCAGCAACCGGATCTCATCCTCGCTGAAGTTGCGACACTCTACCGTCATCACACTCAGCACACCGATTGTGCGCTCACGCGAGATGACCGGCACGCCCATAAACGAAGTCAGCCGGTTCTTGCGGTTAAAGTCAGGATAGAGCGAGCCGCCCTCGGCTTCCACATCAATAATGACCAGTGGTTTGCCCGATGCCGCCACCTGCCCGGTAATGCCTTCGCCTATGGGTACGCGCATCATCCGCCCAAACTCGAAGGAGATACCATCCATCGCCGCCGGAACCAGAATATTGTCGTTCCCAATCGTCCAGAGCGCCGCCGTGGTGACATTGAGTTGCCGGCTCACCAGGTCCATCAGGTTGTCAAGCACTTCAGCGGGCTTGAGCAGTGAGCTAAGAATCCGCGCCGCCTCCAGCAGCGTCGAAAGCTCCCCAACTTTTACCTGGAGCGCCTGGGCATTCGCCTGCGCCTCGGCAAAGAGCCGGGCATTTTCGATAGCCGTGACGGTCTGGTTGGCAATCGTCTGACAGAGTTCTAGATACTGCGGACGTAACGATACCGAGCGCCCAATAAAGTCCAACCCAATCGCGCCGATGACTTCACCATTGATAATCAACGGCACCAGCGCAATTGACTTGATGTCAAGCGCCTGAAATATCGCATGCGACCGCACAAACAGCGGATCATGCTGCGCGTCCTGGATAAACAGCGGAGCCAGGTGGGTGTCCAGCCAGTCCACCGATGGGTTATTCTCCAGGGGGATTGCCACCGCTTCACGCACGTCGGTCGCAGTATACTCGGCCACGATAGGAGCCATACCCTGACTCCGGTCATAGAGCACCATGCGGGACTGATCCGCACCGGTGATCTGGACCATGGCATCGATCATCGCCCGATAGATCGTGTCGGGTTCCAGCGTGGCGGCGGCAGCAGACGAAACCCGGTGCAACAACCGCAGTTGCTGCACCTGCTGCTCCCGTTCGGCAAAGAGACGGGCATTCTGCAGCCCCAGCGCCAATTGATTGGCAACCGTTGTCAAAAACGCGCGTTCCCGCTCCGTGTAGAGATCGGGTGTATCACTGCGTACGGCAATCGTGCCGACCACCTCACCGTCGCCGACCAGCAGCGGCACACCCAGCCAGGAGGCGGTCTGCGAGGCTCCCGTCCCAACCAGGCGTGTCACATCGAGACCGGCCGACTCCGGCACATGGGTCTGGCGCAGATTGGTAAACAGCAGCGGCTCCCCGGTACGAATCAGGCGTTCAGTCAAGCTACCCGGAATGGGTGTGCGGGTTGTCGTGGATATGGTTTGCTCCCGGGACAACACCTCAAACACCAGGTTCATTTCATTGCGATCGGCATGGTAGACACACACGTCGAAGGCATCCATCGGCAGAAACGGCACCAGGCAGGCATATACCTGATCAAGCATCTGCGGCAGATCAAGGGTTGAACTGGTAATACTACCGACCCGGTTAATCACATCCAGTTCGGCAATACGCCGCTCACGCTCCTGGAACAACCCGGCATTCTCCATAGCAACCGCCAGTTGATTTGCCAGCGCCGCCAGAAACTGCTCGTGCCGTTCCGTGTAGACATTGGGCGCAAACCCCTGGACGGAGAGCACGCCCAGGATGCGATTCTGCAGACGGAGGGGCACCCCCAGCCAGGAGCGTACCTTTCGCTTATCCATTGACCGGGGTGCTACGGGTAATGCATCCCGCTCCCGGTCCAGATCCCGGATCAGCAACGATTGCCCCTGGTCAATCATCCAGCCGGTCAGACCCTCCTTCGGCACAAAAGTCTTCTGGAAACGCGGAACAACCGCCCCCTCCTCCAGGAACAACTCAAAGCAGAGTTGCTCATGTTTGGGATGGTAGGAAGCGATGTAGAAATACCCCGGCGTGCCCAGGTAATCCGTGATCTGCTGGTAGACCCGCTCCAGCAGCGTATCCAACTCGACCGTCGAGGCCGCCGCCGCCCCCACCTGGTAGAGCGCCTTCATCTGCTCGGCCTGGGCGCGGGCCTCATTCAACAACTGGTTATTCTCAATTGCAATGGCCGCCTGGTCGGCGAAAATTTCCAGCGGCTCGGTGGTGCGGGCCGTGGGTCGCCGCCGATCCAGCGGCTCGCTGACAATCATCACACCGAGCAGCCGATCCTCGGTGCTATACAGCGGCACAAAGAGTTTATCGCCCGACTGCCACTCCCGCGTCGCCTGCTCGGCATCATAGCTATCCAGGTCAAGCAACATATTCGTTGCAACCGCCTGCTGACTCAAGGCATATTCCACATCATAGGAGTGGTAAATAAATGCGCGCACGCCAAAGCCCGCTTCAACCACGGGTGCCAGTTCAATCGGCACAAAGAAACTCCGCCCGACCTGCAGACGGGGGTCAAGATAGCGCCGCGCAAGCTCCATGGGAAATACACTCTGTGCCATACGGCTCAACTCGTTGAGCGGAATACCCGCGCCCGCCACCGCGCGCAGGGCTTCCGGATCATCCTGCTCCACCAGGCTAAATGCCACCGTGCGCACATCGGCCGAGTCGATCACACTATAGCCGATCTGCTCCAGGAGATTGCCGAGTGAGCGGTCAGCCCGCAGCGCCTGCCCAATTTCGAGCACGCTGTTCAGCATCGACTCGCGCTGCTGGAGCAACCGGAGCTGGTAGACCTGATCGGAGTAGCGTTGCGCATTCCCAATCGCCAGCGCCGTCTGGTCAGACAAGACCCGCACAAACTCCGTTGCCTCGTGATCAAATGCCTGTACCTGAGACGACAGCAGCATCACAACCCCAAACACATTGCTCTCATAGAAGATCGGCACTGCCACGGCCGAATGCGCCGTCGGACAGTGGGTTGCGTTGCGCTCCACCTGCGACACGGCATGAGTCAGTTCCGGTTCTCCCCGCTGCAATGCCGCCTGCGCTGTAACAAAGCGCTCATCAATCGGTTGCTGCAAGAACTGCTCACGGTCGGCTTTGGTATAGCCGGCCGCAGCAATAATCAGGTAAGGTCGCTCCTGCACACCTTCGATTGTATCGGTGGCACGGAGCACAATCAGGCCATTATTGGCATTCGTCGCCTTGAGCGCCTGCTCCAGCACAAACGCCAGGATCTCCTCCTGGTACAGCGTCATGGTAAGCTGGCTGCTGATCCGCTGCAATGCGCGTAACTGCTCCAGACGTAGCCGCAAATGCTCATCGGCATCTTCATGCCGGCGGATAGTGACAATCGCCTGGGCCGCCTGCAACGCCACCACCATCAGCAGATACTCATCGTGTTGCGAGAAGGCCCCCGGCTGATCACTGCTGAGTTCCAGTGTACCGACAAACTCTTCGCTCACCTGCAGCGGAATGCCCAGATAGGCGCGAATGCCGGGATCAGCCTCAGCCACCGATAGCGGTGATGGTGCCGCCGCCTGCCGCACATCATCCAGGCGCAAGACCTGGCGCTGGTAGACCAGCCAGTTAGTCAGTGCCCGACCGGCAGCCGCATCTTCGGACAGCACACCCTGCCCGACAACCCCATGCAACTCCTGGGTATTGCGGTCTTGCAGGCAGATCTTCACACTGGTGTAGTCAACCAGCATCTGCACGCTATGCAGCAGCACCGCAACCAGTTCATCTAACGTCAACCCCGCGCTAAGATCCTGACTAATCTGCTGCAACCGTTGCAACTCGGCCACATAGGGCGGCCGGACGGCAATCACTTCCGACTTGAATACGGCATGCGCATCTGTCCCTTCCGCCGCCGGTTGCGGGAAGCGATTGCGCTGCGTATACAGGAGCAGGCCCAGTTGTGCCGCCAGGACATCGAAGAAGGCCCCAGTTGAGGGATCAGCCACATCTGTCGGTGCCAACAACAGATACCCGACCTCCTCCGAACCGGCGCGCAATCGGTAGCGCCGACCAGTGGGGGGATTAATATTGATACTCCCATTACGTCGGGTCAGGCGGGTCTCCTCCTCCTCACTCAAGCCCCAGCTTGCCAGGGCACAGCGCTCACCCTGAGTTTCTGCGGCAAGCACGCCCCAGGGCACAGCCAGATAGCGCTGAAGCAGCGCTACCAGATGGCGTGTGAGCGCACCAATGTCGCGATGAGTCGCTTCATCATGCCCACAAAGTGCCAGTTGCGCCAATAATTCCCAGCCATGCGTTTGAGGTGAGGTCGATGTGGCGTCCATAACAGTGAAAATTTCCCTTATAACCGGACAGCTTATCACCCTGGACTAGCCGTAGCAGTCACGAGGCAAAACAGGAATACAGTATGTCCAGGTATGTCGGTCGTGAATATAAACGTAGTACAATCTTTTTCTTACATGCTCCGATCAAGAGCGGGACGCACCGTTGATGTCTACCAGGGACAGGTAGTGCATGAAACAGAGACGAGAAGAGGGAGGGGGCCGGCAGGAGGAACATCCTTCCGTCCGCACCCCCTCCCCGTATCCCGTATCCAGACAGATGCTGCGCCAGTCACGGGGCATACTCAGGATGTACGCAAGCCTGCATACGCGCGGGTGACATGCCCTCGACCCACTGGATCGTTTAGATCGTTCAGCGCGTATGCCATGATCTTCTTTCGCTGCGAGGATAGACCCGATCAGCGGGGCCGACCGTAGTACACAAAACTCTTCTTCGCCTGCTCACGGGCCGCGCTCACCGCCTTCTGGCGCGTTTCTTCAGCCGTTTCACTCAACTCACGAATATCGTAGAACGGCCCTTCCTGGCTGGTCAGAACCCCAATCGATACCGACATGAGTGACACCTGACGCAGATCTCCGTTTTCATCAGGCACTTCAATATAGCCCTGTTTGCGATGTTTGTAGTTATAATGCAGCCCAATTTCTTCATCAAAGCGCACGGTTAGACGCTCACAAATTGCTTTTATGCGTTCAGGCGATGATGTAGCCACAAAATCAGGCCCAACAACCATCTGCCCGACAAAGTCTTCCTGGCTACCGAGTTCATTTACAACTTCGCTGAGCAACAGTGCCGTAAACTTGAGGACATCCTCACCAACAACCGAGCCATAGGACTGCGTAAAGGTTTCAAAGCCATTGATATGCACCAGTGCCAGAGCCCAGCCATCGGTTGTCAGCAACTTACGTAACTCTTCGTTGATAATCTCCGCCGTGGGGAGGTTCGTCACCGGATGCGACTGGTTCTTGCGGCGCGCATCATCAAGCTGATTCTTGACAATCGTATGCACCTCTTCAATATCGAAGGGCTTGACGATGTAATACTGCGCCTGCACCTCACCCAGACCAATGAGACGGTCGCGCCGTTCTCCGCGCGCCGTCAGAAAGATAATCGGAATATGGCGTGTACGAGGACTGGCACGCAGAGCCTTGCCGATATCATAGCCTTCCATATCGGGCAGATTTACATCCAGCAGTGCAAGATTGGGGGGCGTCTTGCGGCATATTTCCAGAGCCGTCTGTCCTCGCATCGCTGTGAGCACTTCGTAGCCCTGCGACGTAAAGTAGATTTTTAGAAGGCTCGAAATATCGGGTGCGTCTTCAACGACAAGGATCTTTTCCTTGCTCACAGCTCTATCCTCCTAGCGTAAAACATGGTTGGAAGCATGATTCTTCATCTGAAAGGTCTGCGGCAACTCCGGGTCATCGTCCGCATCATCCGACAGCGCGTCGGACAGCAACTGGCTTATGCGGCCATCACGATCATAGACCTGCGGCCAGCGGTAGATAATCCGTCGGGCCTCACCCGTTTCCTCATCGATTTCATCCGGACTCAGACCAGGCACATTTCGGCGGATCAGATTATCCTCGTGGTTAAAGATCAATGTTGTATTGGAGCCGACCATCCGGCCCGGGTAGACCACGAAGCCACTGCCAATCTTGCAGTTATGCCCAACTGCCGAACCCAGCACAGAAAGACCGACCTTTTCCAGTCGCCCTTTGTGAAAGGTTTCGATCTCGTCACCAAACTCACCGCACAGATGGAAGTCGGTAAAGACATTATTGGCACCGATAAAGCTGTTCCGCCCGACGACGCCGAGTTGCAACGTTGTATTCTGGGCAATCATGCTATTTTCCATCATGCTGCTCATAAACACCGCCGCGTTGAACGGCAAGAAGCAGCGGTCGCTGATGACACTGAGCATAACCTGGCTGCCCTGCATAACATTGACATTGTTGCCGATCAGACTGTTCGTAATCACCGTTCCAGGACCAATGTATACATTATCACCGATAACCGTCGGGCCATGAATAATGGCAGTCGGATCAATTGAACAGTTCTTGCCGACCCTGACCATCTTCTTACTGGACAGGAAATGGTTGCGCCAGTGTTCCTCGAAAGGATTGATGCGCTCCCAGAATGAATTTAGCACAAAACTGAGTTTTGCGCCAAATGCCCGAAGGTCGTCAAGGGTCCAATGACGGATGCGTTTGATACTACTCCGATCCATCACATCCTCGGCATCGCGCGCCCAGCCAAAAACCCCCAGCGGGGTATTTGCCAGAAACACATGGACCCAATTCTCGATTGAGAGAAATGCGCGCAGTGGCACCTGAAACACTAGATCGCCCTGCTGCGGAGCCATATACCGGGGGATATGATAGTAGCCCATCTCGCGGCTCTGGGTTTCGACGATCAACGGCTGCGGTTCGGTACGCGGCCCTTCCGGGAAGTAGTAGATATCGGCAACATAGACATCATCTCGTTCACGCACACCCTCTTGCAAACGTAGCGCATGCGCCCGTATCATTTTGTCATTCTTCGCAAAAGCAATCTGACAGGAACGCTTACTTGCGCGGGCACTTTCGATAAACGTGTCGATTAATCTATTATTAAAAAACAGATTATCCTTCACGATCAACAGTTCTTCATCTGTATTTGCCGGAACATCATCAAGTGAGTCAATCTCAATCGTACCTTTACAGTGGCGCGCCAACAGATCGCGCTGCAGCAACCAGAGTGGTTTATTGAGAATGCGCAGATCACGCGCTGGCTCACCAAAAGGGGGGATAGGTGTACGATCACGAAAAACAACACGTTTCATTGATAAAACCCCTTTCTTGGAACCGAAAAACTATTGTATCGCTCCTTATCCTCATATGGAGCATTATATCTACTATACACAGTAGGGGTTGACCTACGCAAGTATATAAGATTACAGTCGGATTACACCGGATTGCAAAGCGTAATCCCCAATATCATAACTCTTATTGTACACGATGGATTACCCCTCGTCAATGCATTGTGTGAGGACTTCAGGCGGACATCACAATAGTACTATCTGGTATAGTATTATTGTTTTGCGGAGCGATTAATCGAGAGAGGTTGTGTCTGTCGGTATATGCAACTGCTTGAAAATGCAGAAATTCTCGAATGCTGCATGTAGCTTTATGGGTGTAAACCTATTCATATATCAATGCAGGTATCGTACCCCAAAACAGGTCGCAAATATGCACCCGTATGCGAGTTGGGGATGGCGGCGATCTCCTCCGGTGGCCCGGCCCCCAGGATCTGCCCACCGCCGCTGCCACCTTCCGGCCCCAGGTCGATCACCCAGTCGGCGGTCTTGATGACATCGAGGTTGTGTTCAATCACCAGCACCGTGTTGCCGGCATCAACCAGGCGCTGCAAGACCTGGAGCAGGCGCTCGATGTCGGCAAAGTGCAGGCCAGTGGTCGGCTCGTCGAGGATATAGAAGGTTCGCCCGGTGGCGCGTCGGGAGAGCTCCCCAGCCAGTTTCATGCGCTGGGCCTCACCGCCGCTGAGGGTGTTGGCGGGCTGCCCCAGGTGGAGATATCCCAGGCCCACATCGATCAGGGTCTGGAGTTTCTCGCGGATTGCCGGTACCCGCTCGAAGAAGTGCGCCGCTTCTTCAACCGTCATGTTGAGTACCTCGGCAATGGTGTGGCCGCGATAACGAATATCCAGGGTTTCACGGTTGTAGCGCGTGCCGCCGCAGACCTCGCAGGGCACAAAGAGATCGGGCAGGAACTGCATCTCCACCCGGATCAACCCCTCGCCACTACAATGCTCACAGCGGCCGCCCTTGACATTGAAGGAGAAACGGCCGGCATCGTAGCCGCGTGCGCGGGCCTCGTTTGTCTGGGCAAACAGGTTGCGAATATGGTCAAATACCCGGGTGTAGGTGGCCGGGTTGCTACGAGGTGTGCGACCGATTGGCGACTGATCAATGGAGATGACTTTGTCCACATGTTCCCCGCCGTAGAGTGCATCATGGGTGCCGGGGCGGGTGCGGGCATTGTACAGGGTTTGCGAGAGCCGCGCATAGAGCGTGTCCATCACCAGGGTGCTTTTGCCACTGCCACTGACCCCGGTAACGCAGGTAAAAGTACCAAGCGGAAAAACCACATCAACACCCTGCAAATTATGTTCGCGTACGCCCAGTAACTCCAGGCATTTACCATTACCAGTGCGCCGGTGAATCGGCACGGGAATCCGGCGCTGTCCACTCAGAAACTGCCCGGTCACGGAGCGGGGTTCGGCCAGGATCGCCGCCGGCGGGCCGCCGGCAATCAGTTCACCCCCCTGCTCACCTGCGCCGGGACCAATATCCACGACCCAGTCGGCGGCGCGGATGGTCTCCTCGTCATGTTCAACCACGATCACGCTGTTGTTGAGGTCACGCAGGCGGAAGAGCGTCGCCAGCAGGCGCTGATGGTCGCGCGGGTGCAGGCCGATGCTGGGCTCATCGAGGATGTAGAGCACACCCATCAGCCCGGCGCCTACCTGGGTTGCCAGCCGGATGCGTTGAGCTTCCCCGCCGCTCAGGGTGACAGCCGGGCGATCCAGATCGAGGTAGTTCAGCCCGACATCCTGCAAAAACGAGAGCCGCGCACCAATTTCATGCAGGATCGGGCGGGCGATCAGCTTCTCGCGGGTTGAGAGGACGTTCGGGGGGGAGTTGGGTGGACTTGCCGACGGATCAGCCGTTACCTCAGCGCGCAGGGCTTCAACCCAGGCCCGCGACTCCTGCACGGGCAGCCTGGCAATCTGGGCAATGTTGTGGTTCGCCACGGTGACAGCCAGGACTTCGGGGCGCAACCGCGCGCCGCCACACACCGGGCAGGTCTGGGGGGTAGTGTAATGCGCGATAATCTCTTCCCGTTCGCTCTCATCTTCGGTTTCGCTCAGGCGGCGGCGCAGGCTGGGGATCACGCCCTCGAAGGGGCTCTGCACCGTGTGCAGTTCGCCGCGCAGCCGATAGCGTAGCGGGATAACATCCCCGCCCGATCCGTAGAGCAGAATGCTGACCAGTTCGGGGCGCAGGTTGCGCACCGGCGTATCCGGCGCAAAGCCCAGATGCTCGGCAAGGGAGGCCAGCAGTTCATCAAAGTAACGGCGGTTGGCTTTGCTGGTGCGGCTCCAGGGTAGAATTGCCCCATCAGCCAGGGAACGCTCGCGGTCAGGGATGACCAGATCGGGGTCGGGCTCCTGCACACGCCCCAGCCCATCGCAGGTGGGACAGGCTCCGTGCGGGTTGTTGAACGAGAAGTCACGCGGCTCCAGCGAGCCCAGGTTGACCGGGCCGTGCTCCGGGCAGGTATACTGCTCCGAGAAGGTCAGGGCTTCGCCGCCCACAACCTGGACGGTCAGCATGCCCCCGCCCAGCTTGAGCGCCGTTTCAACCGAGTCGGCGATGCGCACCCGGTCAGGATGATCGCCGGCGGGAATCGGCGCGCCGTCGCGCAGCGGATGCCGGATGATCAGACGATCCACAACGGCTTCGATGGTGTGGGGACGATACTTCTCCAGTTTGAACTGCTCGTCCAGTTCGCGCACCTCGCCATCAATGCGTACGCGCACAAATCCTTGCCGCCGGATATCGTCAATGATCTGCTGGTGCTCGCCGATACGCCCCTGGACCAGCGGAGCCAGCAGCAGCAGCCTGCTGCCCTCGGTCCGGGACAGCAGGGCGTCAACCATCTGCTGCGGGGTCTGCTTCTGCAGGGGGCGGTTGCAGGCGGGACAGTGCGGCCGCCCGACGCGGGCAAAGAGCAGGCGCAGGTAGTCGTAGATCTCGGTGACAGTGCCGACAGTGCTACGCGGGTTGCGGCTACCGCTCGACTGGTCAATCGCAATCGCGGGGGAGAGACCGTCAATGCTCTCGACATCGGGTTTATTGACCTGGCCCAGAAACTGGCGGGCATAGGTCGAGAGGCTCTCCACATAGCGCCGCTGTCCCTCGGCAAAGATGATATCAAACGCCAGGGTACTCTTGCCCGACCCGGAGAGGCCGGTGATAACAACCAGTTGATCACGGGGGATACGAACGTCAATATTCTTCAGATTATGCTCACGCGCGCCACGAATGGTGATCCAGTCGGTCATGCGGTTTTTGCCTGCTCCTGTGAACTGGCTGCGGTTAAGCCTGACAGAAGTAGCGATCGTAGCACAAAGACGCGGGGAGCGCAAAGCGGCGCAGATGATGAAGTTGTAACGGGCAACCAGAGGCGGGCACCGGACGGCTGGCGCTCAGTGATACAGTACACCTGAGCGCCACTATGACCCGTTACCGATGTCCATTTTGCCGGACCTCCTGCAGGCACTTGTCAACCGTTTCGATTACAGGCCACCCGGCGCAACGATCAATCCGGCCGGCAGCGGCACCCACCGCTGGATTGCCTGCAGGCGGGTGGGCGCAATAATCATGAATGTGCTCCATTACTCTTCGCGCGTTTGCTCCCGCTGCCGCTCCTCCCAGCGCGCGGTAAAGGTCTTGCGCGCAACCGGCGGAAAATCGCGCCGGTTAGTCCAGGTATCCAGCGGCGGCGGCAATTGCTCTATGCGACTACCATTGGCGAGCAACCCGCTACCGAGGGCCGCCAGCTTGCTCCCCGCCCGATAGAGCGCCGGATTGCTCATCATGATCTGCCAGCCGCGCATTGCCAGATGCTCACCCGGCGCGGCTTTCCCGGCCTTCACCGCATCGGCGCGCAGGCGCAGGAGCAGATCGGGAATGGGAATGCGCACCGGGCAGACCTCCTGACATGCGCCGCAGAGACTGCTGGCATAGGGTAGGTGATGCTGGTCCGGCAGATCCGGCTGGAGCAGCGGCGTCAGCACCGCACCAATCGGCCCGGAGTAGACCCCACCGTAGGCATGCCCGCCGATGGCCTGGTAGACCGGGCAGATATTGAGGCAGGCTCCGCAGCGGATGCAGAGCAGCGACTCGGCGTAGGGTCCACCCAGGATCTTTGAGCGGCCATTGTCCAGCAGGATCAGGTGGAACTCATCAGGACCGTCGGGCTCCTGCGGGCGGGCGGGACCGCTGACCAGCGAAGTGTAGACCGAGAGCTTCTGGCCGGTTGCCGAACGGGCCAGCACCTGCAGCAGGATCTTCAGATCATCCAGCGACGCGACCACGCGCTCAATGCCCATCACCGCAACATGGATGCGCGGTAGCGTGGTGGTCAGCCGGCCATTGCCCTCATTTTCTACCAGCACAATCGCGCCGCTGTCGGCGACACCGAAGTTCACCCCGCTAATGCCCATATCAGCCTGCAGAAACTGCCGGCGCAGCGCCTCCCGCGCCGTACGCGTCATCATTGGGACATCATCGGTGGGGGGCATCCCCAGGTGCTGCTCAAACAGGCGGCTGACCTGCCGGCGGGTCTTGTGGATCGCCGGGCCAACAATGTGCGAGGGCGTCTCACCCGCCAGTTGTATGATATACTCGCCCAGATCGGTCTCAGCAATTTCTATGCCCAGCGCCTCGAGCGCCTGGTTGAGATGGATCTCCTCGGAAGCCATCGACTTGGACTTGGCGATCAGGCGCACGCCCCGGTCCCGGGCCAGGTCGGCAATATATCGACTGACCGCCGCGCCATCCTCGGCCCAGTGGACATGCCCACCCTGCGCGGTGACATTGTCGCTCAGGCGGATCAGCAACTCGTCGAGGTGCATCAGGGCTTTGGCCCGCACCGCGCGCGCCTGATCGCGCAGGGCGGCCTCATCGGTCAGCGCGGCCAGCGCATTGGCGCGATTGCCGACAAAGCGCGTGGTTGCGCGGCTAATCGCGGTCTGCAACGTCTCATCATGCAGCGCCGCATCAACGCGCTCGTGGAATGTCAGGTTTGCCTGGGTCATATGTCAACCTCCTCTGGGGATTGGCGATTGGCGACGAGAGACCAAAGATCAGAGACCGATATTCGCACCCCCATGATAGCCACAAAATGTAGTTTTATGATCATAAATACACCTAAACGATTTCTAAACCCTAAACCCAACACCTTTCAAATACGTCCGGATTGTCTCGCGCAAAGCCCCAAAGCCGCGACGTTTATGCAGTTCTTGGCGACCTTTGCGCCGTTGCGCGAGCTTCTTTGAATGGTATTGCCCCTAACCCCTAACCCTTAACCCTTAACCCCTGGCAGAAGTCATATTCGCCAGCACCTCGGCGATATGGCGGGTGCGGGTGCGGGAACCGGCGCGACTCAGGCCGCCCGCCATCTGCATCATGCAACTGGCATCGCCCACGACCAGCAGATCGGCCTCGGTTGAGTTGATATTGGCGAGCTTGCGGGCCAGCATCGCCTCGGAGATCGCCGCATGCTTGACGGCAAACATGCCGCCGAAGCCGCAGCACTCGGTGCTACCCGGCAGCGGCACCACCTCCGCGCCCGCCACATGGTTGAGCAGGATACGCCCCTGCTGCTGCAGGCCCAGGAAGCGCAGACCGTGACAGGCATCATGGAAAGTGATACGTCCATCATAGCGCGCGCCCAGATCGGTGACGCCCAGCACATCAACCAGATACTCGGTCAGTTCGTAAGTGCGGCGACACAACTCGGCGGCAGTAGCTTCGTGCGGCGTGCCGCGAAAGAGATCGGGTAAGAAATGCCGGATCATGGCGGTACAGGAGCCGGAGGGCAACACCACATCGCCCTGCCCGCGCAGCACCTCAATCGTTCGCCCGGCAACGGCATAGGCTTCATCACGATGCCCACCGTTGAAGGCCATCTGCCCACAGCAGGTCAACCCGCGCGGCACATGCACCTGGACGCCCTGGTCTTCCAGGAGCCTGACGGCAGCATCACCGATTTCCGGAAAGAAATTATCGACCAGACAGGTGACAAAAAAGGCCGCATGCCGACCACTCTGTCGGTTGGTCACAGGAGAACTCCTTACTAATCAGGAAGGTAGACGCGTGGAAGTCGGGGTATTATACCGCAGAATGGCAGGGGGTGGTAGGTGACGCGGGGAGGCGAGGAGGCGGTGATGGACATGCGCAGGCAGGGATAGCATCAATTGGCGGGTGGATGCCAGCCGACGCTAACCCACAACTTCCGAGCGCTGACAACATCAGGATGATACATTTGTAGTGCGGCGACGGTTGCACGACCAGTGGGTGTTTTGCCACGAATAGCTGTTCCGCCTTCAACCCACTCAAAATGATCACTCCACTGCGCGGTACGCGGATTGAAAAGCGCTACTGTCACTTCTGTTTCGGGATCAACCGCGTTGATCCGGTCAGATTTATGTCCATTACACATTGGACAGGCCAACCAGAGATTTGACTCGTCAGATGTACCGCCGTGCGCTTCCGGGAAGAGATGATCAATTTCGAGCAAGGGACCAATGATCTGCTGCGAAGTAAGACAGTAACCGCAACGATAACGCGCCGTTTCTGCGACACGCTGACGCACACGCTGCGAAATACGTTGCGCACTCATGTCAGCGGCATCACCTGCTCTGGATCGCGCATATCATACCCGCGCTGCTGCAACAGAACCGCGGCCTGCGCGCGCACCAGCAGCGTCTCTCGATAGAGCGTCAGCAGTGCCTGTTCCAGATCTTGCTCTTCGGAGGTGAGACCTTCGCGCTGCTGTTTGTCGTGCAGTGCCTCCAACTGTTCGTGCTGCTCCGGGGACATGGTTGTTCGAGCCGCCTGCCAGAGAGCTGCATCATTAAGGTACGCAAGCTGGGCCAGTGATGAACGGAACGGACCAGCCGGGTTGGTCAGCGTCGGGGCAACTGCAAGAACTGCCTCCAGCAGAACTTCATCAACTGGTCGCTGTGCTTTCTCCGCAGCCTGGCGAATCTGATCATAGACTGGCCCCGGCAGGTTAAGCGTAATTTCTTGAGTGGACATGGGTTGGGTATCCTCACATCAGTGACTGGTTGACCTTTGTCATTATTGTACTGCATACTGAGATGTGATGGGGTGGCGCGAGGACACGAAGACGCAATGCGTGATGCTGTATTGCCCAGCAGTAGGGGCGCAGCATTGGCTGAACACCTGAACACCAGGTGAACATTTCCCCGGCCAATGCTGCGCCCCTACGCGGTGATGATGCCTACTGCGCGCGGGGGCTTTCCGGCGGGCCGTCACTGCTACTGCCATTAGCAACCGCAGCGGAGGCAGTGCTCAACCAGATGCGGTCAATCACCGTGCCGTCTTCGCGCATCCAGAGATCGAAGGTGTAGATCCCCGGGGCCGGAATGGTGATGCGAGTTGCACTACTGCTATGGCGATTCTGCCAGGTAAACCCGCTGTCCTTAAAGCTGGTCAACCCCCGCCCGCTGCTCGTCGTGACGGCAGATCCGTCCAACCCGACATGGATTGAGTCGTTGTTCCCGGCGGACGCGGGCGCATACCCACGCACATAGACGTAGTAGTCGCCCGCTGTACTGAAGTCAATGGCATAGCGCAGTTGCGGGCCACTCGTCTGCAACTGCGTATTGGCACCACTGTTCGGCAGTACTTCCATTGCCACAGCGACGGCATCACCATAGGCCGTTGTGGACTCCCAGGTGTGATTGGCAAACGACCCACTGCCGGGCAGGCTTTCGGCAAAGTGTTCTGCCTCAATCACCACGCTGCCATTCTCCTCCAGGAAGGGCGACTCCGTGTCACTAGATGCGGCCGTGGCGGTCGGTTCCGCCGTCCCGGTTGCGGTGGCAGTCGGTTCCGCCGTCGGTTCCACTGTTGCGGTCGGCTGTGGCGCAGACGCTTCCGCCGCTGCACTATCTAACAGGGCAATCTCGTCCAGGTAGAAGGTCGGCTGCGTGCTGCCGCTGTTCTCATTCCAGGTAATGTCCGCAATATCGGTCAAACCTTCAATTGGCAGTTCCACCAGCGTCCAGGTGTTGGCCTGCGGCGTGACCGGCATGCCCAGAGTGCCCTGTCCATTGCTATCCCGCAGCCAGACGGAGACTTGCTGCCCGCCGGTGTCGCCACCATGCACCCAGAAGCGCAGGGTGTCATACTCCGTCGTCGGCAGGGCCGCATCAGTGTGCAGATAGAAACCGGCCCAGCCGGTATCGTAGCTTACGGCGATGGACGCGCTCCCGCTCTGCCTTGGCGTCGTGGTGTCGAAGTTGCTGCTGGTGCTCCAGGACCAGTTGACCCAGTCGCTTGCCAGGGCATCAGTGTAGATCGGCGCTGCACTACCCGATGGATTGTCCGGCGTGGCGGTCGGTTCCGGCGTGCTGGTCGCCGTTGCGGTTGGTTCCGC
Organism: Chloroflexaceae bacterium; assembly: GCA_034437035.1. Classification (GTDB taxonomy): domain Bacteria; phylum Chloroflexota; class Chloroflexia; order Chloroflexales; family Chloroflexaceae; genus CAKZQX01. Next base: position 29,659 of record DAOTUI010000120.1, read on the forward strand.
CGTCCCGGTTGCGGTGGCGGTTGGGACAGCCGTTGGCGTTGCCGTCACGGTTGGTTCGACGGTCGGTTCAGTCGTTGGCTCAGTCGTAGCCGTGGGCTCGGCGGTCTGCGTTGCCGTGGCAGTTGGTTCCGCCGTCGGTTCGGCCGTCTGCGTTGCCGTCGCAGTCGGTTCCGCCGTCCCGGTTGCGGTGGCGGTTGGGGCAGTGGGCGTAGCACCGTTCAGGAAGACAATCTCGTCCATGTAGAAGGTCGGTTGCGCGCTGCCGCTGCTATCCTGCCAGATAATGTCGGCGATATCGGACAGCCCATCCAGCCCGTCCAGCGGCAGTTCTACCTGGGTCCAGGTGCCCGCCTGCGGTGTCATCGCCGTGGCGGAGCTGCCATTCCCGCTGCTGTCCCGCAACCAGACGGAAACCTGCTGCCCGCCGGTGCTACCGCCATGCACCCAGAAGCGCAGCGTGTCGTACGCGTCCACCGCCGGCGGCGCGTCCGTGTGCAGATAGAAGCCGGCCCAGGCGGTATCGTGGGTCACGGCCATGGCTGCACTCCCGCTCTGGCGCGGGCTGGTCGTGGCAAAGTCCGCGCTGGTATTCCAGGACCAGTTATTCCATCCGGCAGCCAGCGCATCGCTGTAGACCAGGGCTTCACCGTCCGGGGTGGTCCCCGGCGTGGCAGTCGGCATAGCGGTCGCGGTCGGCGTTATCGGCGTCTCCGTCACAGGCTGGGTCGGCGCGGCTGTCGGCACCACATCCGAAGTGCTCATCCGCAGCAGCGTGATCGAGTAGGGCGCGAAGGAGAAGCTGAAGGGCACCTCCGAACCGGGCAGCGCGGCCCCGGGTGCATTCGCCAGATCATCGGACGGATCGGCAACCCCGTTGAAGGTTACGGACTGGCTGCCCAGCGAGGTCGCGCTGACCAGATCGACCGTGCCCCCGTTGATTGCAGCCACACCGTCAATGGCGATGGTGGTATCGAGCGACGAACCCGTCTTGTTGATCGCCAGCAGCGAGAGAGTTTGATCGTCAATGTGCCCGGCATATACGCTCAGGGTTGTCTCCGCCGAGCGGGACGAGGTGACGGGCAGCATGGCATCACCAAACCGGTCCCAGAGCGGGAAGACATAGTACTGCGGGTTGCGGGCAAAGCCGTCCTCTTTCATCAGGCCATAGTCGGTGCCATTGGCGGCAGTCCCGTTCGCCAGATCCCACTGGTTCGCCATCGCCACCCCATGCTGCTGCATCTGTCCAATTGTATCGGCCATAAACAGCGCGTTGACGGCGCGCGTCATCCACTGGTTATTGTCCTGCTCCTGCACGGAGAAGAGATTATGCTCGGTGACGGCAATCGGCACCTCACGCCCACCGGCATGCATGTCGAAGGCTGCCTGCGCATCCGCCATAATGCCGGACCAGGTCTGCTGCGGTTGAGCCAGCGCATCGGCATAACTGGCGGGCTGCTGGAAGTAGGCGTAGTGGTGGATGGTGTAGAAGTCCATCACATCACCGGCTGCTGCGACAACCTCGTTGCCCCAGTTGCTCCACTCGCTGCGGTAGGCCACGCCGACAGCACCAACCTGAATGGTCGAATCAACCGCGCGCATCGCTTCACGGAACTCCAGGTAGCCCTGCCGCCGGGAGATGCCGCTGCCGATACCATTGGCATACTCGGTACCATCACAGGTCCAGACATTTTCCCAACCCCAGGCGGTACAATCCTTGCCACTGCTCTGATTGCCGCCGTAGAACTCGTTACCGACCTCCCAGAGCTTGATATTGAGCGGCTCCGGGTTGCCGTTGTCCCGGCGCAAGCGGGCCCAATCACCCACCGTGCCCCAGTCGCGACCCCAGATATCGGTCCCGATGGTGCGATTGTCATCAACACTGCCGTTGAAGAAGGCTACCAGCGCAGCCGCTTCTTTGGCCGTGCCATTCATATTGACCGTGTACATCGCTTCCTGGCCGGTAGCCCGCAGGAAGTCGATAAAGTCAGTCGGGCGTGAAGCCCAGGGCCAGTAACACTCGGAGTCGGCATCAATGCCCTGCCCGCCACGCTCACAGGCCAGCCAGTCGTAGTAGTTACTCCAACTGCCACCGGGAATGCGCACAAGAGTGGTACCCGAGGCCTGTGTACGGGCGTGGAAGGTCGTGTCGGCAAAGCGGGTCGGATTGAGCCAGGCAGGCAGATTGGTGCCCCGCACCCGGCTATCAATCGGCGTCACGCTGCCGGTTGCGTCAATCGTGATGGTCTCGGACGGTAGCAGGTCGAGCGGTGCCGCCTTCACCAGCGGCTCAACAAAGAAGACGATCCCCGATGTCACCAGGAAGATAGCGAACAGAAAGATCCCCAGGATACGACGTAGATGCATGTTCATGCGACTACCCCCTTCTTGAAATGGCAGATAGATATCGTCGGGTTACGCACGCGGAGCCGGCCAACCGAAGGCTGGTATCCAGTCCCATAGACGATAATGCTGTTAGCGTTAGAACTTTATCGGGAAACGGGTTGCCGGTATGTGGTGGCCCAGGGCTCCAGCGCCGGGGGCGACCACGATAACCTGTGCCTGCAGGTACCGGGATATGAGAGGAGAAACAGTGATCGACCAGTCCAGCGATCGATCGAGAAGTGGTGTGTCGTGGCTGAAGGTTAGAATGCGCGGTGTGATGATGCCACAAAAGATGTGATATATCATGAACCTCCGATCCTAAACGGTTCCGCTGTCGGGTGAACGCAAGCACTCACCGTGACAGTGTCCGTTATAGCAGAGGCATCATCGGTTGAGAATGAGTTAAAGGTAATTGTTGAAACGAGGTAAAAGTACTGGAGCAGTTTGAGAGCGGTGGTACTACTGTGCATGTTTTCACAACCCTGCCGGGAAGGTCAGGTCGGCGTTGCAACGCACAGTTGGAGCGTGCTGGGGTCGTGCCGAAGCGCATTCCCCTGGGGACAATCCAGACCGGGAATGGACGCAGCTACCGGAGGAACCAGGAAAGGTAAGAACATGTGGAATGATCGAGTGGATAACGGGGCGCGGGGCGATACACGCGATTGGCGCATAACTCCCCGGTACAGTGAGGATATGTATCGTGAAAAAAAGGTGCGGCAACTGCGCAGCCAGGCAACTGCCACGCCACACGCGTTTCTGTGCGAATGCTCCTTAACCCCGGCATGGAATGCAGGCCGGATCAAACCCGGCAGCGAACAGTTTTACGCCGTCGGCTGAATAGTATCATTGGCAATCAGCAGGAACCGCGGAATCTCGGCCTGAAATGCCATCCCATCAGGCCCCACGAAGTCGTATGTTCCCTCCATATAGCCATTCGGTGATTTCAATACACAGAAGCTCTGGTATTCGTGAACACCGCCGGGCGCGAGGATCGGCTGCTCGCCGACAACGCCATCCCCTGTGACCTCATACATCTCGCCAATCGAGTCGTGAATATGCCAGTGCCGGGACAGCAGTTGCACCGTCTGGCGGCTGATATTCTCGATACGCACGAGGTAGGCAAAGATATAGCGAAGCCGCGCCGGTTTCGATTGTTCACGCAGATAGACTGGACGAACTACAACCCGAATACCCTGGGTTTCTTTGTAGTAGAACGGCTTCTTACTCGTGGACATTGCGATAAACTCCCCTGTTACTATAGAATCGGGTACATCTGACGTAATTCCGCCCGTACCCGCATCAAAATCTGCGCAAGCATATTTCTGCCGCTACCATCACCGCCATCGCCCCAGTAGCTATCATTGGTTAAGCATACAACCAACAATGCATCGTCCGTTGCCAATAAGCTCTCACATATATCGGGATGCTGCTAAAACTTTGCCGGAACCGCGTCATATATAACGACGTCTTTGATCGCCGCCCAGTCAGCCTGGCCCGCTATAGTCATCGGATAGGGCGCAAAGTTCGAGAAACAGCCGTACGCATCACCAACACGGTAAAAGTTGATGACTTCCACAAACGTACCTCCGTTGCAGTGAGTTTCACCTAAATGTACTCGAAAGCGGTATACTTTGTCAAAATCAGCCAGATGGCGTGCTGCATGGCGCAAAAAAAACCGTGGGGGCAATCGTCACGTCGAGGCATCGGAATAGCCACGAGATAGAGACAAACGCGCTCCGAGAACTCCTATATCTGGATAGTAGGACGTGATGTTTGCCCCCACGGAAAAAACCCCGGCAACATGTTACAATGTGGTTAACATGCCGACATACAGACGTGCATAAAACCCGGCAGCGACTAGCCCATACCAGACGTAGTAGAACCGGCCAGAGCAGCATTTGCAATACCAACACATCACCAACAAACAGGAGGGAATACGGTATGCAGTTTGACACACGTACACAGCAGGATAATTATCAGCAGGTGAACCAATGGATGCAGCAAATCGTCGCCCAGGCCGAGGGGCATGTTACACTCAAGACAGACAGCAATCGTCCGCGTTTTGTTCTGACCTATGACCTATGGATCGACGCTGGTAGAGGTAGTCGTCCATCCATGTACGTGGGACATGGCAACCGGCCCGCAAGACGATAGCCTGATTATCCTGCGGGGCTATGTCACCTGTAATACGCCACTCTAGCCGGATCTGCTGACCTTTCTGCTACGGCAAAACAGTGCGCTGCCGCTGGGTATGTTCGGTGTTACAGCAAGTAATGAGATTATTTTTCCCACACCATTCCCGCTTCGACCTGCGACTCAGCCCACGAACTGACCCTATGCCTGGCAACGGTGGTTGATACGGCGGACCATTTCGACGATGAAATTGTGGCGCGCTGGGGCAGCGACCGGTCCAGAGATCGTTCATCCAGAGCATGAGGAAGTTTGCCGATATTCCAGGCTATCGGACTCGCTGGCGGGCATGACGGAACTTACGCGGCATGGTCTTTTATCTTCCTGAAGAAGATAAAAGACCATGCTACCCCATGAAATCCCTCCCGTTTATCCGACCAACATATCAGGATAGAATTCACCTTGCATATCGCGTAAACATGCGGGAGAGGATAGGGCGACGTATACGTCGCCCTACGGAACCTGGTTGACAACCAGAGGAAGTGCAACTGCAACTATTCACTGGCCTATTTCGAGAAAGATCGGCTCAAAGCCAACCGTCAGACTACCGTCGGGGAGGGAAACCGGCTCACCAAGGTAGGTATACACTGCGCGGGTTTCTGGGGGTAGCGGCAGATCAACGGTGGTACTGTCATTGGTCCAGTAGACATGATACATTGTTGCACCTTTCTGGAAGGCATACCCCTCCAGAGCACCATTGGAGAGTGGGCCGTTATAGTCGGCACCCGCTAACAACTGCGCCATAAACTTCACGGTCTGGTACGCGGGTCGGGGAGCCTGGGCCGCATCCAGCAGGCCACCATCGCGCCATCCAGGACCGTTCAAGGTGTACCAGGTTGCACCCATCAGGTTGTTGGCCCATGCGCGCGTATAGAGCCGGACGGCATAGTTGGCCTGATCATTATAAAAATTCGGATCAGTTTCAATGCATGCTGTTCCACTGGGGTAACAGAGCAATCCCCCCTCGTTCATAAAGATAGGTTTATCAACACCATATTGACGCATCACCGAACGCAGGAAGTCCAGTTTCCCCAGCAAGAGGCCGCCGCGCTGCTGCCACGCCGGATGAGCACGGTCCCAATCCTGATCTCCTGCTCCCCAGTAAGTGTAGGCATGGTAGGCCAGGATGTCGAACGCCTCACCACCACCATTCTGAAGAATGCCCTCTACGAAGCGTGCCGGCTTACAATCTTTGCCGGATGGAGGATTGTCCGGATCACAATCCATGAGCAACCCGCCCGTCAACACCTGGGCCGCCGGGTCAGCCTGCTTCACTGCCGGGTAGACCTGCTTCAGCATCTCGGCATAGTAGCCCCCACCATAGTAGGGATCATTCTCGTCACCCCAGCATCCGAAGGGAGAATCGCCGGACACAAGCGATGGATCGACATCCGGCTCATTGCCCAGTTCCCAATAACGTACATTGTACGGCGGACCACTGTAGCGTGATACCAGGTCAGACACGAAGTCGGCGAAGTCATCCAGTGCGTCGGGGTGGATTGGTCCACAAGTGGCTCCAGGAACCTTCTGTGCCCAATCCGGCGCACCAAAGACAATAACAACCGGCGTGCCTCCCGCTGCAGTTATGGCCCGCAACTCCGCTTCAACCCCCTCCAGACGCGACCAGTCACGCACGCCGGGCGTCGCCTCAATCTCTGACCAGTAAATGCCATTATAGCGCACCCATGTGACATTCAACTCAGAGACATGCGCCGCAACAGAATCAACCATATTACGATTAATCTCCACACCGAAAATCGACGCCGTACTCACTGCCGGAGCATTCACAGGGCTGCCTACATCTGGAGATGCTCCATGCACTTCGGTTCCCAGCAGGCCCAGCAATACTTTGAAGTCATCAGGGTTATCGGGGTGCCACTCAAACCGAGCACGCTCGAACCACTGGGTCATAACCGTCGCGCCATCAGCATTGGTTTCCATCTGTATCGCCGTGAGCGGCAGGCCAAAGAGCTGCAGTGAGCGGTTATAGGCATCCAATCCGGCAACATTCAGGCCATGTGACTCCCAGTAGGTTTTGAACCCCTGACCGGGAGCCTGGTCGCAGACATTATGTCCCGTCTCTTCAAACCAGAGACAGTCGGGCTGTGGCCCGGCTTCACGTTCTTCCTGGGCCGGAGTGCGCCCCATCTGAGCCAGCCGTTCCTCCCCCAACCGACCAAGAAGGATATCATAGGGCGCAGCATTCTGCGGGTGAGATTCCAGGCGCGCTCGTTCCGTCCACTGGATCATGATATCACCCGGTTGATCGGGTTGTGGCATAGGCTGAAGATCGGTAATAGGATACCCGAACACCGGCAGACTGCCATTCACTTCCCAGTAGCGCGCAAATGGGTCTTCCAGGCAGGCAGTTATACCAGGCTGATCCGGAAAGCAGATCTCGTCCGCCGTTGCCGGGCGAACAGCCAGACCCACTCCCAGGATGCCGAGCAACAGCAAGATCGGTACCAGAACAGAATAGCGCATACGCTCCTCCTTGGGGTTCTCCCCGACGTTGATAGCTCACCACAACATGGTGCAAAACGACCAGATAACCAACCGGGTCACCTGATTGTATCAGCTTGTCCTACGTCAACATGATTGTGCTTATACTACAGGACGTACGCGGACCTGCCAATTCCGGCCTGGTGCCGGCCCCAAATGCCAGATTCGCCTGCGGCAGCATGGTACTTTTGATCTTTTTCCACAAAAATGTTGCACTATGTGCAACATTTTTGTGGAAAAAGATGGGTTCTTCCGCCCTGCCGGAGGCGATATCTCTTTCCAGGGAAACGACCGCGTAACTCCTGTTATACTACAGGACGTACGCGGTGCGCGTTCAAACGGGCCGTTTGCTCCCGATAATGGCGTAGTTCGCCTGCGGCAGCGTGGTACTTTTTTATCTTTTTCAGGAACATTTGGCTCTCCGAGCCAAATGTTCCTGAAAAAGAAACGATATCTTCCGCCCTGCCGGAGGCGAATCGGAGCATTCATCCAGATGAACACCTGATTTGGAAGCGACCGCGTAACTCCTGTTATACTACAGCAATTTCGCGCAGTCCCAAATGGTAGCGGTATTATAGGCGACTGATAGCGGCTGCATGTTGGATAGCGATGACAAATTGTTTACGAAGTGCATTTCCCAAATTTGTTCTTATTGACACAGGTTATGCTCTTCGGTACAATAGTTGCAATATCACATATCTTGAATGATATATGCATTGGGGACGCTATCGTGGCGGCCAGAGGAAAAACTCGGGCATGCCGCTATATTGCTGTACACCGCTATCCTGCGCTCACACGGCCAGCAGCGGCATACACCGCATGGGAGGAAGAGCAGGGCATGTCTCTACTAGATAAACTCCGTGAACGCGCACAACCACCGGCACCTGAACCTGAACCACCATCTGATACACGCTCACGTTTGCTTACACTGGCCCGCTTGCCGATCGAACGTCTGCCGCATATGCCCCAAATGCGCCTCTTCTGGCACGATCTGAACGAGATGCGTAATGCATGGTGGTTCCTCCTGCCACTGCTGGCCTGGGTTGGTTGGCGCACATACCGGAATGAACGCCGTGAACTACGCCGGCAGCAGGCAACCTTCAAGAGATAACAGATCATCAGCCGAGAACCACAACTGCCCAATGGCGCACATCCACATCACCCATCATCTATCAGTAGCAAAAAACGATGCCATCGTCGCTCGGAAAGGGAGCGTTGGCGAGCGCACTTCACCATCGGGCGCAATAACCGTTAACTGGGTGTAGATCTCCAGTACCGGGTCAGGTCGGCTATAGATCAGCAGATCGCATTCCAACGGGCGTACAATCCAGTATTCCGGTACCCCCGTCTGGGCATAGGCTGCCGGCTTCATCTCGCTTTCCTGAGCCGGAGCTGCGGATGAAGCAACATCAATCAGCAGCGCGGGGATAGCGCTGATCTGACGATTATTGGCATAATCGGTATTCCCGGCATCAAGCAGCACGAGCGCGGGTTGTACCGGGTCGTAGCCAGGCAGATACAGCGTGATAGGCGACCGAATGACCTGGACTCCCACCTTTGCCGTAAGTTGAGTATCAAGCACCGCCGCTATCCGGTCAATAATCCGCTGCCGTAAAACGTCGTTCCAGGCCAGATCGTACGATCCTGGCACCTGGTCTGAGATCGGTTCTGTCAATGTCATCGCATCTTTCTCCCTAAACCTTCAGCGTTCAGCGTGACGGTACGCGGTAAATCCCCAGAGATTTTGTAATATTTGTAATAAACAGTTGGTGCATGCAGTTATGTTCCGGAGTGCCGGAAGCATGCATACCCACGGGAACCACCCACAGATAGACCAATCTTAACAGGTAGAATACACCAACTCAGTACAGTCAACGAGATTCAAAAAAGCAGAAGAAGGGTAGTCCTGATCCTACCCTGAGCAGCGCAGCCGAATTATATTCGCGGGGTGGTGGGCGATACTGGACTCGAACCAGTGACCTCATCCGTGTGAAGGATGCGCTCTAGCCAACTGAGCTAATCGCCCGATAGATGTTCGCAACACCCGCGAAGTATAGCACAGGCTTGCGGTATTTGCAAATACCCATAGAGCCGAAGGACAAACATCAAACGCTACAGGCACACACCTGGTCGTTCGTTTTTCGTCCTTCGGCCCGGCACACTACCTTACTTAATCCCCAGCCACCAGATGCTCGTCTTTCTTCACGGCAGGTTGCACCAGCAGCGTGGGCGGCGTTCCCCGGCCAACCCCCCAGTAGACAAAGCCCCGGTCGGCCATCTCACGCGGATCATAGAGATTACGCCCATCGACCACTATCGGCCGGCGCATAAAGTTCCGCAACTTCTCCCAGTTGAGTTGCTTAAACTCGTTCCACTCGGTGACAATCAGCAGCGCATCCGCATCCTTGGCCGCATCATACGCCGTTGCGCAGAAGGTTACAGTCGGCAGCACTTCGCCGGCCCGCTCCATCGCCACCGGGTCATACGCTTTCACATGCGCGCCATGCTGCTGCAACGCTTGAATAATATCAACCGAGGGCGCTTCGCGCATATCGTCGGTGTTGGGCTTGAAGGAGAGGCCCAGCACACCGATACACTTCTCATTCAGGTTGTCGAGTAGCGTCTGCACCTTCTCGACAAAGCGCCGGCGGGCATCCTTGTTGATATCCATTACCGCCTGGAGTAACTGCGGGTGGCAGCCGGAACTGGCCGCCATATGGTGCAGCGCCAGCACATCTTTGGGGAAGCAGGAGCCGCCATAGCCAATCCCCGCATCGAGGAAGTAGGGGCCAATCCGCTTGTCGGCACCCATGCCGCGCGCTACCTCTTTCGCATCCGCGCCCAACTGCTCACAGATATGCGCAATTTCGTTGATAAAGGAGATACGCGTGGCAAGGAAGGCATTCGAGGCATATTTGATCATCTCAGCGGTACGCAGGTCGGTGATAATCACCTCAGTGCCGAGGGGCGCATGCAGTTCGGCCACCTGCTGCGCGGCACTGCGATCCAGCGAACCCAGCACAATCCGATCGGGGTTGAAGAAGTCCCTGACTGCACTACCCTCGCGCAGAAACTCCGGGTTGGACACAATCGAGAAGGGAATCCCCGGCTTTGCATGCTCGGTAATGATCTCGCTGACCATATCACCAGTACCGACCGGAACCGTGCTTTTATCAATAATGATAACCGGTCCCTGGAGTGCCTCACCGATACTGCGGGCGGCAGCTTCGATGTAACGCAGATCGGCTGCGCCATTATCACTCATCGGCGTCCCCACGGTGATAAAGACAAAGTCGGCATTATCCATCCCAAGCGCATAGATGTCAGTAAATGAGAGCCGACCGGAACGCAGGTTACGCTCGAGTAGTTCCTCCAGCCCGGGCTCGTAGATTGGTGACTTCCCGGCACGCATCATCTCGATCTTGTGGAGATCAATGTCGATACAGACCACGTTGTTGCCCAGGTCGGCAAAACAGACGCCGGTCACCAACCCCACATACCCCGTTCCAATGACGCAAATGTTCTTCAAGTCTAGCCTCCTTAAATAAAGATACAAAAATCAATGTGCTGACTATGCAAGTTGCATGCCATGTATGGAATAAACTTTGTTTAATCTGGACGCTAATGCCGACCTTAGGAGAATAAGTACTGCAATGCCAACGCAACATTCCGGTCAATCATGCCAACGCAGTCTGGGCAGAACTATTTGGTCGTAATCCACATAGCGCGCCTGCTGCATATTTGCCGGCAGCAACAGCGTACCACTACTCTGGAGAATACGCAGTTATCGCTACTATCAACTATGTTCAGTGTATTCAGGGGAGGTGACGAATATATGAATGGGGGCGACAGTTTATGCCCGCGCCACTTGCCCGCATTGTGTCAGGAGCGATAGGAGCGCGTTGTCGCGCATCGGGGAAAATAAAAAATATCTCATTTACACGGGCTACGCGGTCTCGCACGTGAAAGCGAATACTGCCTGGCGGGGGTTTTACACGCGCTACGTGCTGAGCATTCAAACCTTCGGTTTGACCGGGTGGAAGCCCGATTCGCCTGCGGCAGCGTGGTACTGGTTTACCTTTTTCACAAAAACTTGCACGAAGTGCAAGTTTTTGTGAAAAAGAATGGAATTTTCCGCCCTGCCGGCGACGAAATCCCCTTTCGGGTCAGGAACGGCGTAACTCGCGTCATTTACACGACTTACGCGGTGGGGTCTGTTCCGGCCCGGTGTCAGACCCAAATGCCGGCTTCGCCTGCGGCAGCATGGTACTTTATTGATTTTTTCAGGAACATGTTGCACTATGTGCAACATGTTCCTGAAAAAGAAGAAGATCTTCCGCCCTGCCGGAGGCGAAACGGACCGTTCATCCAGGCAATCACCCGGTTTGGATACCCAGCGCGTAACTCGTGTTATTTACACGACTTACGCGGTTACTCGTTCAAACCGGACGTTTGACCCAGTGCAAGCCAGAATCGCCTGCGGCAGCGTAGTACTGGTTTACCTTTTTCACGAAACGCGTGTCATTCAGTGCCGATAGAAAGAGCAGCGGAAAAAATAAATACCCCCGACTCCAAAAAAGAGCGGGGGTATTGCCGGCACAGCATGCATCTACGCTGGAGAGCTTTTATGAGCAACTTCTTCTTCTACGTCAACGGTTTCTTCGGTGTCGGCTTCAGCGTCCGTCGTTTCCGTATCAACCGTTGCTTCGGTGTCAGCCGTCTCCGCAGATGGGGTTTCGGTTGTACCGGTCTCGTCTGACGTATCCTCAGCAACCGGCTCCTCAACCTCAGGCGTTACATCGGGTGTCACCTCGGTTGCTTGAACTGCGGCCTTCTCCGGCTCCTCTGCGGCAGTAGCCGGCGTTTCTACTGCGGTGGTCTCGGTGGTGGAGGATGTCTCGGCTTCAGTCGCCGGCGTCGCCTCGGCGACTGATGTCTCGGCTTCAGTCGCCGGCGTCGCCTCGGCGACTGATGTCTCGCCACCTTCAACCTCATCGCCGTCGCGCTCCTCTTCGGTCACGCGGCGCAGTGAGAGACCCATCCGCTGGCGCTGCCGATCCAGACTGATCACCTTGGCAGTGACCACCTGACCGGGGGAGAGCACATCGCGCGGCTGCGTCTGCGGGTCAACATCCAGCTCGCTGGCATGGATCAACCCTTCGACCGCCTCTTCGATCTGGACAAACGCACCAAACGGGGTGACATTCGTGACCGGACCCGTCACCAGTTGACCCAGGTTGTAGCGCTGGTCAATCGTATCCCAGGGATTGGGCTGGAGCCGCCGCAGGCTCAGGCCGATGCGCTCACGGTCCCGATCAATCTCGACAACCAGCACCTGCACTTCCTGGCCGGGGGAGAGCACCTCCCGCGGATGGTTTACGCGCTGCCAGGAGAGTTCGCTGATGTGTGCCAGACCATCGGCCCCACCCAGGTCGATAAACGCACCAAAGTTGGTCAACTGGTTGACCCGTCCCGTCAACACATCGCCGGGCTGGAGTTCAGTCAAGAGACGCTGCTTCTGCGCCTTGCGCCACTCCTGCGTTGCGCTGCGCTCCGATAGGACCAGCCGGTTGCGGTCACGGTCCACTTCGATCACCTTGAGCGGAATTTCCTGGTTGACCATGCGCTGGAGGGCCTGCTGCCGCTCCTCCGCTGCGGTACGCCCATGCAGTTGGGCCACCTGCGAAGCCGGCACAAAGCCGCGAATACGATTAAACTGGACCAGCAGACCGCCCTTATTAAAGCCGACGACCTTGCACTGAACGACGCCGCCTTCCTCAAAGAGCCGGCCGGCATTCTCCCAGTCTTTCGCAACCTGAACCATGGTCAGCGAGAGGATCAAGTCCCCGTCACGATTCTCCGGATCTTGCACATAGACCTGGATCGAATCGCCGACATTGAGCGTGTCGGAGAAATCATCCCCCATTTGCCGCAGATCCTGCACTGGAATCACACCCTCACGCTTGGTACCGATAGACACGAGTACCCCATTTTCCTCGATTTGCATAATCAGGCCATCGCGCAACTCGCCGCGCTGTGGTCGGGCATAATCATACGCTTCGAGCAGTTTGGTCCAATCCTCTTCTTCTTCAAATGCAAACTCTTCTGGGGTCGTCTGATCGGATTGTACAGTCATCAGATAAAGCCTCCTAAAAAAGGGATTTTTGATTGCACCCGCTGCGCGCGGCCTCATTCCCCGATTACAGTCCAAAAAAAAGCGCCACCCGTGCATAAGGTAGGCGCAAGCGTGAAACACACGCAAACTGAGCCACCAAGCTGTAAAGCACTTTCTCCGTCCGGATGACGCTAACCGCCAGTCATCAACAGGAGAAACCGGGTTCACTGCCTACGAATCGCTCCGCGTGAAGGGGCACCTTTCCAATTCCTGGAACTGCTGGGAAGATCGCTTGAAGCGGATGTCATTTATGTTTTACAATGGCGCGAATTATACCGTAACCGTTAGCGGTTGTCAAACTTAAGGCGCTCTTATGCCGATTATCTTTGTTTTCCTTGACGGCGTTGGGCTGGCTCCGGCGCATCCGCACAACCCCCTGGCGTCGGCGGCAACACCCACGCTGTATCACCTGCTGGGTGGTCCGCTGACGCAGGAGCAGGTCCAGCAGCAACCCGCACTGCTACTGCGGGCGATTGATACTACCCTGGGGGTGCCGGGGTTGCCCCAGAGCGGCACCGGCCAGACCGCGCTGCTAACCGGTGTTAATGCGCCTGTGCTGGTTGGACGCCACCAGCCCTACTACCCGCCGGTCGCCCTGCGGCCGCTGCTGGCCGAACACAGCATCTTTCACCAGGTACAGGCGCGCGGCCTGCGCGTAACCTTTGCCAATGCCTTCACGCCTGGCTACTGGCAGGCACTTGCCGGCCGCCGCCTGCGCCGCACCGCCGGCGTTATCGCGGCCGAGGGGGCCAACTTGCGCCTGCGCAACCTGGATGATCTGCTGACCGGGCATGCCTTGATGTGGGATATTACCCATGAACTACTGAGCCGGCGTGATCCCGCACTGGACATACCGGTTATCGCGGCGCAACTGGCCGGGGAGCGGCTGGCATTCCTGGCCCACACCCACGATCTCGTCTTTTTCGAGTGTTTCCTGCCCGATCTTGCCGGTCATGGACAGCTGCCGTTGCATGTTGAAGCTGTGCTGGAACGGATTGATGGTCTACTGGCCGGGCTCCTGGCAACACTGCGCCCGGAAGATACGCTCCTGCTGACCAGCGACCATGGCAATATCGAAGATTCCAGGGCGGCCGGGCATACGCGTAATCCGGTGCCGCTGCTGGTTGTCGGCACCGCAGCGCGCTATTTCGCCACCGTGCAGGACAGCACCGGCGTGGCGGCAGGCATTATCGCCGCGCTATCATCGGCATGATCATGGTATTATTGTTGATTGAATAACACGCGTTACGCGATCATTGACCCGGAAGGCGACTCCGCCTCCAGCAGGGCGGAAGAAACCATCTTTTTTCACAAAACATCTACACTTTGTGCAAATGTTTTGTGAAAAAATCAATAAAGCACCATGCTGCCGCAGGCGAAGCCGGCTTTTGGGGTGGTCAACAGACCGAAATAAGGCTGCACCGCGTAACTTGTGTGAATAACAGGCGTTACGCGGTCACTGACTCGAAAGGACATTTCGCCTCCGGCAGGATGGAATCTTCCATCCTTTTTCACGAACATTTGGCACAAAGTGCCAAATGTTCGTGAAAAAGAACATCATGTACCACGCTGCCGCAGGCGAAATACACCGTTATCGAGAGCAAACGGTCCGTTTGAACGCGCACCGCGTAAGTCGTGTGAATAACACGAGTTACGCGATCACTCGCGCGGCAGCGGATAGCACCTCCGGCAGGGCGGAAGAAACCATCTTTTTTCACAAAACATCTACACTTTGTGCAAATGTTTTGTGAAAAAGATAAAAAAGCACCATGCTGCCGCAGGTAAGCCTGTTTTTCGTCTGGTCAAGCGTCTAGTTGGTCTACCTACCGTAAGTCCTGTGAATAATGCATAATCTTATCAACCGGGATAGATGTCCCGAGCAAACTGCGGGCGACCGCTGCGTCGTCCCTACTAGTATCGAGGAGCAGCATGAGCTACGATAAACCAATTAGTGTTCTTTTTGTCTGTATGGGTAATATCTGCCGGTCACCCATGGCTGAGGCCGTGTTTCGCCATCTGGTGCAGGAGGCCGGTCTGGCGCCCCGGTTTAAGATCGCCTCGGTCGGCACCGGCGGCTGGCATGTTGGTGAGCGCCCCCATCCCGGTACCCAGGCGGTCCTACAACGCAACGGTGTCGCGGTGGGCGACCAGCGCGCACAGCGACTGAGTCATGCTGACCTGGACCATTACGACTACATCATCGCTATGGACGAGGAAAATCTGGATGATATTAGCCGGTTACGCCATGACGCAGCGGGAACAGTGCGCCGGTTGCTGGAGTTTGCCCCCGCGGGTGGCCCGCTGGATGTGCCGGATCCCTACTACACCGGCGGCTTTGACCAGGTGTACGACCTGGTGACGGCCGGCTGCCGGGGCCTGCTGTTGCATATTCGCGCCCAGGAGGGGGTCTGATGGCACTGCCTGATGCACTGGTCACGTCGATTGTCGCCGCCCTGGAAACTGCCGGCGACACAACTGCAATCCAGTCGGTTCAGCCGGTCAGCGGCGGCTGTATCAACAATGCCCAGCGGCTGGAAACCGCACAGAATGTTTATCTGCTCAAGTGGAATACGCGCCCGTTACCGAATATGTTTTTTGTCGAGGCCCAGGGATTGCAGTTGATGTATGATACGCAGACCGTGCGCGTGCCGGCGGTGCTGACCGCTACCGATGCAGATGACGATCGACCGGCCTACATCCTGATGGAGTGGCTGGAAGGCCCGGCCGGGGCCGCGCGCCGGGGCGACCAGACGCTGCTTGGCACGCAACTGGCGGCTATGCATAGACATGGCACCGATGCCTACGGCCTGGATCAGGATAACTACATCGGCAGCACGCCCCAGTACAACGGCTGGGAAGAGGACTGGGTGCGCTTCTACCGGGAGAAACGGCTGCGTCCGCAGATTGAACTGGCCCAGCGCAACGGGCTGCTGCCCACCAGCCGCCGCCAGCGCCTGGAGCGGCTCCTGGAGCGGCTTGACGGCTGGTTAGCGGGCGTTGAACGGCAGCCCGCGCTGCTGCATGGCGACCTCTGGGGCGGCAATGTCATCACCGGGCCGGGTGGCGTTCCGGCGCTGATCGATCCCGCCGTCTACTATGGCGACCGTGAGGCCGAGATTGCCTTTACCGAGCTGTTTGGTGGCTTTAGCACCCGCTTCTACGATGCCTACCAGGAAGCCTGGCCGCTGGAGCCCGGCTACACTGATCGGCGCGATCTCTACAATCTCTACCATCTGCTCAACCACTTAAATCTGTTCGGCGAGAGCTACGGCGCGCAGGTGGATGCTATTGCCCGGCGGTATGCGGAGTAGGTGAAACGGGCGGCGGGCGGCGTGGTGAAGCGCACCTACACCTCCAAGATCGCTCCCTGGAGCGCAAGACGCTCCCGCTCGGCAGGTGCGGCCCGCTCTGCGTCCAGCAACACTACCTCCGGGTCGGTGAACTGCGTATGCAATGCCTGGTACACGGCATACGAATCCCGAGGCATGTGCCAGGCCACTAGTGTCAACTCTGACCAGAAGTTGAGCGGCTGTTCGTCCAGGAGATCGCCGATCAGCGCGATGCATTCGATCCCAAACTGCTCGCGCAGCAGAGCGGCAGACTGCCGGGCCACCCACCACCAGTGATCCCGGCGGCCGGCATCATGCTGCCGGGCGGCTTCTTCGGCCAGCAGACCAGCAACCCAGGCACGGGGCGGCAAAAGCTTGAGCGCCGCGTCCATGCCAAATGTTCGCAGCAGCAAACCCAGTGTGTTGCGGATTCCGACCCATCCGCCGATATGCGGTTTGCCGTTAACCAGTTCAAATTTGGCATCGGGGCAATAGGTGATGTACTGGTCAAAGCTGATCGGTGCGGGCTGCCGCCTGATCCCCGGCATCAATGGGCACAGCTCCCAGCCCAACTCCCCGGTATCGTCCGGCTCCGTCGGAGAACCATCGGGCATAGCGGTAGGATCGATGGTGATGATTTCATCGGTTGCCCTGTGCCGATAAGCGCGACCCTCGGCGGAGATGCTCCCACAACCGGGCGGGAGTACAGACAAGACCGGGTACACTGTTCGAGCGGTAGTGATCTTCAACGGTGAGCGGTTGCGACACGTAGCCCGTAGCGGTTAACGTGAGGAATTCAATTGTTCGCTCCACCCTGCCGGAGGCGAAATGTCCTGCCGGGTCAACAACTACGTAACGCGTGTGGATATAGATAAGTATAGCATACTGCTCATGCTTCACTTCGATAACTATTCAACTATTCATACCTGAAACGCATAGAGCAGGCCCTGCGGGAGGCTACAAGCTTCCCGCAGGGCCTGCTTTACTCAACACATATTTCCGGCTATGTTATCGAGATCAATGCCTCGTAGTCCTGAACCGAGCCACCATCCAGGCAGCACTCGATAATCTGCCGTCCCAGTGGATCGAGGTCCGGCTCGACAAAGTCGGCCAGGCACTGGCGGAAGAAGCGATAGAGTATTTCCGCTCCCTGATCATAGGCTTCCTCACCCACCTCCGGCTGCGTATCCACCTGCAGGAACCAGCGCGCAATCGGCCGTCCTTCGACGGCGAGTTGATAAAGCGCATAGCCGAGCAGCGGACAGCGCGCAGGCTGCACCTGATCGGCTTTGAACTGCGCATTGCCCCGCCGCGCCAGATACTCGCGCGCGAGCCACTGCGGCATAAAGCTGACACTCCATGCCCCGATATGCTGGTTCGGACAGAGGATATAGCGCATGCGGGTATGCTCCTGGAACTGCCGGAGCAGCAGGTTGGCCTGATCCACCCGACGGCCCGTGGCAAAGGGCCAGTAGGAGCCGACCCCCTCGCTGCTCATCCCGGTTGTTTCGACAACGCTGGGGTTGGCGTACCCGCGCGGAGCAACCAGTCGCCAGAGCCAGGCCACCGCCGGCGGCAACACATGGAAGAGTCCGAGAATGCCATAGCTTGGTCGCTCGCGGGTGCAGGGCGGCGTACGCACCCCAAAACTGCGGATATCGACCGTCACCGCTTCATTGACAATATCGGGGACAATTGAACGGGGCACAATCACCCGGGGGTTGGGGCAGGGCACACCGGGGGAATCCTGGATATGCTCCCAGATCAAGGCCCGACCATGGGGGACTGCGTCAATATTCAGGAAGAGCAACGGCTTTTCCGGCTGGGCCGTCAATCGTTCTAGATAGATATCGGTGCCATAGTGCGTGATGTGATTGACCCGGATAAACCAGGCATCCTCGGCATCGGCCACGCGCAACCGGAGATCACCGGTATGGTCCTGAATTGAGGGATGGCAGAGCGCCATATCGTCGGTAACAGGGAGCAGACCACAGAGGCGCGGGAGATCCAGGTAGCGCCGCTCACCCGTGACAATATTCTCGCCAAGGAGCAACCGCCCTTGCGGGTCACGGTGCGCCTGCTCCAGCATCTCACTCTTACCACCGCCGCTGGCCCCCTCGTGCATAAATGTGACAATATTGTCGTAGGGTGTTACCACCTGCACCGTCGAGCAGTGAGCCGTAACCCAGCCTTCACGCTCACCCTGCCCGATCAGGACGCCATAAATACCCTTCTTGGCGCTCGGTCCCGGATAGAGGTTGTAGGAGAAGATCTCGTGTAGTTCCGCACTACGATGATGGGCAACGACCTGCTTACCATCGAAATGCGTGTGGCGGAACGGCGGCGCAACATAGATAATCGCCTCCGGCTGAAAGCCGGCCGGGATCTGAGCATACGGCGTAATTCCCTGGAGCAGCGCCAATCCCAGTGCGAAGAAGCCCGTATTGGCCGGTGCAATCACCAGCGCGTCTTCCCCCATGCCCTGCTGCCCGGCAATAAAACCAAAGAGCGCCAGCGGTTGCGTCTTGAGCCAGTCAAACGTCTCGGCGCGCAGTTGCTTGAAATCATACCCGAAGCGTTCCGAAAAGCGCGACTTGTTGGTGGGCCGTTCGTCGGCGATAACCATACACTCCGGGTCACGGCGGCGCATATAGGGTTCGGGATAGTTGGCCGCGACGCCATTGCGTACCCGCGCGACGGTTGCTTCGAGAACACGCCCGACACCCGGCGTATCAAATGCCACCTCGTAGGTATCACTCTGCGGGCCGCCACAGGCCAGATCGACCAGTTCAGCAATCGAACTGGCGATTGTAACACTTGGGCATGCCGCCAGAATTTCCGCCACCTCCGTGGGCAGGTTATACTTGCGCCAGTCGCGCTGGGTTTCTACCGCTGGTGGTGCTTGCTGAATTGCAACCTGACCACCATTGGTTGCGAAGGTCTTTTGCTCATGCATTGCCTCTACCTCCTTATATTACTATGGAAATCAATTATGCCCCGTAAAAAAAGGTGAGATCAACCACGTCATGCCAACTGTTCAACTAACCAGTTAATACTATCGTCGGCATACTCAAAAGAAGACCGGGCTACTCATGGGGCTGCACTGTCGTAACATACCGTCGTCGTGCAAGGCGGGTACTCAGGCTGTGTATACTGACCGCTGCATGCGGCAAAAAGGGCCTCCTGTCAAGGCGCTGGCGACAGGACAGCCTGAGACCAATCCGGGTTCAAAAGCGTAACGTGGTGTAATTGTTACGCCGGGCCATGTCCGTGAACGTCGTAAAGGGGGCGCACAGCGTCTCAAGCTCATCAAGACGCAGTCCTTCACGCTATTCGGAATGACCGAATCTCCGTGCTCCGACATTGATAATCCGAAAGCGGTAGCAGAGTAGCATAAACCAGGTTGAGCGTCAAATTGACACTTCTGAAGGCAAAATGTTTGCAATAAATTACTTATACCGCGTCAGTATGCGCAATATTCACTGTAGACGACGGGTAGCCCCGTTGTAGCAACCACGCTGGGATGCAATATATACCAATCTGTTATGCTGCTCGCAGTTTACCGCGGTTGCAGGTATCATTCTTTTCTCTCGCGCCATTGTTCGTTCCACAGTCGTGGGTATGAGCAGTATAGTCGGCAGGTAGGGGAAGTGTCTTCCCCTGGTAGGCGAGCAGAGTGGGGGAAGCAGCGATTGATCAGGGTATCAGTTCCAGCGCGCGTGCCCGGCTGAGTGCCTCGTGGCGGCTGTGTACGTCGAGTTTGCCATACAACGACTTGATGTGCGAGCGGACGGTGCTGCGAACAACGCCAAGCTGGTCAGCAATCTGCGTGCTGTTGTGCCCGGCGGCCGGCAGGCGCAGGATCTACGCTTCCCGTCCGGTTAGCGGCTCGAGCAACCGGGGATGGTTACCGGGAAATGGTGCATGGGGACCAGTGTTTGCCGGAGCGAAGGCATCAAGCAAGTGCCGGGCATAACGGGCTGTCGCCATTTCCCACTCGCCGGTTGCCAATCCCTGCACCAGGAGTGGCTGCACCCAGGCTCCTTCGTCGAGGAAGAGCCGCACATACCCTTCCGGTGCGGCGCGGTCTCGATCAAACCGGCGGCACAATCCCAATCGGCGGCGGCCGGCGCATGCCCAATCGCCTCCAGATAGAGCAGAAAACGGGCCGGATCATTGTCCCCTGCATCCGGGGCAAGCCAGGCAGTCGGCAGGTTACGCTGCCGGAGCCATGCGCTGACAAGCGAAGTTTTGCCGGAACCTGCCGCAGCGGAGATCAGCAGCAGCTTGCAGGTCAACCCGGCATCAAGGCGTGCGAACAGACCGGGCCGTGGCACCAGGTCAGGTCGCAGCGGTGGCATGCTGCATTTCATTGTCAGGATCGGCCGGTGCATACGCTTCATTTCTGGACAGGCGACAGTAAACAATCGCGGTTGCTGCTACCTAATTCTACAACAGTTCCGGAAGAACCGGGGAACCGAGTGGCGTGTGGTATGATACAGATACGCTGTCGAGATGCGAAACACGCGAAGGAATGCAGGACAAAAGAACGCGAGGAGGCCGATGATTACGCAACTGCGCCTGAAACGGTTCAAGAGCTTTGCCGATGCCACACTGGAACTGGGGCCATTCACGCTGCCGGTCAGTTCCACCCTGCCGGAGGCGAAACTCCCTTCCAGGTCAGTGAAGGCGTAAGTTCTTTGTTTTAGAGAAAGATATACCATCTGGAGATACTATGTCACTGGGAATCGTTATTAAAGCGCCCGAGGGATTAGTGCTGGCAACTGAAAGCCGCCTCACCATCACCGCCCAGCCACCGGATGGCACCCCGATGCACGTTAACTTTGACAATGCCACCAAGTTATTTGCCTTTGACAATCCCAGCCGACCCAACACCACGCTCCCCACTATCGGCGTTGTCACCTACGGGCAGGCGGCCATCGGTCTGCGCACCGCCCAGAGCTTTATCCCTGAGTTTGAAGCCGGACTGCCCGAAGAACGGCTGGCGGTGCGCGAGTTTGCCCAACGGCTCAGTGACTTTTTTATGCAACAGTGGCAGGCCGCGATGCCCGCGACATACAACGGGCCAGGTATGTCGTTCGTCATTGCGGGGTTTGACGCCGGGGAACCGTATGGCCGGGTATACCTGACCGAGATCCCCGGCAAACCCGATCCGATTGAGCATTACGGCACGTTTGGCGAGTTTGGCATTACCTGGGGCGGTCAGCGCGAGATTGTTGACCGGCTGTTGCAGGGAGTTGATAGTCGTCTGGGTGAGGCGCTCAATGCGGCGACCCTGCAACCTGCCGACCGCCAGAAGCTACAATCCGTGATCAACCAGATAAAAATGCCCATTCCGTTACAGGCAATGCCGCTGCAGGATTGTGTCGATCTCGCTATCTTCTTCATTCGCACAACCATATCGGCACAGCGGTTAACCCTGGGACTACGCGGGGTTGGCGGGCCGATTGATGTTGCCACCATCACCCGGCAAGAGGGGCTGCGCTTTATTCAGCGCAAGCAGATCCAGGGCGAGGCGAAACCATAGCTTGCACGCGCACCGAACCGGGCTACAATATACTGGAGTGCTGTTACTTTCAGGCGAAGCAGAGGAGAAGCTGATGGATACAGTTATGAACCAGATTGACATTGGACGCATGCTGGATACGCTACGTATCTTCGATCAATGGTTTGATGTTGAGCATCAATCGGTGCCGGTCATTCTGCCAACGATTATGCTCGTCGTGTTGCCACCATTTATTCCAGTGCCGGTCCCGGTGCCGACCACGGTAGCGCTACCCATTCCGGTTGTTCGGCTGCGACCGCCGCAGCAACCCGTGCAGACATCCCATGATGGCGCGACCATCCCGTTGGAAGTGATTACGGACGAGATGTAACCCGCCCGCCGAGTCACGAACGCCCTGCCAATCCTCCTTTAACGGAAGGCGGCAGGGCACCATTTCTCATCAGATTTGCTCAATCCCACACACCCACATGGCACACGGCGCACTAACTGGCGCGAACCCCTTCACGGTCTTCCGCATACTGGAGGGCAGCCCGGAACTCTTCCAGCATCTGGGCCGCTTCCTTAAGCCACGTTGCGCGCTCAAACCGGGCAAGGTGGGTACGTACTGCACCGGGCGTAATCTGATGATAGCCCTGAAGTGGCCCAATGGTTGAACTAGGGTAGGCATTGCGATGTTGTCGCGCCGCTTGAACCGGCAGCACCGCGAAGGCTTTCCCCTCGTTCGTGGCCGGATCGATATACAGCAGCACGCCGCGCCCCTTTTCAGAGATGTATACCATTTCTTCCGGGAGTGTGTGGTGACTTGAACGATGATAAAACACCGTATTTCCTCCTTCCTTATCTCCCAGTAACACAATAGCTTATTGTACATGTGCGAGGTACAGTCCGGTTACAACTGGGCATCGCCGGTAATGTACACAGGCAGGACTGCTGGTTCCGCGTCCAGGTATACGCGGGCGCGCTACCAATTCAGGGTTGGGACCAGTGGAACGGTTGTTGCAAAAGATGGTAAAGATGGTAAAGATGGTAAAGATTATCAACTTTCACCTGGAAAGGAATTCCCTCATGCGCCATCTGACCTATCCAGAGCAGAACCGCCCGATCATCGAACCGGACCTGCGCTATCTAATCGGTGGGGCGAAGATTGGTCTACCTGACCGGCACAGCTATCTGCGTACCTTGCTCGGCATGGCGATCTGGCTGGGCGGGCCACCACTGTTGGCGCGGCTGCTGGGACGCCTCGGCGCACGTACGTCCCTGGCTCAGGTACAGCACTGGTGGGCCCGGAGCTTACGCTACTACCTGGGAGTTCGCCTGGACCTTCAGGGACTTGACCAGATTGACCCGAACACAACCTACCTGGTGACACCGTTGCACGAGGGGTTTGCGGATGTACTCGCGCTGCTCCACCTGCCCTTGCCGATGCGCTTTGTCCTGCGCGATGAGTTTGAGAACTGGCCCCTGCTTGGTCCGTATGTGCGCGACACCGGACAGATTACTATTCATCCGGAGCAGGGGACGCGCAGTTACCGTCAACTGCTGCGGGCAACTCGGGCAGTCGTTGCCGGTGGCGAGAGTCTGGTACTCTTTCCCCAGGGATCGATTCTGGGGATCGAAATCGATTTCATGGTCGGAGCCTTTGGCCTGGCCCAGGCATTGCAATGCCCCATTCTGCCGGTTGCCCTGACAGGGAGCCATCAGATCTGGGAATTCCCCTTTACGCCCCGACTGCGCTACAATCAGCGAATCAGCCTGCATGTGCTGCCACCGCTTTCTGCCGAGACATGCCGCACATACACCGCCGATGAACTACGGCGCGAAGTACAGCAGCAGATCAAGGCAGAAGCGCTTTCCGGGAAGCCGGCCCCGCCCCGCCGCTTTGTGCCCGCGCGCGATGGTTATTGGGATGGCTACGCCTATGAGATTGATCCCCAGTTTACCGACCTCGCCGCCGAGATTGCCCGCCATCGACGCGGGTCGTCATGAGTGACACACGTTACGCGGTGGGCGTACAAATTAGACACATACTCCCACAAAAACAGTCTTCGCCTGCGGCAGCATGGTACACTTTTTTGTTTTTTTACAAAAATTTGCATTACGTGCAACATTTTGTAAAAAAGATGGCTTCTTCCGCCCTGCCGGAGGCGATATCTCCTTCCCAAAGAGGGACCGCGTAACGTGTGTGAGTGAAGCAGGATCAATCCCCCGAACTGGGTAGAATGAACCCAATCGGAAAGGAGCAGCAGATGACCATAACCCTTGAAGAAATCCAGTACCTGACCGACCAGCTTACGCCACCGGACCAGGCACGCCTGATCGCATATCTGGCGCAGCGACTGGAGGTGACAACCACTCCCGATCCTGCGCCCACGCCGCCGGATCAAACCAGCGCCGCCGCCTGGGAGCGGCTCAGGCAACTTCGCGAGGAACTTATGCGGATCGAGCCCGGCTCGCCAACACCGGCAGAAATTCCGGAAGCGGATCGGCGCTAACGCGATGCTTCTTTGCGAGGACAATTGGGAGCAGACGATGTACACCCTTGACGCCAACATCTTTGGAGTTGCCACAAAAACAACCGCGCCCCTGGGGGAGTACCAGGAGCGCGGTTGTCGTGAAGGAGGGGGAGAAGTCTTCGATGCCTATCACTACCAGACCTGACACTACTATAGCAGAAACCGCTTCGCGTGTGGGTAACGACCTGGTAACTGGAAAGTAATGCGCCGGTAAAGCACAGCTTCACTGTTCGGACACACGCGTCGCTGACGGATAGCCGGAACCCGGAACCTGCGACCGGGAACCGGGAGTCTTGCCCAGCAGCCGCATCCCGTTGAGCGAAACCAGCAGTGATGTCCCCATATCCGCCAGAACCGCCATCCACATGGTGCCGAGACCCAGCAACACCAGCAGGACAAACGCCAGCTTAATGCCAATGCTCAGGGCCACATTCACCTGAATCGTGCGCATGGTGGCCCGGCTCAACTGAAATACAAACGGCAGTCGCCGCAGATCATCACTCATCAGGGTGATATCGGCGGTCTCCATCGCCTGAGCCGTCCCCCCGGACGCGCCGCCCACCGCGATACCAACCGTGGCCGTCGCCAGGGCGGGCGCATCGTTGATGCCGTCACCGACCATGGCAACCGCGCCATACTGCTCCCGTAGGGCATTAACGGCGGCAACCTTGTCCTCGGGCAACAGGTCGGCGCGGACATCGGTCACGCCAACCTGCTGCCCCACCGAAGCCGCAGTATCGGCATTGTCGCCGGTCAGCATCACCAGGTTGGTAAACTGTGCCTGCCGGAGCAGCGCCAGCGCCTCCCGGCTGTCCGGGCGGAGTGTATCGGCAACGGCAATCGTGCCCAGGTAGGTGCCATCGGCGCTGATCATCATCGGTGTATAACCTTTTGCCGCATCCTGGCGCGCTTCCGCGCAGTGTTCATGCGTATGCGGCAGCGTGGTATCAAAGTAGCGATGGCTACCCAATGTCACCTGCCGCCCCTGCACCTGCCCCGTCACCCCCCGGCCGGTCAACGCCGTCACCATCGTGGCGGAGGCATATTTGTCGGCAACCCCACAGCGTGTGGCCTCGGCAACGACTGCCTGGGCCAGCGGATGCTCGCTACGCCGCTCAACCGCGCTTGCCAGCGCCAGCAGATCATCACACTCACCACAGCGGTTCCGCTCATGCCCATGTTCGCTAACGCCGGCGGACGGTCCACACTCAACCGCGCGTACGGCAACTACTGCCGGTGTGCCCCGCGTTAGCGTGCCGGTCTTGTCAAATGCGATCGCCCGCACGCTACTCAACGCCTCCAGGTATGCGCCACCTTTGATCAGCACACCATTGCGCGCGGCATTACTGATCGCGCTGATAATACTGACCGGCGTGCTGATGACCAGCGCACAGGGACAGGCAACCACCAGCAGCGCCAGCGCCCGGTAGAGCCAGCCAAATGTGCCGTCAGCGGAGTTGAGCAGCGGCTGACCAAAGAAGAGCGGGGGTACAATGGCTACCAGCAGCGCCAGTCCGACAACGGCAGGAGTGTAGTAGCGGGCAAACCGATCAACAAAGCGCTGCGTGGGCGCGCACTGCTCCTGCGCCTCTTCAACCATGCGAATCAGGCGACTGATGGTATTATCGGCAGCGTGGCGTGTCACCTCAATCTCCAGGGTGCCCTCGCCATTGATGCTGCTGGCGAAGACTTCCGTGCCGGCTTCCTTCTCGACCAGGCGACTCTCGCCCGTGATGGGAGCCTGATTGACCGCCGATGCGCCCGCGATCACTCGCCCATCCATCGGGATCTGCTCGCCGGGTTTGACCAGCAGCAGATCACCCACCTGCAGATCCGTCACCCGGACGCGCCGCTCCTCAACCCGATCGGCATGCTGCTGCACCACCGTCGCCTCGTTTGGCACGACCTGCATCAGGCTACGAATCGCATCACGCGAACGACTGGCGGTGTAGCCCTCCAGCGCCTCGCCTAATGCAAACAGCACCATCACCATCCCCGCCTCGGTGTACGCGCCGATGAAGACTGCACCGATGGCGGCAATCGTCATCAGCACATTGATATTGATCTCCCGGTTGATCCGCAGCGACTGCCAGGCACTGCGCGCAATCGGTCCGCCGGCGGCCAGCAGTGCGCCCAGCGACGCCAGATGAATCAGTGGATGCGTAATCCCAAGCAATTCATGCAACACAATTCCCGGCAGAATCAGCAGCACGCCCAGGAAGACCAGTTGGGTGGTACGCCGCTGCCACATAAACTGCACAAAGTTTAATCGCTGTTGCGTCGGAGATGAACCGGCAGCTTCCGACTGCGGCTCGGCGACTTCAAAGCCCAGTTCACGCACGCGGCTGATAACCGCCTCCCGCTCAACCGCGCCCTGTACCCGCAGCTTCTCGGTGGTGAAGTTAAGTTCGCAGGTGCGCACCCCTTCCAGTTGCGCCACACCGGTCTCGACCGTGCGCGCGCAGCCGGCACAATCCATCCCCTGTATCTGAAAGATATATTCTTCGCCTGTTGTGCTCATCGGCATTCCTCCATCGTGGGTAATATTTAGTTACAGGACTTACACAGTGGTTACGCAAACTGGACGTTTGACCAGGTGGAAGCCTGATTTGCCTGCGGCAGCATGGTACTTCTTTTTTCTTTTCACGAACATTTGGCTCAAGGAGCCAAATGTTCGTGAAAAAGAATGGTCGGTTCCGCCCTGCCGGAGACGAAATTTCCTTCCAGATCAGTGACCGCGTAACGCGTGTTAGTTAATATAGCTTATACCGTTAAATCGTGACGTATGTCAAGTGATCTCCGGTACGACTGATCAGGTGTTCTACCTGTGGTATGATGAATGTCTGCGATTGAGGGCAACCGGGGAGAGCGCACGCGGCCAGGCGGGCTGCGTGGTGTGTGCGGCAGCAAGGCTCCCGCACTCCAGACTCTTGTTGCACTCCAGCGAGTTTGATCTAGAGAAGGTGTTTTGTGAAATCTGCTTTTACTATCACATCGGCATGGCTCTGGTTGAGCCTGCTCGCCACGCTGCTTGTCGGGTGCGGCGCGGCATCAACCGACCCGGACAGTCCACCGACGCCCCTCTCAACGGAAGAAATTGCCGTCCTGGGACCGGCGTCCAATCTGGCCTTTGGCTGCGTCGAGGAGTATCGTCCCGGCGTGGACTACTTCCCCGATCAGGTCGGCCTGGAGTATGCCGAGGGCTTTACGGTGGAGTATTTCGACACCTACAAAGTGATCACCGTGCTTGATCCCTGGCCTGGCAGTGACACAACTTTCCAGTATCTGCTGGTGCAGTGCGGCACCCCCGCGCCGGAGGGCTTCGACGATGCGTTGCTGGTTGAGGTTCCAGCCATGTCGATGGTTGCGATGGAAACCACAGCACTACCGCACCTGGTCGCGCTGGATCTGACGGGCCGACTGGCCGGTGTGGGGGATTTCGCTTACATCAACACCCCCGAAATCCGGGAGATGATCGCCGCCGATCAGGTCACCGAGGTTGGCAGTGGTCCCCAGGCCGATGTTGAGCAGATCCTGAACCTTGCGCCCGACCTGGTGATGACCTCGGGCCTGGGCGATCCGCAGAACGATGCCCATCCCAAACTGCTTGAGGCGGGACTGACGGTAGCGCTTGATGCCTCGCACATGGAACCGTCGCCACTGGGCCGCGCGGAGTGGATCAAGTTTATTGCCGCCTTCTTCAATCAGGAGGCCGCCGCCGCCACCGTGTTTGCCGATACCGCCGCGCAGTACAACGATCTGGCCGCCCGCGCCGCCGATGTCGGCGAGCGCCCGACGGTGCTGATGAATGCGCCCTACCAGGGCACCTGGTACATCCCCGGCGGTGGGAGTTATCAGGCGCAACTACTTGCCGATGCCGGGGCGGACTATCTCTGGTCGGATAATGCTGCAACCGGCGGGGAGCCGTTGAGCTTTGAGGCGGTCTTCGAGCGCGCCGCCAATGCGGACTACTGGCTCAACACCGGCACCTGGAACAGCCTGGACGAGGCACTGGCCGCCGATGAGCGCTTCGCCGAGTTTGCCGCCGTCCAGAATGGCACGGTCTACAACAACAACGCCCGCGTGAATGAGTCCGGCGGGAATGCCTACTGGGAAAGCGGTGTCGCCAACCCGCATCTGATCCTGGCCGATATAATCAAGATCTTCCACCCGGACCTGTTGCCGGAGCATGAACTCTACTTTTACCAGCAGTTGCCGCAGTAGCAACCCCTGGGCAGTTTCCCGCTACACAGCAGGCGGACGCGCAGAAGCACGTCCCTACCGGGATGTTTTACCGTCGGGACAGCCCGCCGTTACTGCCCGGCGGCAGGTTCCTCGCATCAGGACGACCGGCGGATGCGCAGAAGCACGTCCCTACCGGGATGGTCTTGAAATATCGAATCACGCATTGTCCGTTGTGTGCTGGAGGGCAGCCCCGAGGATGGCGGCGGTGACGGCATGGTGCGCAGGTGGAGTGCGCCGGGGATAGGTCCGGTTGCTCAACAAAACCAGCGCCAGCCGCTGCTGCGGAACCAGCGCCAGGGTCGGTCCGGTAAACCCGGTATGGCCGTAGGTCTCGGCGGGAGCGGCTCCCATAAAGTTGGGGCGCTGGAGCATCCAGCCCAGGCCGCAGTGGGGGATAAAATCCGCTCCGGCCGTGACCGGTTCGGCAGTCATGTCCTCCAGTGCGCCGGTTTGATTCCGGATCGCCAGGGCAACTGTTGCGGCCCGCAGCAACTGCCGGTCTGCCAGGCAGCCTTGCTGCAGCCACATCTGCGCAAACCGCCAGAGATCGGTCGCGGTGCTGAAGAGCCCGGCATGCCCGGCCACGCCGCCCAGCGCATGCGCACTCTCGTCGTGGACACTGCCCTGCACCAACCCGCCGCGCCACGCCTGATCCCACTCGGTGGGGGCGATCTGCGGGCGTAGCACAGGCGCGGGGCAGAAGCCGGTGGCATGCAACTCCAGCGGTTCCAGGATCAGATCGCGGAGGGCTACATTCAGGGGTTGCCCATACACCTGCGCCACGATATCCCCCAGGATCAGGCTGTTGATATTGGTGTAGGCGATATGCGTCCCCGGCGGTCGCACCGGGTCAACCGCATACACCGCCGCGCGGATGCCGGCCGCACCCCGGTTACGCAAGGTTGAGAGCTGCAGGGACAGCCCCGACGTGTGTGTCAGCAAGTGGCGGATAGTGACACCTCGGGCCTGCAGACCCGGCAGGTAGGCCGCCGCCGGTGCGTCCAGGGCGATCTTCCCGGCATCAAGCAGTTGCAGCGCGGCGGTTGCGGTAAAGACTTTCGTCAGTGAGGCAATATCGTAACGGGTTTCGATTGTCACTAGCTGCGAACCGGGATCGGCGTACATCGTTGTGCCATAGGCGGCGAGATGTTCGATTTCGCCATTGCGCGCAACCAGAACCACCGCGCCGGGAAAGATCCGCTGCGCGATGGCTTTGTGAACAATAGCATCAATTGGTTTAATCATGGCAGAAATAAAGTGAAACGAGCGAGCCGCCCGGGTATTCCGCCGATCCGGTCACTCGTTTCACGCCGGCGATCTTTACGTTGAACTACCTGATAAATATCCCGCGCCGTACCGCAATCTCCAGCACCCAGAGCAGCAGGGCCGCGCCGACCAGCCAGGGCCAGAGCGGCCGCGACTGTGATGCCGGGACGCGTGGCTCCGGGATGAATGGCATATTTGGGTCGGTATCGCTCAACACCTGCCCGCCGGTAATCTCGGCAATGGTTTGCAGCAACGGCACGCCCTGCACCTGACTGCTACCTGCCTGGGGCGGGTAATACTCTGCCGGCACCGGCTGGACGTAGCCCCGCTCAGCGACATAGCGCGTTCCATCACGTTCCAGCAGCACCGTGACGGCATACGGCCCGGCATCGGGCAGCCGCAGATCGCGGGCATAATTCCCCGGCGCGGTTTGCGGCAGCGTGAAGGGGCGTTGTGTACCATCCGGCAGCGTCACCTGCGCGGTGACATCGGCCAGGTCCAGCGGTGCGCCCCCGGATTGAACGGCATCCACGCTGAGGCGCACGCCTTCCGGTTGCGGAATAAGCCGGACCTGCAGCGGCCCGCTGGTGTCGGCTTCCGGCAGCGTATAGCGCACTACCTGCGCCCAGAACTCGCCAAACTCGCCCCAGGTAGGCCAACCGGTGGCCCAGGGCTCGGCCAGCGAGGGCGTCCAGGCCACCGCCCGCCCCAGCCCATACTGCCAGGCCGTCAGCACCGGATCATTCTCCGGGGATTGCAGCACCACCTCGGCGCTGTCTTTGGGCGTGGTCGCCACATAGCCTTCCAGCGAGGGCAGATCAACCGGACTGAACCCGCGCAGCAACGGATGGGTGTTGGCAACATTGGCGTTAAATAACCCCTCGATGGTCGGATCAGACCGGGCAATCTCGCTCTCCAGCAGCGTGAGCCGGGGGATATCTTCGGGCGTTGTGGCAAAATAGTAGCGGCCCTGGCCCCACTCGGCCAGTTGATCCAGCAGCATGGTGTCGGAGTCGATGCCGATGGCGATGGTCGAGAGGGTGATATTCTGAGCACGCGCTGCATCAATCAGTTGCCGGTAGGCTACCCGATCACTGGTGAAGGAGCGGCCATCGGTCAGCAGCACCGCATGGCGCACATTGACCGGCTGGCGCGCCAGATCCCCCAGGCCCACGTTAAGCGCTGCAAAAATATCGGTCCCGCCACCGCTGGCAATCTGGGCAATCGTATCCTGAATCGCGCGCAACCCCAGCCCCTGACCCACCTGCTGGAAGGGCACCACCCACTCCTGCTCGGTGTCGAAGGTCAGGATACCGATGCGGTCTTCGTCGTTGAGCGCTTCGGTGGAGAGAATAGCCGCTTCCTTCGCCATATCGAACTTGGAGATGCCCTGGGCAGCGGTCATACTCGCCGAGCGGTCAACCACCAGCAAGAGCGCGATATCGGTGCGCGTGGGGCGGGGCGGCGGGTCCATCATTACCGGCAGCGCCTGTTCCAGCGGCGTATCCTTGTAGGCACCCAGGCCGTAGGAGCTGCGCCCGCCGGTGACCACCAGGCCGCGCCCCTCGCTGCGCACAAACTCGCGCACGCTGGTCATCTGCTCCAGCGTCAACATACTGACCGGCACATCGATCAGGACCATACCGTCATATTGCTCCAGCGCGGAGAGGCGGGTGGGCAGCATCTGCGGTGGGATAGCCTGGCTGCCGATACTGGACTGCTGCAGGGCGGTACTGAGGGCAAAACCGCTGTTGGGCGTGCCCTCAACAATCAGCACACGCGGCGGCGGCACAACCAGGATGGTAGCGGCGGCGCTGTTGTTTCGCGCAAAGATTTCAGATATCCCTTCGCCGGTGACTTCAGTGCGGAGTTGCAAGACACCAGGGGCCGTGGCGGTAATGGTAAAGTCGAAAGGGTTTACGCCTGGAATAAGCGTCACCTGCTGCTCATCGAGCAACTGTTCGCCATCCCAGGCACGCAGGGTCGCATCGATTGCGTTACTCTCCGCCGGTGTCGCGGGGGCATAGGCCACGCCAACCTGAATGGCGGTATCTTCGTTGACATAGAGCGAGCGGGGCACATTCAGCCCGGTGATGCGAATATCCGGCGTCTGCACGGGCGCAATCGGCCGGACATCCACCGCCAGACCGGCAGCGGCGGCGCGTTCCGCCTCAAGCAGAGCATCTCCGCCGGTCTGTACGCCATCCGAGAGCAGCATAATACGCCCGCCGGTTGGCACAAGCAGTTCGCGCGCGGTGCGCAATGCCCTCGCCAGATCACTGGCGGCGGGATCAAGCGTTTCGGATTGAACCGGGTCGTCGGTGGTGGTCTCCTCCAGCGGAACGACATTGCCCCCAAACTGGAGGAGCGTCGTACGCCGGGCCATTTCAGGGTTATTTTCAACTGCTGCCCGCGCCAGCCGCTCGGCCTCGGCCTGGAGCGTGGCTTTGCCCTCGTTCGTCAGGCTATCGGACTGGTCAACCAGGATAACGAGCGGTCCGGTCGGGGGTGCTTCGCGGCCCAGGGTCGGATTGGTCAGCGCCAGCACCAGCATACTCACGGACGCCAGCCGCAGGAGCAGCGCGCCGGGTACCAGACGCCTCCCGCCCCAACGCCAGAGCAGCACAAAACCAGGCAGCAGCAGCAACAGTGCCAGCAGTTCCGGGTTACGCAGTGTCAAGGTTATC
Source organism: Chloroflexaceae bacterium (assembly GCA_034437035.1). GTDB lineage: Bacteria > Chloroflexota > Chloroflexia > Chloroflexales > Chloroflexaceae > CAKZQX01. Next base: position 62,475 of record DAOTUI010000120.1, read on the forward strand.
TCCAGGAAAAATTATCGATGAACATAAACCCATTCTACCACCATTACAATCAGGGCTGCCACCGCCAGCCAGGGCCAGAAGGGTTGGCGCTCGCGGCGCACCGGCTCCCCATCCGCAGCCGCTGCGGTCGTCGCAACAGTCATGCCCAGGTCCGGCGGAATGGGACGCGGGCGCAGATCGGACTCGACGGGTGTTCCCGCGTTGACAGCGGTATGCCCTTCGTACAAGGTCTCACCCTGCACCTGCTCAACAATGGTGTAGATGCCCGGTTGGGTCAGCGTATCTAACTGAACCGTTGGTGACACCACCATCGAACCGGATTCGCCCTCCGGCGGTTGCACCATAATTGTGGTCGTACGTGGACTGGGCTGCAAGGGCAGCGGTTCGCCCGCCAGCAACGCCGACGGCAGCGCCATGGGCGTCAGATCGCGCACGGTGCGCGCCACCAGCAGCGGAAAGGCCAGCCGCTCGGTCAGGTTGCTATCTTCCAAATCAAAGGTCCAGATCGCAACCTCACTCTGCGCGACCCGCCCGCGCAGGATCAGGGGCCACCCGGCATCATCTTCATCATAAGACGCCCGCAATAGCACTGCGGCCCACTCGGGTGTCTGTAACCCACTGACAATGCCAAAGTTGACGCTGTCCAGGCTAAGACCCTCAAGCAGCCGGCCGGTCGCACCCTCGGCGGAAGAAGCAACGCGCAGTGCGGGGCGACGTCCCCCGGCATCCAGATTGAATGCGTCGCCCACCGTCAACAGCGGGCCGGTTCCCGAGGGCGGGTTAATTACCAGCACCCCACCGGAGGGCCAGCGCGCAGGTAATGTCTTGTCGAAGACGGTCAGGTCGGCATCAGCAGCGGGGGCGCGGTCGGCGTTGTAGTTCCCCGGCGCGATCACAATCAGTTCAATGCCGGGCACAACCTGCAGGGCCCGCTCCAGCGGCCCCGGCGCGTCCGAGACCAGCAGCGTGTTAATGGGCCGGATCTGCGCCAGGCTCAAGTAGGCGACATTGTCGGCGGGCAGGGCATCCTGTCCGACAAGCTCTGCCCGTAGCACTTCAACGCCGGGCGGAGTGGTCCAGGTAAACTCGGCCTCGCCCTCGGCGGGTAGATTGACCTCGTTGGTATCCAGCAGGCGATCATCACCAAAGAGCCGCAGTTGAGTGGTCAACTGGTTGGGGCTGTAGTTGGCGACCCGCGCATAGACATAGGCGGCGGTGCGCTCGGTGGCGTCACGGTTCTGGCGGGCCCGTGCGGCGAAGGAGACAATGCCCTGGTTCTCCAGGCTGTTGCCGACGCTCACCCACTCGACGTTAAACTCCGGCAGGAGCGGCAGATCGGTCGGCCCATCTGCGAGAGCGGCCGCCAGTTCAGGCAACGCGCTGTCGCTCAGGATCAGGATACGCCCACCGCCTTCTTCCTCCAGGGCGGCCTGGGCCAGCGTCAACGCCCCGGCGATATCGGTGCCGGTACCGTCAATCGCCAGCGTATCCAGGGCGGCCAGCAGATTGCCACGCTGCTCAACGCCGCCGGTTGCCAGCAGATTGGCCTGGGGACCGGCGGTAATCAGCGTCAGGCTGTCCGACCCGCCCAGCCGGGTAATCTCCGCGCGGGCCTGATTGCGCGCCTGCTCCAGCCGCGTCCCGCCCGCGTCCCCTGCCGCCATACTGGTCGAGGTGTCGATGATCACGGCTGCGTGGGTGCCGCCACCCAGCAACCCGCCCAGCCACTGCGGCTGCGTCAGCGCCAGCGCCAGCAGCGCCGCCGCCAGCAGATGCAGCAGCAGCAGCAGCGTCATGGGCAGACGCCAGCGCCGCCGGGCATCGGGCTTGCGCGGCACATGCTGCCAGAGCAGCAGCGAGGGCACCACCACCCGCCGCCGCCGCTCCTGAATCAGGTGCAGCCATACAATAATCGGGAGCGCCAGCAGTGCCAGCAGTCCCAACGGAACAAGCATTGTCACGGTAGCTTTCTCCGGTTCAAAACGAATTGACCTCGGCATGATAGCTGATCTTGCAAATTTTTGCCTGGTGATTGGGGTGCGGTTATCGCAGTGATGCGTGGCGAGTGATCAGTGGTCAGTGATGAGTAACGTGGCAGGTTTAGCGCGTCTGGATGTTTCGGCTTGCAATCCAATCAGGTAACGCCCTGGCGGGTGGATTGGGGTGAGCCGGCCCTCTCAGATACAGGCTTTTCCTGGTAGGGACGCGCTTCTGCGCGTCCGCCGCCCCGCCTGATGCGAAAACTGCGGCCCTGGCGCAGTGCGCCGGTCCTGGTAGTGAGATTGCAATAGCGTTACGGATGTGCGCTGCTCTCCTGCAGATCCCGCAGCAGTCGGGCGAAGGCGGCCTCAAAAGCGTCATAGTCCTTCAAGTGGCTGAAGTCAGCTTAAATCTGATCACCAAAGTGTATATCAGTGGGTTCTATCATCTTACCATCAAGCAATCCAGTAATTATGACGTATTTTTTGAAGTACGATCTAACCAGATCATCAAACCCTTCTTTGATAGTTATGTCGTACTGCACACCCTCTGCCGTTGTCAAGCCGACCATATCACCGCGACGCGAAGTGGCGTGATCGAGAACCCCTTCCACTTTTATGAGAGTTCGTGACGAAGTAAGAGCATCCTGGTTAGTATTATTTGTCAGGTCTATTTTATCTCGTGACCTTGTTATATTAACTATTTTCGTATTACTTGAAAATGCAACAAACTGAATCTGATCTCCATCTGGCGCCAACTCACGAGCCATTGATATAAAATGGTGGTAATATCCTTCAGATTGAATTAGCTCTCTCAAGGCATCTTCGTCATAGTTGCTCAAAAGCTCAATACCCTGAATAATCTCACCAATAACATCAGAAGTATTAATAAGAAAAGATTGCTGTTGTAATTCTGGTTGACCCAATTTCAATTTCACAGTAAAACTACCTGGTGCAAATCCAGACAATACTTGTGTAAAAGGTTTATACATTTGAGAGATGCGTCCAGACCTCTGATAGTCTCGTCCCATCTTTCTTTGCACCGTACGATCCACAAGGTGAAAGATAGCTTCAATTCTTTTATTAAATTCATGATAAACTATAGTCCCGTACCCAACAGCATTTCCTTTCATCGCCAACCCCACTTCTTCATTATCAAGATCAACTCCATGTGATTGCAAGTAGCGTTCAAAGTTAACCTGGTCGAGAAGCATTTTCAGTTCTTGTTCAACGCGTGCAGGAGGATATCCCGACAAGCATTTAGCTATCAACTGTTGAGCGGTATAAAAATCCTTACATTGGTAAGCCAGAGAAGCAGCACTTCGATAAAGTATAGATCGTGTTGGCTCAAATGATCGTCCATCCGGAACAAGAGAAGCTGCCTCTGCTTCATATGTTAGAGCCTGACGTGCTAAATTCTCGGCACGCTGAAAATCACCAGTTTCTCGTGCTACCAGTGCCAGGTGAGAAAGCTTCATCGCTTCATCATGTAGTTCTCGAACTGTAGTCATACTTCAACCGTCTTTGAATATGGTCTACTAAATTCAACAACAGTAATAAATACAGGTAGATCATCTACTTTCTTCAGCCGCATTACTTTGTTTTTAACTCTGTCTTCCACAGTATTTTCAACATTTTCCTGACGTATCCCAGATACTTCCAGATATGCGGTATACTCATTAAATATGAGTGTATCATTTTGCTGGTTTTGCCCCTTACGGACCAGGTAATAATCAATAGTTGTTCCGACGTTTGATTGCTCGATACTGGTAAATTCAGTGAGTTCTCGAATTAAGAGGAGGGCAATCGCACAGGCACCAAAGTCGGTAGTTTTCCGCTCATCCCGATAAGCTCTTAAAATCTGTTCGGTTACGCTCCCATCCCAGCAGACTTCCGCAATCTCGAAAGTATCCTTATGAAAAACCTCCAACTGCAATCCAGTTTGATGTCCCTGACTATCAAAACAAATTATGCAATTTTGTTTGTAGAATCCAACAGCTTCATCAGGTATCACCGGTATCCCATGAGACAAATCTTCTAGCTTAAGTATGCGGGCGGGGGTGGTTGTCATAAGCAGTATACCTCAGTTCATACAGATTGTATAGCAATCAACCGAACTTTTGTACTAATCCAGTGTTCGGATTAGTAACCAGCCGAGCATACGTTCTGAATATCATAAGGTCTAACAGTCGAAATAATAGGTAAGTATAGCATATGATCAACAAGCATGAAATAGCTATTGGTATCCTGAGTAAACTTTAAGGGTTAGAGCGGCTTTCGATATTGGGCAAACGCGCCGCTCACCGACGCGCTCACCCGACAACCTGCAACCTACAACATCACTTAAACCTCACAACTCACAACTCACAACCCAAAATTCATCACCGCCCAAACCCCAACCCACGCTCACGCATGCTGACGTAGCGGCCCTGACCGATCACCAGATGATCCAGCACATCAATATCGAGCAGCTTGCCCGCATCGACAATCTGGCGCGTCACCAGCACATCCTCGGCAGAGGGCGTCGGATCGCCGCTGGGATGGTTATGCACCACAATCAGCGCGGCGCTGTTCAGCTTGATCGCCTCGCGGAAGACCTCGCCCACGCGCACCATCGAGGCGTTCAGGCTGCCGATGTACACGGTTTGGATCTTCTGAACATGATTCTTGGTGTTGACGCAGATCGCCCGTAGATGCTCCTGATCCAGGTGGCTCATCTCGACCTGCATCAGCGCGGCGACATCGGCGGGGGATTTGATCTGCACGCGGTCCTCGCCGCCGAGCAGCGCCAGGCGGCGGCCAATCTCCAGAGCGGCCTTGAGTTGCGCGATTTTGGCCTCGCCCACGCCATGCCGCCCCAGCAGATCGTGGAAGCCGGCGCGCTGCAACCCGCGCCAGCCGCCAAACTCGCGGAGCAACTGCTGCGAGAGCTGCACGGCATTGATCCCAACCGAGCCGACGCGTAGCAGGATCGCCAACAGTTCGCCATCGGACAGCGCCTCCGGGCCATAGTCGCGCAGGCGCTCGCGCGGCTTCTCATGTTCGGGCATTTCGCGGATACGGAGTTGATATTCGGCCACGGGCATGCCTCCAGTGTGCTGGTAAAAATGCTTCTATAGATCTTACCGTTCCAGCGGGCCAATAGTTACGCAGTGTAGTAATTTGCACGACTTGCGCGGTAGACATTCAAACCAGACGTTTGATCCTGGTGGCAATGCCTTGCGCCTGCGGCAGCATGGCACTCTTTTTATCTTTGTCACAAAAAATGTGCTCTTTGAGCACATTTTTTGTGACAAAGATCTGGTTTCTTTTACTCTACCGGAGGCGAAAGGCACCCGTTTGCGGGGGACCACGTAATGCGTGTAATTTGGTTCAGACGGCAGCATCTGGTAAACTGGGGGACGGTGAGAACTGAGGACGAACGACAAACGACGGGAAATGAGAAAGGAGCCGTGCATGGCTCGTCAACCAAAGCAGGAGCAAGCCCGGAAACCGGCAAAGCAGGAGCAGGCTGCCGGTGCGGCCGGTGGCAAGAGCTGGCTGCACCAGAGTGTCAACTGGCCGGTTCACGAGGTGCTGCTCTCCAAAGGCTGGAACACCGAGAGCGCCATTGTCACTGCCGTAATCGCGCGCCGGTCGCCCCGGTCGGGGAAGATTGCCGCCGGATCATTTCTGGTTGATCTGGGCTGCCTGGGCGTTAAGAGCGCGTTTATCCGCATCTGCAAATCGCCGGAGGACTACGAGCGCCGCATGCGCGCGCCGCTGATGGAGGATCAGAAGATGATCCCGGCGGAGTTTAATCTGGTGGCGAAGATCATCACCGAGGGGCATAACTACGCGCAGGGACTGGGGCTCTCGCCCGACCCGGAGTTTCAGCAGGCGCGGCTCCTGCTCAGCGGAGCACAGCCGGAGGCGTGCAAGATCGAGATCCGGCTGGGCGGGCCGGAGGGCAAGCCGATCTTTGTGGCCCGCCAGAACGACGACATCCCACGCATCCTGGGACTGCTGGCGCGCACGCTGGGACCGGACGGCTTCTACTACATGCTCCCCGGCGACACCGAGAAGCAGGTGTTTGATTCCCGGCTCCCCGGCGTCGGCGAGAGTCAATAAATTGTATCAGTGGCCGCCGAGTGCCACCACAAACTCAAACATGATCAGAATAATCTCGAACAGGATCAGCAGGACAATTGCCCACTCCAGCGCGGCAGCCCGCTCGGCGTCGGCCTCGTTGTGCAGGATGCTGTAGGTCTCGCGCAGCAGTTCCAGCCGATGCTCAACCCCGCGCCGCCAGACATGCACCCGCAGCACATTTAACAGCGCGCTGTAGAGCCGGTTCCAGTAGACATCGTCGGTAACTTTAAAGGCATTATCGACCCGCTCCGTTACCTCTGTGACATCGGCAACCAGGCGCAACACATCCCGGAGTAGTTGATTGTAGGGTTTGACGATGGGGAAATTGAAGCGGCGCTGGGGTGCGGAGATACGCCGGTACATCTGGGGTAGTTGCGCATCAAGTTCATTGTCGTAAGTGCGCATGAATAGCAGTTCGACGTTGGCAAACTCAATCAGGTCGCTGGCGGTAATGGCAGCGAGCGGGTCCGCCTCGATAAACAGCGCGCCATTCCAACTCAACATCGCCAGATCATCCGGAAAGTAGCTCATCGCGGTGATCAGATTGGTTGCGCCCCGGCTAAGCGGGCGCTCCTCACCCAGTAGCGCGGCCTGCACCAGCGGATGCTCGGCCAGCGCGGCTATCGAACAGTCACCGGCCAGTTGCTCTACCAACAGCATACTGTAGTCCTCAACAATTGGCGAGCGCGCGGGTTTAATGACCGCCGGTCGGATCACCGCCTCCAGTTCTTCCAACACGGTCAGAAAGCGCTGCTCAATATCCTCGGGCAGCATCTGGATGGCCGAGAAGAAGCGGGCCACCGTGACCCACTCGGTCGGGGACGGCAGCGGCATCTCCAGAACCAGCACGACCGCGCCCAGGTCATATATGCTGGCCCGGAGGCTGCCCTCCAGCGCAACCTGCGCCAGCTCAATTGCCATTGTTCCCAGGTCAACCCCTACCGGTGGCTGCGCAATATCCAGACTCTCCGACTGCCGCACGCGTGCCGGCGGGTAGCGCCGGGCCGATGGCGCTGCAAGACAGTCCTGGGCCCGTTCCAGGCCAATCTCATCGCCAATATCGTAGAAGCGGTAAAGCGTCAGTGTGCCCACCTGGACGGCCGGTGGGTAGCTGCTATCGGAACTGGAGGTGGACACTGATAACGAAGCTGAACTCATCGTTTATAATCCAGACATAGACAAGCTACTTTACATTGCCCGACGTGGCGTTCCGCAAATTACCGGTACTGATGCGCACCGTGACCAGCGCGATCACCTCCTCGGCGCTCTCCTCGATAGGTTTGTCGGTAACATCCACAGTAGCAAACTTCCCCTGCCGATAGACAAACAGCCCAGCAGATGCCCCACCAGGTCAATCGAGGGAATCTGCCGGGCGTCGGCGGCCTGCGTCAGCGCCTGGCGCAGATTGGCATCCATCATCGAGTGGGCAATCATGCCATTGGCGGCAGCAACCCGCTCAATGACCTCGTCAACCTGGGCCACATGCCGGATGCGCAGGATAACCGACACCGGCACATCCGCACGCTCGAACTGCGCCGGCGAGCTGCGTACCACCACCTCACCAATCGAGCCCATCCCGCCCGACCCCACAAAGATTGGGCGGGAACCGGGGGAGGGAGTCGCTGTCTGGGGCGCACCATGCTCGGCCATAACTGATCTCCTCTGTTCAATTGATTGATCGCATGCCTGGGGTTGAACGTCCACCGCATACAGCCTGGATATCGCAGAAATCCCACCTGATAGTATATTCTAGCAGGTATCAGTCAGGACGTATGCACTCAGCGCATTTCGTCTACCTGATAGCTCGTTTTTCATTGGTATAGCAATCCTAAAGTGGTTGTGAACTGGTTCGTAGGGATTCGTTGCCAATCGCCTGAAGGCGGCACTACGACAAATTCAGGACTGCTATATTAGGGCACAACACACACGCGCATCCTCTTGCGCACACCCGGTTGCACAGAACTCGATCCCCGGAACAACCCGAAGCTTGACCATGTTGTATAATGGTAGTGTTCAGCCTGTAGCTAATTTCACGTTTCACATCAGTCTGTGTTCGCGCTGGAGCATAATTGCCCCATACCCGGCGGCAATTGTGAACAGTGCGCATATCTATTCCTTCGCGGTATGATCGTAAACCGATAGGTGTTTAAGCTTCAGTGCAGAGGAGAGACAATGTACGACCTGATTATTATCGGTGGTGGCGCGGCGAGCCAGGCAGCCGCAATGTACGCGATTGGCAAGCAGATCAATTTCTTGATGATCTACGATGTGCTGGGTGGTCGTGCCGGCGAGCGCTATGTGATGCGCACCGAAGAAGATGTACCGGTTGGTCAGATTCTGGTGCATTTCGAGTCGGTCGATGAGGTGGAGAAAGAAGATCACCTGGTCGGGAGTGAGGCCGTCCATCTCTTTGAGAAGTATATTATGGAGCAGCAGGGCCATGTGCTGAAGGATTATGTGAACAGCGTCGCAAAGAATGATACCGGCTTCCGTGTTGAGACGGTCAGTAATGGCGTGCAGCAGGCTAAAGCAGTAATCATTGCTACGGGTGATCGTTTCCCACCGCTCGATGTTACTGGAAAGGAATTTTTGATCGAGGGGCTAGGATATTCGAGTGCTGCACATGCCGAGATGCTGCAGGGTAAGAAGGCGGCAGTGTTTGGTATCACCGAGCGCGCCCTGCATGGTACTGCTGAGCTGGCCCACACCACGAGTATGGCCTATCTAGTTGCCCCTGAAACGATCAAGTCAACACCGATTGTGCAGGCATTGAAAATGCGCTCTGATGTCGAGATCCTCGAAGGCTATAAGTTGAAAGAGGCCGTCGGCAGCAATAAGCAGATCCAGGCGATTGTTGTGGAAAAGAATGGTGAAACCCGCCGGCTGGAGGTGGATGTCGCGTTTGTGGCCCAGGCGTTGATTCCCAACAGCGATATGGTGAAGAACCTGGTCGAAACCGACGCGGAAGGCTTTATTAAGGTGAATGAGCGCAATGCCACCAATGTGCCCGGCCTCTTTGCGGCAGGGGAGGTATCAACAACGTTTGGGCGTGAAATCCTGATAGCCATCGGCGAGGGCGCCCGCGCAGCGTTGAGTGCGCACGATTACCTGCTGGCCCTGCCTGCACTCAAGTCGTAGTGATTGCTTCATCTTTCAATCAAGACCTGATGAACGTTGAACATGAAATCCGGACATGCGTAATCTGGAGTCTCGGTTTATGAACTTTGGATTTTTAATCCGGACATCACTGATTCTGGAGTCCCGCCTGATGAACGTTGAACATGAAATCCGGACATGCGTAATCTGGAGTCCCGGCTTCAGCCGGATCAGGCGTTCCCGGCAGTATGCCGTTGTCCCGGCAGGCATTCAACCGGCTAAAGCCGGGGCTCCAGGATGGCATATCCGGAGTATTTTCTAAAAGTTCATCAGCCGGATCAGGCGTTCCCGGCAGTATGCCGCGGCTCCGGCAGGCATTCAACCGGCTGAAGCCGGGAATCCAGGATGGCATATCCGGGTTATTTCTCAAATTTCTTCAGTCGGTTTTCCCGTGCCTCGGCAAGCAACAGGCGGCAGCCATGCTGCCGCACACCATATCCGGACTTTGTTCGCAACGTTCATTATATTTTGAGTAGAGTGACGCGCTTGCAGCGGTGTTACGCTCAATGAACGGTAACGATAGTGAAGAGTCGCATCCCCAGTATCACGAGGAACCTATGACTGCTCCGTTGCAGCGCAATGCCGCCGCGCGTGTCCGCGCCTGGGTCAGCACGGAAATGGGCAAGGCCGCCAGTAGCCTGAGTCGGGGGCTACGTTTGGGCGGCGGGACGACCTTTCCAGGTACCCTGGCGCGGCGCATCGATCCAGCGGTGCTACGCCAGGTAACATCCGCCCTACCGCAGGGTGTGGCGCTCCTGTCGGGGACCAATGGCAAAACTACCACGGCGCGGATGATTGCCGGCATTCTGCGCACCGACGACCGGCGGGTTCTGCACAACCGCGCCGGCGCAAATCTGATCAGCGGCCTGACCGCCACGGCAATCGCCGATACCAACGCACTGGGGCGGCCCCGCGCTACGATTGGCCTGTTCGAGACGGACGAAGCAGCACTGCCCCAGGCTATTGCCGAGACACAGCCACGGCTGGTGATCATCCACAATCTCTTCCGCGATCAACTGGATCGCTATGGCGAGGTCGATACGGTAGCGCGCATGTGGCGTGCCGCCCTGGAAACGCTTCCGCCAACCACGCACATCCTGCTCAATGCTGATGATCCGGGGGTGGCCGACCTCGGCATCGATCTGGCGGCCCAGGTCTGGTACTATGGGCTGGAAGATGCCCGGCATGCCACCGGTGCCGCCGCCCATATCGCCGACTCGCACTTCTGTCGCCGAAGTGGGGCACGCTACGAATATACGCTCGCCTTTTATGCCCATATTGGACATTATCGCTGCCCGGTTTCGGGCTATACGCGGCCTCAGCCGCATGTGCGCCTGATGCGCCTCGATCTGCACGGGACTGAGGGCAGCCGGCTCTTCATGACCTATCCGGGGGGCGCGCTGGAAGTCCAACTTCCGTTACCGGGTCTCTACAACGCCCTCAATGCCCTGGCAGCAACGGCTGTAGGTCTGGCCCTGGATGTCCCTCCTCATCGCATTCGGGAGGCGCTGGAGGGATTTACGGCGGCATTTGGACGTATCGAACGGCTACAGGCCGGTCCTGCCGGTCCGCCGCTGCTGATTGCCCTGATCAAGAATCCGGTTGGTGCCAGCGAAACGGTACGCATGCTGATTGATAGCCGGAACACGGCGAGCGGTCAGCAAACGACGGCAGACGACGCACCGGCATCAGAGCCGGGTCTACATCTGCTTATTGCAATTAATGACCGCTTTGCCGATGGGACAGATGTATCCTGGTTGTGGGATGCCGATTTTGAACTCCTGGCCGGGCATGTGGCCCATGTTCTCGTTGCCGGGACACGCGCCGCAGATATGGCCGTGCGACTGAAATATGCGGGCATACCCGCCGACCAGATTGCCGTCGAGCCGGATCTCGCGCGTGCCGTGGATACGGCGCTGACCAGCCTACCCCCGGACAGCCTGCTCTATATCCTGCCAACCTATACTGCCATGCTCGAGCTACGCGCCGATCTCGCCCGGCGTGGTTGGGTGCGTCCCTTCTGGGAAGAATAGCCGGCATACTTCTTGCTACTTTATCACGAGACATCACTGTGGATGTCAGTTATCAACCCATATCAGGAAGGAGATAAGCAATGGCAGTGAATTGGGATGTTATAAAAGGCAAGTGGAATCAGTTCAAAGGCGATGCACGTATTCAGTGGGGCAAACTCACTGATGACGACTGGGACCAGGTTGCCGGGAACAAGGATAAGCTGGTCGGCAAGTTGCAGGAGCGCTACGGCTGGAAGCGCGAAGAGGCCGAGCAGAAGGTAGACAACTTCTTCGACGAGCGGAATGTCTAACTCTCCACATATCATCTAATTATAGACCGGTAGGGTTTGGTTTGCCCAAACACCCAATCGGCACACAGCGGAAACCCGGGCGGGTTTCCGCTGTATTGTATCCGCCTTTCGCTCTAAACTATTCGCTCAATCCACGCTCCCGCAATGTACGCGTAATCTGGCTCAGATGCAGCCCATGCTGTGCGGCAATATCGGCAGCATAGCTCTGACCGGCAGGCATCCCCGGCGTAATGCGGTAGGTGCGTGTCACCACCTCGCCATCGTGTTGTTCAGCCCCGGCGACCAGACTGCCGAGTATCCCCTGACCCGCAATTGCCGCATTCAGTGCGGGCAGTTCGTGCGCCAGATTATGTAAATGTGTAACGATCAGCGCGCGCGCTCCCAGCAACCGTAACCCGGACAGCAGATCCCGCGCAATGCCGATGGCTTCAGCCGGACTGGTACTTGCCAGCGGCTCATTCAGCAGCACCAGGCTGTGCGGCGTGGCTGCCCGAAAGATCTCCGCCAGACGTGCAGCTTCCTCATCCAGGCGACCCATGCCGGTCTGCGCCTGCTCTGCTTCGGGAAAGAGCGTGAAAATCCGATCGACCGGGCTGATACGCGCGGCGCTCCCCGGTACATACAACCCTGCCTGGCCGAGCATCTGCACCTGCCCAACCGCGCGGGTAAAGGTCGTTTTTCCACCCCGATTCGGTCCCGTCAACACAAACACTCGGCCCACGTCATCAAAGCTGATATCGTTCGGAACGACCGTTGGCGGATTTTCACCTGTCGAGCTGTGCGAACGCAAGCGCAGCAGCAGTTCCAGGTTGTACGCTCCGCGCACCTGGCAGATCCGCGCCGCGCAGGGCGCTATCTCCGGGCGACACAACGCATAGCCTGCAGACTGCAACTGCGTAATCATCTGCCGGGCTCCCAGATAAAACGCCAGTTCCCCTTCTAACCCGGCCAGCACGCGGCTCTCGATCTGCGTATAGCGTGCCAGCGCCTGGGCTACGGGTGTTGTCACTTCCTCCAACAGATAACTTAGATCCTGGAAGAGCCGGCGATCAGGTCCAAACGGCTGCCTGTCGCCGGCAAGACGCAGCGGAGTGACACCGGCCTGCAGCGCCGCTTCACCACGCAGCAGGCGACCCAGCAGCGAACGGGGCCCCGCAAAACGTCCGGCGTCAATTCCCAGGAGCGTGGCACTCTCCGGGCGCAGTTGCGCATCCAGGTTAATCCCGACAGTCACACTGCGCACATGTTCGATCCGGGCGCGTAGCTCCGGTAGCTCCATCTGGAGGGCGCGGAAGGTTGGCGTCGCGGCCCGATCACGCAGTTCGGCCAGCAGATCACGCCACCCGATAGCCTGAAGCCCCGTCTGCACCGCTTCCAGGGCCGTTAGCAACCCCTGCAGACACTCCACATACATCTCAAGTTCCGCCAGACGCGCCGTCACCTGGAAAACGCCTGCATCTTCCCAGCGACTGCTGCCACCGTGTGCCGGCCCCGCCAGCCGGGGCAACAGCGTTTCCAGCCGCAGAGCCAACTCCGGCAAACACAACAGATCCTCCAGCACATCCTGCCGGTAGACAACCGTCGCCGGGTCGGGACAGAGATCCGTTAGAATTGCTTGAATCTGCCCGGCGTAGCGCCCATCAAGACAGAGCGCGCGCACAATCGGGGGCAGCAGCAGATCATCAGCCCATGATGTTGCCGCGACGTGCCGGCGAGGTGGCGGTTCCCGCCCTAACAAACTGATCACACAGCCTCCCGTTTCAGCTCAACCCGGAACATATGCAGGCATACTGCCGCTTCCACTACAGCATCATGGGGAGAGTGTACGATCAACCGGAAGCCGATGCAAATTGTCCAGCCCGGCAGTTGGCTTGATCGCGGTAATCTGCTATGATTTCTAGTGGACACAACGGCGTTGAAGTGGTAGGATATGCAGAGAACCCGAAACCGCGAGTTCCTGCTTGCGGTACAGCGAGAGACAGTAAACCGTATGGGTTATCACGATCATAAAGTACGCGCAGGTGAGGAACACTCCAGGGCAATTCCGTGCGGCATTATTACCGTTAGCGATACCCGCACCTTTGAGACCGACACGAGTGGTGCCGCGATTCGCATGGCTTTGCTCCAGGATGGACATGATGTGGTAAGATATGAGATAGTTCAAGACGATCCTGGGTCGATTACCGCGCTCGTGCAGGCATTCGCTGCCGGAGGATGCCAGGTTATCATCACAAACGGTGGTACGGGAATTGCACGACGGGATAGTACCTTTGAAGCGGTGGACAGTCTGCTGCACAAACGACTGCCGGGTTTTGGTGAGTTATTTCGTATGCTATCCTACGCGGATATCGGGCCAGGGGCAATGCTCTCGCGGGCAACGGCAGGAACCTATGGTCGTGCATTGATCTTCTGTCTGCCCGGCTCAACCGGGGCAGTGCGGCTGGCACTTGAACGTCTCATTGTGCCGGAGCTTGCCCACCTTGTCTGGGAAACGGTGCGTCAATAACACCCATCTCCACGGCGTCGTACAAGAGTCGTGGTTGGGTATGCACAATTTTAGTTTTTCTGTTATTATATTGGCGTTGCAGCATTACCTGCCGCGCTCTCAGTTAGTTGTGTAAGGAGCCAGAGTGCCCATGACGACAGTAGAAGCTTTTCGTGGCCTGCACTACCCCAATAAGATTGGCCGCCTGACCTTCCTGTCGCTTGAAGAAGTGATGGGCGTGAACGGTGTGAAAGCGCTCCTGCGCCTGGCCGATCTGCCGCAATTCATCGATGCCTACCCTCCGAACGATCTCAAGCGGGAGTTCCCGTTTGAGGCGATCTCAGCAACCTCGGTGGCTCTGGGGACAATGTATGGCCCGCGTGGCGCTCGTGGTCTGGAGTTACGCGCCGGGCGTGTCGCCTTTACCCTGGGGCTCAAAGAGTTTGGTCCGTTGCTGGGGATGGCCGACCTCGCGCTGAAGCTGATGCCGGTCACGATGAAGTTGAAAATCGTGTTGAATGCTACGGCACAGACCTTTGACCGCTTTAGCGATCAGTCCAGTAATGTGCAGGAGGAGCGTGGTCAATTTCTGTACCACATTACCCGCTGCTCGAACTGCATTACCCGCCCGGAGCCGGGGCCAGTCTTCTACATTGCCCGAGGCATTATTGAGGAAGCCACCGCCTGGGTCAGTGGAGGGCGACGCTTCGCGGTTGAGCAGTGTACCTGCATGGGGCAAGGCGCTGAGTCGTGTGCGTTTACGATTAGTAAGGAACCGCTGGAGTAAGCAGCGTCGCCGGGTGATCACCCATACCTGTCGTCAGTAGTCAGACATCCGTGTGTCTGGCTACTGCTGCCTGGTGTGCGATGCTGCGCCGGTTATCTGGTCGGTTGTAGAGTTATGCGCTGGCTTGCACTCAAGCTCATACGTTTCTATCAGGTGGCAATCTCCCCCTGGACGCCGCCGAGTTGTATCTATACGCCTACCTGTTCACACTATGGGTATGAAGCTATCCAGAAGCATGGCTTCATCAAAGGTGGTATGCTGACGGTGCGGCGCGTTCTGCGGTGCCATCCCTGGGCCCGCGGTGGGTATGACCCGGTTCCCTGATATCCGAGTCGGAACTGCCCACGCCGGAAGATCTGTGTCAACCTTCTGGTCGCTTCCTGCTGCTGCCCAATCACGCTGGTCTGGTGCAACCTTTCCACGTCAACGTGCGTCTTACCTGATGACATGCCGGCAATATCCAGCATACGGTGAAACCGAAAGTCTTTGGTACCGACAGCAGCTTATTGCTGTTATTGTACCCAGTAAGGGAGCAAACGTTGGCAGAACCATCGAGTGAATTAATCCGCCGGGCACAATCGGGCGAGCCGGAAGCCCTGCATCAGCTTGTACTTAGCCAACAGCACTATATCTACAGCATTGCGATGAGCGTGCTGAAGAACCCGGACGATGCGGCGGATTTAACACAAGAAGCGTTTATCCGGTTATTTCGCGCATTGCCGCAATATAACGGTGAGAGCCGGTTTACCACCTGGCTCTATCGGCTGGTGGTCAATCTTGGGCGGGATGAACTGCGGCGGCGCGGGCGGCAGGTGCCGATTGCCCCGGCCTCCAATGAAGAAGAACAGGACCAGGTTAGCGGTGTGGCTGACGAAGACCGCTGGACTGATCCCGAACTGGCGCTCGACTCGCGGGAGTTACGTTCACAGGTGCGCCAGGCTCTGGATCAACTGGAAGAACATTACCGACTGGTATTGACGCTGTACTATTTCGAGGATATGAAATATACTGATATCGCTGAGATTTTGAATATACCGCTCAATACCGTGAAGAGTCATATTCGCCGGGGGAAAGAGCGTCTGGCAACCATTATTCAGACCCAGGAGCAGCCGCCAACACCCGCGCGCAACAGCGCTCCGGCCGAGCATGAGCGGCAGCGCAACTCGTTCCCCGGTATTACGCCGATGCAGTTGCTGATCAATGTGGGGAGGAGATAAACATGCATAACTCCGATGAGTTGATCCAGCATAACGCAGATGATACCTTTGAACAGGTGCTGCGCTCTGAGATGCGCTGGGAAGCACCACCCGAGTTGACCACCCGGTTGCTGGGGTTGGTACCCGGTGCTGCTGGAGTTGCCACACTACCCGCCCGCCCCAAACCCTGGTATATGGTTCTGGTTCTGTCGCTAACGGCCATGATCATCGGGTTGTCGCTGGCGATTGCCTGGCAGTTCTACGGGCTGCTGGGTACGCAACTGGGACTCGCCGACTGGTGGCAACAACTCCAGATTGCGCCCGACCTGGGCCTGCGCTGGCTGTATGCCGAACTACCTGCTACCCGTTATGTTGTCGCTGTCCTGGGCAGCGTGCGTGACCAGTTGCACTGGCTGCTGCTGGCCGTGGTGCTCTGGCTGGCACTGGATGGCTGGTCGCCAAATATTCAACTCCGGCGGCAAACCACCTCGTAGAGCGAATGTAGCGAACAGTATCTGACGTGAGACGGGACAGGAGACGCTGTGTCTTCTGTCCTTTTTTGTAGCGCCGGCAACCGAGCTCGGCGCTACTCCTTCCCGCTGAGGCGTTTTACCACAATCATCGTAATATCGTCGCTCTGGCTCTGGTTGCCGACAAAGGCATTGAGCGCCTCCAGCACAGCAGCAATCACCTCCTGAGGCGTGCGGGGGTGGTGCCGCTGCAGCAGATCAATCAGACGCTCCTCACCGAATAGCTCGCGCTGGGCATTCATCGCCTCGGTTACACCATCGGTGTAGAACAACCATATCGCCCGGCGCAAACGTTACGCTCTGCTGCACAAAATGGGGCTGTGGTACAATCCCCAGGACAATCCCCTGCGCTCGTAGCGGTTCGACTATACCCGTGGCAACACGATAGAGCAGCGGGTAGTTATGTCCACCACTGGCATAGGTTAGCGTTCCAGTAGTTGGATCCAGTTGCGCATAAAAGCATGTCACAAACAACCCGGCACGCGAGTCGGCCAGGATCAGGCGGTTGGCGCGCTCCAGCACCACAGCGGGCACGTGCCCATCACTGGCGGTGGCACGTAGCAGCGTCCGGCACAATGCCATAAAAAGCGCTGCGGGGACACCTTTATCGGTGACATCGGCAATAACAATCCCCAGGCGGGAGATATCGGCAACAGCCACCGGGGAGGGGGAAGTGGTGTTGGCGCAGGCAACTTCTACCACTGTGGCCGCACGGGGGGACGCAGCGCCCGCTCGGACGGCCGGCAGATCCACGCTGACCGGGTCGGGTTCCGGCGGCAGTTCGATAAAATCATAAAAATCACCCCTACCTGCCGCGCTGCGCGATAGTAGGCAGCCACCGCATAGCCCGGCAGGCGGGGGCAGGCGGGGGCAGAAAACTCTCCTGAATGGTGCGAGCCGGATCCAACTCCTGCTCCAGCCGCTGACGCGCCAGAGCCTCCTGATGTAACCGCTCACGCTCCAGTGTTTGGGCCAATTGGTTCGCTAATAATGCCAGCAGTTGTGCTTCGTCGTCGAGAAACTGTCGGGGGGCTACTGTATTCACCATCAGGGTTCCGACGGGAACACCAACACCGTTGAGTTCTACAAAAATAGCCAGGTGCCCCTGAAAATGCTGCCGGCGCAGCAGGACCGGCAGATCGGACAGCGCCTCGTCGGGCAGGCTGATGCTCCGGGAGATACCAGAGGTGCGGTGTCTGCTGATCGAGTGTCACCGGCCAGGCACAGGCTTCCGGCAACTGACGGCCAGGCACTGCCCGTAACACAGCGCGCATATCAACCTCATCGGCCTCGACAAAGGCACAGGCATCGGCCTCCAGCAGACGCGAGCCGACGCGCACCAGGCGTTGCAGTGCGGGCTCCAACTCTTCCGCACCGAGCAACTCCTGCGAGAGCCGCAGCAGCATCCCCTGCTCCTGCACCCGACGCACCTTGACCTGCTCATAGAGTTGCGCCCGCGCAATCGCCGTCCCCAGCATCGACCCGACTGCCCAGAGGAGCTGCAGATCGGCCTGTGAGAAGTGACTCCACTCTTTTGTCGCAACATTAAGAATGCCCAGCATCTCATCGCCGCTGCGCAGTGGCACCGAGGCATGCTGCGCCAGCCCCCACTTATCACCGACCGCATGGCGCAGGCGGCTACAGCGCACCATATTGACCGCCTTATCGAGGGCGCCACGCAGATCCAGCGCCTGGTTGAGCGTCTGCGCCGGCGCATTCAAGGTTGTCAACTCGGAGATATGCCGTTGCGCGGCACTGGAACGGGCCATAAGGAATCCTTGAGTGGAACAATGCGCTAACCCTCACCCGCATGAACCGATGTCCATCGCTGCCCGGCGATAAGCAAATTGCCCGGCCGGTAGCGATGCACTATGCCTCTTTTTTGCGGCTAATAGCGATGCCATCATGGATCGGCAGAATAACCGACTCCAACTCGGGATGGGACATAATCCGCTCGTTAAACTTCTGGATGCCCCGAACGGTGGGCGGCGCGTCGTCTTCCAGCACCTGGGCACTGCAGAGCACATTATCGCTGATCAGCAGGCCACCGGGACGCAGCAGCGGCAGGCAGAGATCGAGCGCCTGAAGCGACTCCGTATCACTGGTCAGGCTGCGCAGGATATCGAGAAAGATCAGGTCATAGGGACCAGTCAGTGTGGGCAGGAGCGTCATCCACGCGCCATGATGCAGCGTAACATCATTGGTATACCCGGCCTTCTCCAGAAACTCGCGCGCCAGGTTTACCCGCTCTGGCCGGCTCTCAACGGCCGTCAATCGGCCACCGGACGCCGTCAGTGCCTGCAGGAGCCAGATAGACTCATACCCCGTCGTTGTGCCGACTTCGAGTGCTTCACGGGCCCCCACACTGCGCGCCAGCAGGTAGAGAAACGTTCCCTCTACGGGGCCGACTAGCGACAAACCCTGCTGCTGCGCGCGCGCTTCCAGTTCCGCCAGAACCGGGGGACGGGGGGGAACCAGTTCATTCATGTAGTCTTCAATCGCGGTCGTCGTGATAGCATACAGCATGCGTTCAATCCTCCCTGAGCAATACAAACTCCGTGTGTACCCCTGATTGTATCATACTTGACGCGGCTGCTTCACCGGGCCAACCTGCGTCCGGCAGCCCAACCCTGGAAACCGGATCAGTTTCAGGGCAATCGCAACGCCATCCATCCACAGATATTTTCGTTCTGGCTGTTCCCGGTTGAAACATCCGGCATATTCCGTCCGGGTCGCAGGATCGCAGGTGCCTGACGCGGCAAATTGTGGTATCATACCAGCAACTCATAGTATTAACGCTATCACTTTATGTCATAACTATTTCTACAGGACGTACCCTGTCACTGTCCACAAACTGTGCCATCAGGTGAACATACCGCGCGGGCCGGGTAGGTTCTGTCTATATATGTGTACCATGGGCCTGTTTTGCAAAGAACACACATCTCTGGCATTGTCTGCACCCCCTGCCGGGCAGTGTGGGCAACTTCGAGGCCGTGTCCTGCCTAGTCGAGGAAGGGAGCCATGTCTGCTACCCGCATTTTAATTGCCGAAGACAATGATCTCGTCTCATTGACGCTGGAAGAACAACTCAAAGGACTGGGGTACGATGTGGTCGGTATTGCCCGCTCGGGCACCGAGGCGATTACCATGGCAAATCGGCTGAGTCCCGATCTGATCATCATGGATATTCGCATGCCGGAAATGGAAGGGACTGAGGCGGCGGCGATCATCAAAAACCAGAGTCCGGTCCCGATCATTATGTTAACCGCGTATGCCGACAAAGAGACGATCCGCAAAGCTGAGGCTGCCGGAGCCCTGGCCTACCTGGTTAAACCGGTGAATGAGAACGAACTGCCGCCGGCCATCGACATTGCCCTGGCCCGGTTTAAAGAGATCCAGGCACTGCGCACCGAAGTCGTCGAGTTGCAGGACTCGCTGGAAGCCCGCAAGCTGATTGAGCGGGCCAAAGGCATTTTGATGCAGCGGCTGGGCCTGAGTGAGCGCGACGCCTACGAGCGCCTGCGCCAGCGCGCCCGGGATAAGCGTACCAAAATGAAGGATATTGCCCAGGCCATCATTGAGGCCGAAGAGTTGCTCGGCTCATAGGCGGCACGCCGGTGCAGGCAACTCTTTCAGGGTCAGCCGTTCAGGTGTAGGCAGCGTGCCTGGGCTCTATTATGCATAATTACCCGGCGGCCCACGTTTGCCATTCCGGGAAATTTCCGCTATACTGTACATAGTGTGCGTATGGAGTTGGTCGTAACTCCAGCAATACGGCGTGCCAAATCCACGACAAAGGGGGTGAAGAAGACGACCGCAAGCGAAGATGCCTGTCTACTGCTGTTATGGAGGAACTGACCGGAAGGTCATCTCAGCCGCAACCAGTTGTCGGGGGCGGTTTTTTTCGTCTATTGCGGTCCGGTGCATATGAAAGTAGAACGACGTGATGGTGAGTCAGTCGAGCAGTTGATCCGTCGCTTTAACAAGGGCGTTGTCACAGAACGTATCACTAAGACTTACCGTGAAAAGATGCATTTTATCTCCAAGAGCGAACAGCGCAAGGAGAAGCGTCGGCGTGCCGAGCGTAACCGACGCAAGAAGATGGCGAAAAGTTCTTCTTAGACCGCCGTTCGTCAGACAGCACGGGAGTAACGAGCGTCTCGTTCGTTGCCCCGTGTTTTGTTATAGCTTGTGTTTTGCGGTAAATTGGGTGTGGTATAATAATCGTCCACTAAAAATGGTGGGAGTTACGTTCATATGTTTGATAAACTTGCCAGTGTCGAGCAGCGCTACGAGGAGTTGACTGAGATAATGGCGCAACCCGAAGTAGCCACTGATCCGACACGTTTACAACAACTTGCCCGCGAGCAGCGTGACCTGGAGGCACTTGTCACGGCGTTTCGCACCTATCGGCAGACCCTGCAGGGTATTGAGAACACCCAGGCGATGCTGAATGATGGGCTTGATGCGGAAATGCGCGAGTTGGCCCAGGAAGAGATGGATCTGCTGCGCCGGCAGCGCGACACGCTGGAAGAAGAATTGAAGGTACTGCTGCTGCCGCGTGATCCGAACGACTCGAAGGATGTGATTTTTGAGATTCGCCAGGGTACCGGCGGTGATGAAGCGGCGCTGTTTGCTGCCGATCTCTACCGCATGTACTATCGCTATGCCGAGACGCGCGGGTGGAAGATTGAACTGGCGAATATGGCGGAAAATGGCGTTGGTGGCTATAAAGAAGTTGTCTTCTCGATCCGGGGCGAGGGTGCTTACAGCCGCCTGAAATATGAGGGCGGCGGTCATCGGGTGCAACGCGTGCCCGAAACGGAGGCGCGTGGGCGCATCCATACCAGTACGGCAACGGTCGCCGTACTCCCGGAGATCGAGGCAACTGAAGTTGACCTGCGCGACGAAGACTACCGCGTTGATGTGTTCCGCAGTGGTGGTCATGGTGGTCAGGGCGTTAATACAACCGACTCGGCGGTACGGATTGTCTACAAGGGGGGCACCCCGGCAGAGATGGTTGTCACCTGCCAGGATAGCCGCTCACAGCTTAAAAACAAAGAGAAGGCACTCTCGGTGTTACGCTCCAAGCTCTATGCCATTGAGCAGGAAAAACGGCAGCGCGAACAGGGACTGACCCGCCTGGCGCAGGTGGGAACTGGTGAGCGCTCGGAGAAGATTCGTACCTATAATTACCCGCAAGACCGGGTGACAGATCATCGAATTGAGCAGAATTTCTCGAATCTGCCAGGAGTGTTGAACGGGGATCTCGACCGGCTCATCGATACGCTGATTGTCCACGATAATGCCGAGCGCCTGGCCGAAGCGGGCATTGGGTAATTCTGATCTGAACGGGCTGCCGGCAACAACGACCTGGACGAACGTAGGGGCATGTGGGGAAATAGCGTTCTGCTATTTCCTTTTTTTTCCCTCGCCTTACCCTGTTGCGTGTGCTGAAACTGACCTGACCCGACAATGTAAAGGAGTAGTGCTGTGCTCACACCAGAGATCGATACATTTATCAGGCGCATGCCCAAGGTGGAACTACACCTTCATCTCGAAGGAACCATCATGCCGGGCACACTCCTGGAACTGGCGCAACGCAATGGTGTGGAACTGCCGGCACGCGATATTGTGGGGGTGGAACAACTCTTTCGCTATCGCAACTTTGCTGAGTTCTTGACGGTCTACATGGCGCTGGTACGCGCTATTCGCTCCGGGGAAGATTTTGAGCGCCTGGCCTATGAAGCCGGAATGATGCTGGCCCGGCAGCAGGTGCGCTATGCCGAGGTGATGCTCTCGCCGATGCAGCACCTGAACCGCGTGGATCTGCACGAGGCGATTGCCGGGACGGCTGCCGGATTTCAGCGGGTCGAGCGTGAAACCGGGGTGGTTGTCCGCCTGGGGCTGGACTATGGTCGCCAGTATGGGCCCGAACTGGCCTGGGAGGTACTGGAGATTGCGCAGCAGGCGATGAAACATGGCGTTGTCGCCTGGTCGATTGGCGGCAATGAGATTGGCTACCCGCCGGAGCCGTTTGCCGAGGTGTTTGCGGCAGCGAAGGCGGCCGGGTTACGCCTGATGGCCCACGCGGGCGAGGTGGTCGGGCCT
Source organism: Chloroflexaceae bacterium (assembly GCA_034437035.1). GTDB lineage: Bacteria > Chloroflexota > Chloroflexia > Chloroflexales > Chloroflexaceae > CAKZQX01. The sequence continues at coordinate 85,173 of DAOTUI010000120.1, forward strand.
GCCAGCGTCTGGGGCGCGGTTGATGCATTGCAGTCGGAGCGGCTGGGCCATGGTATCCGCAGTATTGATGATGCGAACCTGGTGACCTATCTGTCGCAGCGGGGCGTGGTGCTGGATATCTGTCCCAGCAGCAACCTCCGGACCGGGGCGGCGCGCTCCTGGGAGGCGCATCCGTTGCGCCAACTGTTTGATGCGGGGGTGCTGATCACGCTCAATACCGATGACCCAACCTTCTTTCATACCACGTTAATTGATGAGTATCGCATCGCCGTGCGCCAGTTTGGGTTCGATGTCGATGATCTCTGCACGCTGGTGCTGAATGGCGTGCGGGCCTCGTTTCTGCTGCCCCACGAGCAGGAACCGCTGTTACGTCGCATTGAGGATGAGCTGATCGCGCTGCGGCAGGAATTGGGTGTGTAGCATATAATCTCATTCCTTGACCATAGATATTACCCGGATATCCATATCGGCGACCACCATGCAGTGGTCCGAGCCACCACCACGGCACACCGTATAGGCATCTGTGGGGAGTATGCCACCCTTGCTCCAGACATAGTCAATGCGCACAAGCGGGAAAGGCACGGGCAGCGGGCCGACCGATATATTCTGCGGGAAGGTCAGGCCCGCTCCCCAGGCTGTTTCACGATAGGCGTCATGCAGTCGCCGGTTTAACTCAGCATACGCCGGTTCCCGGTCGCTGGTGTTGAAGTCACCCAGTACCACAAGCGGTCCTGCGATGGAGTCGATCAGCGCCAGCAGTTCCGCCTGTTGGGTTGAGCGGCGCGCGGTCGTATAGTCCTCAATGATCACCTCACGGTTCAGGAACGGCAGATCGCGCGTTTGAAGTTGCGGCGTCGCCAGATGCACATTGATCACAGTTAGTTCCTGATCCGCTACTTCCAGCGTTACGCGGCGCCAGGGAAATGTCGGATCATTGGTGCGATTGACAAACGGGTAACGGCTGATAATCCCCATGCCGTGGTCACCATACAACGGCTCCAGCGCCTGGTAGGGATAGTCCTGGCGCATCTGCTCCTCCAATACCTCCGTGACCGGAACGGTTAGCTCCTGAAGTACGATAACATCGGCATCCTGCGCACGCAGGAGCGCAACCACCTCATTGCCCTCAGGATTGTTATACAACACATTCCAGGTAGCAACCCGCAGATCCGGCTCCAGCGCCGGTCGGAATGGGCTGGTAGGAATCCAGGTGGGCACAAAGAGCAGACCAAAGATTGCACTCACGCAGAACACCGCCCCTCGGAACCAGCGGGAAGGGATCAGCAGGGCGGCCGGAACCAGCAGCAGCAGCGGCACAAACAGATATAGCGCGAAGATGTTTGACAACTCCAGCCACCAGGCGTCCCGAAACTCGCCATTCCAGAGCAGCGCCAGACCGGCTATTCCCACCGCGTAACCCAGCGTTCCGCCGATAAACAACCGGCGCAGCAACTGCAAGATAGCATGCATGCAACTCTTCTCCCTCTGTTGACGTGGTTCCCGGCAGCACGGAACCGGCGGGAAGCTGAGAGATCTCTCAAAAGAAGCTATCGGGCACAGTGGAACGTAAGCGCATGTCCGGCTCGCGGCAACCATGCCGACGGGTAAGACTATCGCCGATAGCGCGTTGTTGCAGGCGAAGATGACATTCCGGTCAGATGCCGACACCATGGACACGCAGCATCGCGTCGGCATCTAACCTGGATGTGTCCTCTGGTTGACACGACGTACGCGGTTGGTACGCAACCTGGATGTTTGACCAGGTGGAAGCCCGCTTCGCCTGCGGCAGCAATGATACTCTTGTAGCTTTTCCACAAAAAATCACGTTGTGAATTTTTTTGTGAAAAAGATCGGGAATCTTCCGCCCTACCGGAGGCCCAACGGTCTTCCGGGTCAAGGACTGCGTCACTTGTGTGGTTGACAGGCATACGGCGGAGTGTTATACTGATCTTAATGACGCAATGCGTTATAAGCATTATGACACGTCACTAACTCGCAGAACCATGCTATGATAGAAAGCGTGGCGAACCGCGTTCACAGGACATAGTCCCCAAATAGTACGTAAGGAGAGCCGGCTATGGCAGAAGAGATTGAGGTAAATGTCCGCCAGATCGATGAAGAGAACGGGAGCAGTGCCACTCCAATGAACGAGATACTGCGGCGGCTGATGCTGGCCGGGATTGGCGCGGTGGCGCTGACACGCGATGAGGTTGAGAGCTTTATCAACCGCCTGGTCGAGCGCGGCGAACTGGCGCAGAAGGATGGCGAGAAGCTGATGAACGAGGTCAAGGAACGCTTCCGTCAGCAGCGACCGCAGGCTGAGGCCGTTGAGGCCGAGGCACAGACCCAGGTCAACAATATTGGCGAACAACTGGAGAATAGCCTGGAGCAGTTTCTTAACCGCCTCAATGTTCCGTCCAAGCGGGATATTGACGAGTTGAGCGCGAAGATTGCCCAGCTTGCAGCCCGGGTCGAAGAGTTGCGCCGCACGCAGAGCCAGGAGCAGGGAGCCGCTCCGGAGCAGGGAACGCCTCCGGCGTAGCGTTAAGCACTCATCTGTCCAGCTATGGTGGGAATATGCTGTCATCATATTCCCGCCGTTACCCCCACGTTAGCATCTGATATTTCCCCACCGAATCTCTTTTCTACCACTCATAACCGGACCGGGTGTGCTATAATACAGCAGCCACAGGGAAGGAAGCCCCGATGCAGACGATCAAGAAGTATGCCAACCGGAAGCTCTATCACACCAATCGCAAGCGGTATATCACCCTTGATGGCATTGGGCGGCTGGTGCAGGCAGGCGAGCATGTTCAGGTTATCGATAATGAAACCGGTGAGGATATCACCGGGAGTATCCTGGCCCAGGTTGTTTTACAGACTCGGGGACGCAATGGTGGTGGTGGACCGCTACCGGCAACGGTCCTGACGGGGTTAATCCAGTTTAGTGGCGATACGCTGACCAGCCTGCGCCGCGTGCTGCTGAACTCACTTGGCGGACAAGAGATTATCGAAGCCGAGATCAAACGCCGGCTGGACAAACTGGTGGCCGAGGGTGCGTTGAGCAGCGAAGAAGATACCCGACTACGGCATCTTATGCTCCGCGATGATCTGGCCCAGGAAGAGGACCAGACGCTGGAAGTTCACGAGGAAGATGTGCCGAACCGGCAGGATGTTGTCCGCCTGCATGCCCAGGTTGATGCGTTAACGGCAGTTGTCGAACAGCTTATGCGGCAGCACGGGGGTGCTGTGCGCGATGACGATCATTAACATGACTTACACGGTCGGTTTTAAGCCAGGTGTTCACCTGGATGAACAGCCCGATCCGCGTCCGGCAGGGCGGAAGAATCCATTCTTTGTGCCGGAAATTTGGCTCTCCGAGCCAAATTTCCGGCACAAAGAGTAGAAAAAGTACCATGCTGCCGCAGGCGAGTCTGCCTCTGAACCTGGGCAAATACCCGATTTGCACGCCCACCGCGTAACATGTGTCATTAACGAACGACTAACCAACGAGGGGAACGTGAGCATCCTCCCATCGCCACAACGCAGCAAAACCGCGCTGGTCCTGGCCGGCGGCGGCGTTGCCGGAGCCGTCTACGAGGTCGGCGCACTCTGTGCCGTTGACGAACTGCTGGACCAGATCTCGGTGAATGATCTGGATATTTATGTAGGAACGAGTGCCGGTGCGCTGGTGGCGTCCTGTCTGGCAAATGGGTTCTCGCCGCGTACGCTGCTGGCTCTGCTCGATACCTCGGTGCTGGGCATTGAGCAACTCTCCCCGCACCATGTCTACGCCTTCAATCTGCCGGATGTGCTGCGCCGGGGTGCCCGGCTACCGGCAGCACTGCTGACAACCCTTCGCCGTATCTTCCAGGAAGGGCCGCATGCCTCGCTCCTGGATCTGCTCGAAACGCTGGCGATTGGCCTGCCGACCGGTCTCTACGATACCACTATGCTGGAGCAGTATCTGCGCAATCTGTTTACCCGATCAGGCCATAGCAATGATTTTCGCCACCTGCCGCACGAACTGGCAATTATTGCGACGGATCTCAACAGTGGACAGCGCGCCATCTTTGGGCATCCGCCACTCGATAACGTGCCGATCTCGCTGGCGGTCTGTGCCTCAGCCGCCGTGCCCCTGTTCTACCAGCCGGTGCGCGCCGGATCGAGTGACTACCTTGATGGCGGTATCCGCGGGACAGTCAGCCTCGATGTGGCAATTGACCGGGGGGCCGAGCTAATCATCTGCATCAACCCGATGGTGCCATTTGATAACTCACGCCATACCATCGGCGCAAGTCTGGGCGAGCAGGGATTGTCGCACATCGGCAACCAGGTTTTCCGTACCTTTGTACATGCCGGGTTGCACTACCATCTTAAACAGGTGCAGCGGCGACACCCCAATGTCGATATTGTGCTGATTGAGCCCCGCCACGACGATCCGCTGATGTTTGCGGAGAATGCGATGCGCTACCACACCCGGATGACCATCGTCCGGCACGGGTTTGAAACGGTTGCAGAGCATCTGACGGAACAGTATGAGCACTACCGTACCCTTCTAGCCCGGCATGGCGTTCGGATTCATGCCGGTCGCATGCAGCAGGCGCTGGAAGACCTGCGCCGGGCCGGTAATGACATCCAGGCGGTACGGACAGTGCTTTCCCCGGTGAGTACGATCCAGGCAAATTCAACTGATCTGGCGCACACCTTAGCCGAACTTGATCGTCTATTAGATCAGCTAGAGCGTAAACCAGCCGCATAGTCCAGCAGAGACTCCTGCAACGTACCGTATATCTGTTTTGGCGCTACCGGATGTCCCGGCGGCAGCGTTCCTATCAGGAATGTCCGCTGCTGTCCTGGAGGCTATCTCGCTGTGCTTTTTTAATCGGTTAACCGTATATTTTGCGTTGGCACGTTTCAGATTTTTAAGAACCTGTCTGAAAAGGGGGAGTGTGAGGGACTTTGCCGCTCACGTTCTCCCCTGCCCACCGCTACACGGCGGGCAGAAAAAGGGTTCTTGGAGAGCATCGCCCTCGAAACCGTCCCTTTTCAGACAGGTTCTGAGATAAACCATATCTGAAGCAATCAACACAACATAGATATATGAGATTAAATATGACATGTCGACGTTTGTCTAGTGTATTTATCCTTACGCTCCTTTTACTCTTTCTTCCGATTGGGCTCATCCCGCCGGCAGCCCGCGCCACTGATCCGGCCAGTCCAGATCCCCAGGCCGGCGGGAGTCCCTTTAGCACGACACCCGACCGGCTCACCGCAACGATACCGATGGGCGAACGGCAGCAGGTTGCACTCGAGATCACCAACGGCGGCACGGTGTCGCTTACACCCAGGCTGTACGAGGCGCAATCAGCACCGCCGGTTGGAGCCGTATCCCGGCGGGTGGTACCCCAGGAACTGCGCCGGGTCGCCCTCCCCAATCAAGCGGAGCGGATCGACACCCAACTGACACGCGACCTGGATGCGTCAGCGGATGGGCAGACCGAGTTCCTGGTGTTCCTGAAAGACCAGCCGGATCTTTCGGGGGCCTATCGTATTGCCGACTGGAATGCGCGCGGGCAGTATGTCTACGAAACGCTGCTGCAGCATGCGGCCCGCAGCCAGCAACCGCTGCGCGACTGGCTTGATGCGCGCGGCCTGGAGTATCAACCCTTCTGGATTGCCAATGCAATTGCGGTTGAAGGCAGCGCGGCGGATGTGCAGGCGCTGGCAGGCCGGGCCGAGGTTGCGTTGCTACGCGCCAATCGGGTTTCCCGCCTGGATAACGCCGGCAGCACCGATACCAGTACCTTCAGCTCCTATCCGGCAACTGCACCGAAGCAGTTCGCACCGAACCTGACAGTCCCCTCGGCCTGCGATCCCGATGCGCAGGGCATCTGCTGGAACATCCGCAAGATTGCGGCGGATCGGGTCTGGAACGAGTTTGGGATCGATGGAGCCGGCATCACGGTTGCCAGTATTGACAGCGGTGTCTCCTATAATCATCAGGCGCTGCTGCCCCAATATCGGGGCTATGACACGTCGGGCAGCATTGAGCATACCTACAACTGGTTTGATCCGCAAGATCCCCTGTCCGAACCATTCGACGCGGGCAACCATGGCACGCACACCATGGGCACGATGGTGGGCAATGGTGACGGCACCGACGCTCAACCGGCGATTGGGGTTGCCCCTGGCGCGGCATGGATCGCGGCACGGGGCTGTGAGAAGACCTTCTGCTCAGAGGCGGCATTGATAGCTGCCGCCGAGTGGCTGCTCAATCCGACCGACCCCGACGGCAAGAACCCCCGACCTGACCTGCGGCCGCAAGTTATTAATAACTCGTGGGCCGATAGCGTCGGTGGCAATGATCAGTATGCCGGCTACACCACCGCATGGCGCGCGGCGGGGATCTTCCCGGTGTTTGCGGCCGGCAATGGCAATAATGCAACCTGCAGCACCGTGGCTTCGCCGGGTGACTACAGCAATGTGGTTGGGGTTGGCGCAACGAATAAGAATGATGAGATTGCCTCCTTCAGCAGTATTGGTCCGTCACTTGACGGCGACCTCAAGCCGGATATCAGCGCGCCGGGCCAGGGGATTGTCTCAACGTTCGCCGGCAGCGACACCAGCTATGGCTCACTCCAGGGCACCTCCATGGCCGCGCCGCACGTGGCCGCCACGGTTGCGCTGCTCTGGTCCGCCAATCCCGCGCTGATTAGCGATTACGATGCCACCTACGCAATCCTGGCCGAGAGTGCCATTGGCAGCACGGACTCAAGTTTTACCGGGTCGCAGTATGCGAACTGCCCGGCTGATACCATCCCAAACAACATCTATGGCTATGGCGTCCTAAATGCCTATGCCGCCGTTGCCGCCGCCACGGTTGATGTGCCCTGGCTGGAACTGCCCGCCGGCCTGCCGAATATTACGCCGGGCGCGTCAGAGACGATTTCGGTTACGCTGGATGCGGGGCGCGTTTCCGAACCGGGCGAGTACCAGGCACGACTACTGCTCCACACGGATAACTTGAGCCAGACGCCCCTGATGGTTGAGGTTGACCTGACCGTCACTCCGGTCGATCCGCAGGTCATTATCACCGGCAGCCTCAGCGACAACGAGACGGGCATGCCGATTACCGGAACGGTTACGGTGAGTGGCGGCCCGACCGTGCCGGTCAACAGCAGCGGAAACTTCACCATTACCTTGAAGACACGCTCCGAACCGTACACGCTCACGGCCGGCGCACCCGGATACCTGAGTCAGACCATCGAAGTTGCAGCCCAGGCGGGCACGGTCAGCACACCGCTGTTTGCCCTGGTTGCCGACCTGCCGCGCATGGTCGCCGAGACCGACCCGTTGACGGCAACGCTGGCCTTTGGCGAAGTGGCCGAGTTTGCGGTAACGGTAGCAAATACCGGCACACAGCCGCTCGACTACACGCTTGAAGTGCCCCCGGAGCAGTATGGCATCTGGCGTAGCGATGAGACGGACGGCCCGGCGTCAACCTGGATTGATCTGCCGCCGGGGACAACGACTGCCCTGGAACTGGCGGATAATGCCACGTCCGATGAACTACCGCTTGGGTTTGATTTTCCCTTCTATGGAAATTTCTATGACGAAGTCTATCTGAGTGCAAATGGGGTTGTAACGTTCAATCCACAAAGCGATCCCGATCCCATTGAGTTTGACCGAGCCTGCCTGCCGGTGCCGGAGTCATTTTCGCGGGCCATTGTGCCCCTGCGTACCAACCTGGACCCGTCGCAGGGGGGGACGATCCGCTATGGCACGGTTGCGGCGGGCTTTGTGATCCTGTTTGAGAGTGTGCCACGGCATGGTGAACCTGATCAGCGGTTCACGTTTCAGATTGTGTTGGCGCGCGATGGGCGGATTATGTTTAACTATGGGCAACTGGATATGCTGCCGGCGGATGTTGCGGTTGGTATTCAGCACCGTAGCCGGGATATCCAGAAGATCGGCTGCGGGCAGAGCACGCCGATTGCGGATGGGCTGACGATTGAGTGGCGACCTCAGACCAATCCGCAGTTCTGGGTTGAACTCCCCGAAGATAGTGGCAACATTGCAGCAGGGACCGAGGAAGAAGTGTCCATCATGTTGGACTGGGTGATGCCGACGCAGCAACAACCCTATCGCAGCGCGGTTCTGCTACGCAGCAATGATCCCTATCAGCCGGTCATCCGGCTGCCGGTTGAACTGACGACGCTGGAAGCGCCCTATCAACTGCATATGCCAATTGTGGCCCGGTGATCAGGCCGGGTGATGCGGACGGAACCTGCCGCATCACCCGACAACACACAATATCTTCATTACACGCGTTACGCGGTCGGTTCCCAACCCGGGCGTCTGCCGGGACAACCGGCCCGATGCGCCTCCGGCAGGGTGGAATGGGACATTCTTTTCCGAAACATGTGGCTCGGAGAGCCACATGTTTCGGAAAAAGACAAAACAGTACCATGCTGCCGCAGGCGAAATACGCCGTTATCGAGAGCAAACGGTCCGTTTGAACGCACACCGGGTAAGTCGTATTAATTACACGCGTTACGCGGTGCAGCTTATTTCGGTCTGATGACCAACCCAAACGTCAGCTTCGCCTGCGGCAGCATGGTACTTTTTTAGCTTTTGCACAAAAAATTCGCAACGTGAATTTTTTGTGCAAAAGCTCCGGGTTCTTCCGCCCTGCCGGAGGCGATATCTCCTTCCAAAACAGGGACCACGTAACGCGTGTCAGTTACGCGAGTTACGCGGTGCGGACTGTTCCAGTCTCGTGCCGGACGCGAACGCCGGTTTCGCCTGCGGCAGCAGTAAGAGCGAAAAATCTTTCGCCCCTACCCCTACCCCTACCGCTGTCACACATTCGTTACTTCTGCCCCCGTTTTTTGTCCCCTGCCTGCGGATCATCCAGGTCGATACCCCGCTCCGCGAACAGTTCGCGCAAACGCGGCAGATCGTCCGGGTCGATCTGCACCGGCACGCCCTCCGGCTGGTAGGGCTGGAGCAGCGCATTGATCTCCGGATCATCCTGGAGCGCCGCCAGGGTGCGTGCATCACTCAGGCGCAGCAGTAGCGGGCGCTCAACCCGGGCGCTCCCGAAGAAGCCACCCCACACCTTGATCGCCTGCTCCAGTTCGGCGGGGAGTACACCACCAGACCAGCCGGCCAGCAGCGCGATGATCCGCTCAACCGGCAGGCCATGCTGCACCGCCTGCTGCACCTGCGCCGTCATCACCTGCAGATCGGCACCAACCTCAACCGTGAAGGGCGCCAGCGCGCGCTTGAGGTAGAGCCGGGGCGCGCCGGGCCGAAAGCGGATCAGCCCGTCGGGTTCAACCTCCAGGTAGGAGATTGGCGTCACCTGCTGGTCGCCGGGGGGCGGGGGAGCCGCGTAAACCACCGGCAGGGTATCCAGATCGAAGAGAGCCGCCTCCACACGCAGTTGCGCTTCGGGAGGCACCAGCGCGCTGGTGGGAGTCAGGCGGCGCGCCAGCAGTGTAGCATCGTGCGCGGCAAGGCGGTCCAGCAGGGCCGGCTCGGCCTGGAGCAGCACCAGATCATCACGCAGCAGCACGCGGTCCTGGGCGCGGCCCCACTCCTGCAGGGTGTAGGCCACATTCTGCGGCAGTTCCGCGCCGCTCTCCCGCTCCAGCGCGGCGGTTACCTCTTCAATCGACATGCCATGTTGCCGGCGGGCGCGATAGATCGACTCGCGCGTCAGCCGGTAGGCCGCTACCTGATCCAGCCGCCCGCGCTCGGCGATACGATCAAGTAGGGCCAGGTGGGTCTCCTGAACCGGCGGGTAGGCCAGCACCTCAAAGGTCGGCTGGACAATCAGGCGTCCGCCGGTGGGTTCGGCATGTTCGGGCAGGGGCTTATCCAACAAAATATGCGCACCCTGCGCAGTCAGGCGGAAGGCCGCCGGCCCGGAGTCATCATCGGTGGGAGCCTCACCGATATCGACCAGGCCCAGCCAGTGCAGCGGCTCGCGCAGGATCATATCAATAAAGCCACCCTCGACAAACGACCAGCCCTCTTCTTCGTTCAGGGGCGCATCGCTCTCGTAGAACCGTCCCTGAGCGGTCTCCCATACCTGCGGTATCACAAAGGTCCACCCCAGGTTATTTCCATAGTCAACATAGGGGTTATTCATCCCCGACCAGCTTGAGGTCTGGCGCGGCAGCAGAAATTCGTAGTGCCGCTGAAAGAAGAGATCACGTAGCCGGGCCGCATCCTGCCAGCCTTCGCCGACATAGTCCACCAGTTTGCGCAGGACAATCTGACGCGCCATGACCACAAACGGCGGCGCATCCGTATCACTGACGCGCCGCCCACGAATATTCACGTCGGGGATACGCAGCAGTTCATCCCAGGCCCGCATCTGCCGGTAGGCCGCGAAACCGGCTTTGACCCGCTCGACCAGCGGGCGCAGAAAGAAGGCTTCCGCGTCCGGGGCCGGGGTGAGCGTGTTACCTTCCTGGCGCACCAGTTGGCAGTGCATCAGGAGCGCGCGCAGGAAGCGCAGCCGCCCGGCATAGTTTTCGTCCCGCACATCGTCCAGGGACTCACTGCGGGTCAACTCGGCATTGATGCGCTTCAGGTGAGTCTTGCTAACCAGCCCCTGTTTGGTGACTGTCACCGTATTATCGCGCAGGTAACTCCAGTAGAGGTAGAGATCGCGCTGGAACGCACCCGCATCGCCGGGGTTGACCTGCGGCGGCGGTGGCCCCTCCAGGCTGGTGGTAACGGGGGATAGCGCCGGCAGTGCCGCCAGCACCGGCGCGGGAATGAGTAGCTCGATGCGCGGGCCGAGGTCAAGATACTGGCTACCATAGCGCGGCTCGCCCGGCGAGAGGACCAGACCCGTCTGTATCAACGCGATAACTTCGGCCTCAAATGTGCCGGGCTGTGGCCGGTAGGTCGGCGCGTAGTAGCCGCGATACGAACCTGGGGATGAAGAGGCTTCAACCAGGTTGCTCCGCAGCGCCTGCCGGCGCAGACCGGCCGTGCTGATACGCCCGCCGGCCATCTGGATCATTTCGAGCAGGGCGCGCTGACGCTCATTCAACTGCTCAACCCGCTCGCGGACCAGCTCGGGCTGGGACATCTGCGCGGCGACGGCCCGGGCCTGTTCAGTCCGATCTTTGTGACTGCGCGTCAGTCCCCAGACTTTCCCCATGTCGTTGAGAATATTTTTTGTGTGAGCCGTGAGCAGGTCAATGGTTGACTGGTCGGTCATGGCGCGCGCATCCTCCGCGGGGTGTAGCCCTTTGCCACCAGTTCATCAAACAGCGCGTCGGCCGCGGCCGGGTCAACCAGCAGCAGGCGCGGCGTCAGTTGCTCCAGAATCGCATGCTCCAGCCGGGTACTGCGCAGCAACTCCGGCAGCAGCAGATCGTCGGACAGTTCAATCAGGGCCAGCCGGGTATAGATCGTCGCCTGCCCAAACCCGCTACCCCACTTTTTCAGCAGCGCCAGGGCTGCATCCGGCTGGGGTTCGCGGGCATGCTCCCGCATAAATGCCTGCACCTGTTCCACCGTCTGCCCATGCATCAGTCCATCGCGCAACTGCTGCGGCGTAATGGTGTAGACCAGGGTGCCCTGATCCAGCCCGGCGGCCTGCGCGATCTGTTCCAGCGTATGCAGCACCTGGGGCACCGCATCGGCCAGCGCCAACCGCACCGTCACTCTGGCCGCAGCCGGCTCTGCCTGAATCTGAAGTACCCGCCCGGACTCCTCGCGCAGATACGTATCGCGCAGACCAAGCAGATATGCACCCGCCGGAGTCAGGCGCAGATATTCGGGCGACGTGCCGCCCAGTTCGAGCATGCCCAACCAGGCAAGGGGGCCGGTCAACAGATGCTGGAGCAGGCGCGCTTCGCCCTGCTTCCAGTCGCGTTTTTTGGTTGGATCAAGTTTGCGCCCGTTGTCCGGACGGAGCCACCAGACATCGCGGTTGTCGGGACCGAGCGGCACACTCTGCTGCTCCAGCAGGAAGCGGGGATGAATTGACTGCACCAGAGCGATCACATCCGCGACCCGATACCAGCGGTCAGGATCGAGCAACCGCAGCAGGCGCAGCAGGAAGCGCCGCGCGGCCGCCAGTTCGGCATAGAGCTGGTCGGGGCGCATTCCACTGGTGCGATACATAGTGCGCTCCAGCCACAGATCCTCCAGGTCGTGGATCTCACTCCAGTTGGTCATCCAGGCCCAGGTTGTAGTGAGCAAGCGCCGCTGTTCTTCCACCGGGCGGAGCAGCAGGCTGTCGATACTCGCGGCGAGCGTCAGATGGGGTGGGTCGGCGCGCAACACCTGTAGCGCTTGCAGCAGGCGCAGCAGCAGATGGACCATACCCGGCGTGCTGCCGGTTTCTTGTGCCAGCGTGGTCAGGTCACTAACCGACAGCAGCGCCGGCGGCGGGCAGACCGTCAGGCGGATTGACTGGTCATACTGCCAGCGCCAGAGGTCCGACTTCGCCTGATGCAGCCGCTCCAACTCCTCCGCATCGTTGTGCCAGCCGCGCAGAGCCGCCAGCCGCTCTTGCAGATCATGGGCATTGGGGAGGGGCGGGACCGGCCAGGTCCGCGCGCGCAGGGCCATCACCAATCCGCGCAGCGTTGCCAGCAGATCGGGCGGCGCGGGAGCCGGGGCGGGTTCAGGTTCGACCCGCGCCAGGCCATGGGGCAGGTCGGCCAAGTCAGGCCGGTAGCAGCCGATAATTTCTAGCGGCACCTGATGATCGGCGGCATAGTCGTGGCTCGGATCATCGGCAAAGACCAGGCCCGCCGTTTGCAGACTCTTCAGCGCCTCGCTCACAGGAATGGTAATACCCGGCATTCCCTCCGGGTTATCGACCAGTTGCAGGCGCTGCGCAGTCTCGTTCGCGGCGTAGGGCGGCATGCCACTGTCGCGCAGGATGAAGAGTGCCAACATTGTGCGCTGAAGCGGGGAGAGACCGGCAACTGCCGACTGCACCGTCTCCGGACGGCAGAGCAGCGGCACCATCTGGGGCAGCAGGGTTTCTTTCGACTCTTTGGTGCTGCGAATACCCAGGCGTTTGGCAATGCGACGCATATCGGCAACGCGTTGCTGCAGGAGGAGCGCCGGCAGCGTGCCATACGGACCACGCATCCCGCGCCAGAGCGCATCCGGCGGCACCTCGGCAAAGGCATGCAGCCAGTCGGGCTGGGTTGACGGCGGGTGCTGCGCGGTCATATCAACCTCGTATACCCCACTGGTGCTGCTGATGGCGATGCCCTGGAAGGCGGGGTTATGCTGCTGCACCCAGGCCAGGAGTAACGCCGCCTCGAAGTGGGTCAGCACCGTCAGGTCATCGCTGAAGGTCGGCTCCAGGATCTCCAGCGTCGACTCGAGCGCGGGATGTCCCGCCGGTAGCCGCAACCGCACCAGGGTGGACTGCCGGCCCTGCTTCTCACGCACGCGGCCGCGCAGGATGTTGTCCTCAACCCGGAGGGCCGTGACCAACCCGCCATCAACCAGACGCTGCCCCTGGGCCAGCAGCCGCGCTCCCACCAGGCGCAGCAGATCATGGCGATTCAGGCGATTCAGGCGACGGTTCAACCCCTGCTCGCCGCTCATCAGGCCGCCTCCGCCTGCAGTTCTGTTGCATCGAGGATGGTGTAGCGATAGCCCTGCTCGGTCAGGAACATCTGCCGGTTGGCGGCAAAGTCCTGGTCACGGCTGTCGCGCGTCACCAGCGTGTAGAAGTAGGCCGGCAGGCCATCGGCTTTGGGCCGCAGCACCCGCCCCAACCGCTGCGCCTCTTCCTGGCGGGAGCCAAAGGTGCCACTGACCTGGATAGCAACATTCGCGTCGGGCAGGTCAATCGCAAAGTTGGCAACCTTGGAGACAATCAGGACCGGCACCTCGCCATTTCTGAAGGCCGCGTAGAGCTTCTCGCGTTCGCTCGTTTTGGTTTTGCCGGTAATGATCGGTGCGCCGGTACGCCGCGCCAGTTGCTTCAACTGGTCGATATACTGCCCAATCACCAGCACATGATCGCCGCGATGCCGCCGGAGCAGCGTATCGACCATGTCCAGTTTGGCGGGATTCTCGGCGGCGATACGGTACTGCACACGGCTATCCTCGGCCAGGGCATACTCCATGCGCTGCTCCTGACTAAGGTTCAGGCGGATCTCGGTACAGATCGCCTCGGCAATCCAGCCGCTCCGCTCCAGATCGCGCCAGGGCACATCATACTTTTTGGGGCCGATCAGCGAGAAAACATCGGTTTCGCGCCCATCCTCACGCACCAGGGTAGCGGTCAGACCCAGCCGGCGGCGCGCCTGAATTTCGGCGGTGATGCGGAAGATCGGGGCCGGGAGCAGATGCACCTCGTCGTAGATAATCAGGCCCCAGTCCTGCGCATTGAACAGGTGAAAATGGGGAAACTCGCCATCGCCGTTGTTGCCGTTGCGGGCGGGACGATAGGTCAGCATCTGGTAGGTAGTCAGCGTCACCGGGCGGATCTCTTTTTTCTCGCCGGTATACTCGCCAATCTGATCCGCCGTGAGCGTGGTCTTGTCGAGCAACTCGGTGATCCACTGGCGCACGGCAACCGTGTTGGGGCAGAGGATCAGGGTACGCGTGGCAAGCTCGTTGATCACCCCGATGCCGACAACGGTTTTGCCCGCGCCGCAGGGCAGCACAATCACGCCGGAACCGCCGCGACTGCTGCCGCCTTCGTAGAAGCGCACCACCGCCTCATGCTGGTAATTGCGCAGCGCGAAGGGCTGCCCGCCGGCGGTGGGCGAACAGATCGCCACCGGCAGCGCTTCCCCGCTGACATAGCCTGCCAGGTCTTCGGCGGGAAAGCCCAGATGCACCAGCGCCTGCTTGAGATGGCCCCGGGCCGCGCTGTTGACCAGGAGGGTATGCGCGTCTAGTTGCGCTTCCAGGTAGGGCCGGCACTGCTTGTTATTCCAGACCTGGGTCAGCAGGGGGATATCCTGGCTGTGGAGCACCAGCGCGCCGTTGTCACGACGCAGCAACTGCAGACGCCCGTAGCGCCCCATGTACTCGCGGATGTCGGCAACAATATTGTCGGGAATGTCGAACTTGGCATACTGCTGCAGTGCCGCGACAATCGCATCGGGCGGATGGTCGGCGGCGGCAGCATTCCAGAGCGAGAGCGGCGTAATCTGGTAGGTGTGGATAAACTCGGGTGATTTGACCAGTTCGGCGAACCCGGCCAGGGCATCGCGGGCGGCTTCGTAGTGGGGGTTATGCACTTCCAGTAGAACGCTGCGGTCACTCTGGACAATCAGCGGATTCTCAGGTGTGTATGGCATTACGAGATATTTTGCTCCTACTCAAACTTATCAATGTATGACGGGGGGCGCGCTACGCTACCTCGCACATGCAGAGAGCGCGGGAAATGGTGATTGTAGCTACGCCGGGTATGTAGGCTTAATTATAACATGCGTTGCGCGGTGGGACTCCGGTCCACGAACGCCGCGAAGTGAGCGAAGGTAGGACGAGAGCAGCGATCAGGACTAAACTCCTACCCGCCGTTAGCCCATCTCACCTATGGCAGGATACGAATGAAGAGCTATTGTTATGACAAGTTGTAGTAGGATATAGTAGAGACAGAAACAGACTGCAACACGAGAGTCGTAGCGCAATCCATACTATTGTTTCATTGTTGCCGGTTATTATTGTTCACGCGGTACGGCTCTCCGGCGCAACAAACTATCCTCCTCCTCGGTTCTCGCCCCGGAATTGCCAGGCAATTCCGGGGCGAGGCTTTTGTGTCACCTCTCACATCACGCGTTACGCGGTGGGTCTGCAAACTGGGCGTTTGCGCCCGGTACTAGCCCGATTCGCCTGCGGCAGCATGGTACGCTCTTTTCTTTTTCACAAAAAAATTCACAAGGTGAATTTTTTTGTGAAAAAGATCTGATCTCTTCCGTCCGCCCTGCCGGAGGGCGATATCCACTTCCAGGTAAGGGACCGCGTAAGTCGTGTCACATGGATGCTCAGGGCTGCCGGAAGCCGACAACCCGTACCGTGTGCCGGATTTCGATGAACTCGTCGCGGATGGCGTTGGGATCTTCCGGGTTCTGGAACTGGCAGCGGGCCTTGTAGCCGCCTTCATAGGTGATGTGCGGATCACCGGATGCAGCGAGTGCCGGCACCGGCGCACTGGTGTCCCACACCCCGGCATCGCAGGTCACGGGCAGCGGCACCGGATACTCGGTGACGAGCCGCTCGGTGGTGTCTACTTCCCGCTGCTGCCAGTTGGCCGCCTGATCACAGCCGCTGTTGCACCATGAATAGTTCAGGTTTTCGCCGTTCAGATAGGCCATCCGTGGGCGACCCTGACTGTCGAGCAGCAGATCTACGCCGTCGCCGGCACCGTTGGGCAGGTCCAGATCGGTTGTGGACCAGCTCGCCGGGTTCAGGCAGTCGCTGTTGCAGCTAAGATAGTAGAGCTGATCGCCCGTGCCGTCGCTGGTGGGAGCTTTGAAGAAGGCGATGCGTGGGTTATCGTTGCCGTCGAGGGCAATATCCCAGATCGGGTAGCCACCCTGACCGCGCTCGCCGATCTTGACGCGCTGCCAGTTTTCGGCATCGGTGCATGTCTGGTCACAGGCAAAGTAAGCCAGGTGGTAGAGATCGTCCGAAAGCGCCTCGAGCGGGAAGAGCAGCGCAACAATGCGGGGCCGGCCGTCACGGGTAAAGGTCAGGGCCGGAAAATCGACCTGCTCATTCCTGACGTCATATTCGGAGAAGACCCGCTCCTGGGTAAATTTTGTCACCGTCCACTGCGTAGCGACCAGGTCGTTCTTGGCACAGTCCGTGTCGCAGGCAGCATAGTAGCCGCCATACCGATCCGGCTCCACCCGGTAGTCGGCATTGTAGAAGACAAAGCGCGGGCGATCCTGCGGATCGAGGGCAAAGTAGCGCTGGGGCAGGTAAACCGCCGTCACGCTGCTGACACTGCTGCCATAGGCGAAGGTGACATTGGCAAAGTTCCAGCCATCCTGCGACAGGCAGTTGGCGTCACATTCTCCATAGATAAACTGGCGCTCGGACGGGTTATCGAGCGGAACGACAGTCACAAGCAGCCGGGGCTTGCCGCTGGATGTCAGCAAAAGCTGCACCTCGTCCACAATACCTTCCAGATTAAGCCGCTGCCGGCGGCCGGTATCGGCGCATGTGTCCGCCGGGGGTGGGCAGTAGGCATAGATCGCGTTGGGCCCTTCAGCGTAGGGCACATGGTAGCGATAGGCCAGGTGCATCCCGCCCTGCGGATCAATGGCGATGGCCGGCGTACCGGTCTTCTTCTCCGGCTCGGCGAAGAAGCGGCTGTCTTCCGGAGCGACGGCCGCAACGGTGACACTGGTTGTAGCACGCGACTCGCCCGCGGCGTTGCCGGCGATCAGCGTGTAGGTGGTTGTCGCAGCCGGTCGCACCTCAACGGGCGCGGTTACTTCGCCAATATCCGGTTCAATGCGCAGGCGGGTGGCTCCGCTCACCGTCCAGCGCAGCGTGGCCGCCTCACCCGGCGCAATGGTGGCCGGGTCGGCCGTGAATGCGCTGATCGTAGGCGCACCGGCTGCTGCTGGCCGAGGAGCGCTATGCCGAGGCGGAGCCGCTGCTGCGCGCGGCGGCAGCAACGCAGGATCGGTTACGCTTTACAGTGATCTATAGCGATGCCCATCTGCTGCTGGCGCACCTCTACCTGCTGCAGGGGCAGCCCGAGGCGGCCCTACACCAGTTCGCACCCGTGCTGGCAGAGAGTGCCACGCACAACACCGCCGGGTTCCTGATGTGGGAAGGGCGGCAGGTGAACATCCCGCTGCTGAAGCTAGCAAAGACGCAGGATGTTCATGCCGATTTTGTGGAGCATGTGCTGCGCTTGCTCGATACGTCGCAGCGCGCCCCGACGGAGAAATAAGTCGGCCGGCGGACGCGCACAGGCGCGTCCCTACGCAAAAAACGGGAGAGGGACGCGCCGTAGCACGTCCCTCTCCCGAAATCAAATCCTACAACGTGAGCGCCTACGCTTCCTGCCAGCCCTGACCCGGCACCCGGCGCATCACATTGTTGCTATCCGGGTCGAGAGCGAAGAGCCGCACCCAGCCATTCTCCACCAGATCGCTCACATCGGGGTTGGCATTCAGCACACCTTCGATCCGCTCGCGCGGCGCTTCCACCACGACCTGCAGACGCAACGGCTCGTGGAACCAGTTACCGTTCGCGTCATGCACCGACTGTATCGACAGGCCGGTGCGCAGATCGCCACCATTGCCCAGCACCACGCCGAGCGAGCCGACGCGATTGTGCAGCGTCTTGGTGCCGCACCCGAACACCTCATTATCCACCGTCGAGGCAAAGTATTGCAGATTGATCCAGGAGGCCACCACCATCGGGGCCGAGAGGATCAGCGTCAAGATGGAGTTATCCGGGTCGGTCCGCCAGTCATACTCGTGCAGGAAGCTGCGCCCGTCGAGATCAACGCCCCGAGTGCGCTCGCGCCGCGCGGCGATAAAGGCCGCATTGCGGGCCAGCGCCCACTCCGGCCGCACTTCCGCCCAGTCGTAGGCGCGGCGGCGCATGAACTCATCCAGGATGCTCTTGGGCCGCCCCTCCAGGCCCAACGTCTTGGCCCGCTCGGCGCGCGTCAGGATGGCGGCATCGGCCAACCAGCGCTTGAGTTGCACAATGTCGTCACGATGGCCGGCGGGAACCTTGTCGGTATCCAGGAGCACAACCTCGTCCAGCGAGGTGTCGTGGACGCCCGGCAGGAAGTGGGTATCCTCCGGCACCTGGTAGCCCTGCTCGGGCAGTCGCTCCCGCACCGCCGGGTCATTCATCACCGCCGCCGCAACCCGGGCGTTGATGGCCCCGCTGTGCCCACAGCAGGCACCGCAATCCAGGCCGGCCAGGTGCGAGTTATTCTCACTGCAGGCTTCATGCCCGGCCAGCAGCACAATCCGGCCAATGGAGTCGCGCAGGCCCATGTTTTTCAGGATGGTCACGGCCATTGTCACGCGGGTGTCGAGATCGATGCCGCCACCCTTGCCGTTGCCGTCAAGCGTGAAGGGCGCGGTGCGCTCGTCAAGCCGCGAGTTGCGGAACCAGCGCAGGGCATCGCCGGCCAGTCCCAGGCTGTAGGCCAGGCCAATCGTCTCCACATAGGTAAACATGGCCGTCGGCGAGGTCTGCACCTGCTTGAGCGTCTTCTTGGCCTCACCCTTCTTGGGCTCCAGCGGGCTCAGGGTGACACCGGGCTTGAGGAGCACCGGGCAGCGCGCGCTGCTCTGGCCATTCACCTGCCAGTCCAGGGTGATGCCGAAGAAACCGGCGAAGCCAAGCGTCTCGATTGCGGGTGACTGGGCCTCAAGATTGCGGCGCAGCGGCTCCGAGCGCACATCGATACAGAACACGGCCTGCACTGCCGGGCGCTCCTTCGCGGCATGCGCGGGCGGCGGGGCGATGGAACCCAGCAACCGCCGGGCGTAGCCATCCTCCAGCGCCTCCTGGAAGAGCATCCGTACCGTCTCATCCTCGATGGCGGTATGTGCCACCGAGTGAGCCGGTGGGTGGGCCGGACGCCGTGCCAGTTGCGCGACCGCCGCATCGGCGCAGATCCGAATTGCCAGCAACTCGGCAATCTGACCACCACCCGTGTCGCCGGCCTGCCATGCCTCGCGCCGCAGGTAGGAGGCCCAACCAAACACGCCGTTGAACAGGCGGTAGAGATACGCCTCGCGCTGGGCGGCGGGCACCTCCAGTTGCTCTAACATCGCGGCGATAGCCCTCTCCGGCTGATCGGGCAGGTTCTTCACCCACTTGCGCCAGCCCTTCAGCCCCGCGATTTCAAGCGAGCGGTCCACCTGCGCCGCCTCGCGCCAGGAGGCGTAGAGCGGCTGCGATGACTCGGTCTGGCCCCAGGGAGCCGCGCCTTCATACATATGCACCGCGCACCAGAGCGTCACATGGCGCACGATTTTGTCATTCCATCTGGTCTTATACTCCCGGTCGTACCGCTCGGCAAAGGTAAAGATCTCATTCGCCGGACGGAGGGGCATCGGCGCATCGCCCTTCAAGATGGCCTCGAGCGCCTCCAACTCCTGACCGGCGCGGCGAGCCACACGCTCCAGTTCAGCTTTACCAAAAGCGCCCTCCTGCCGGCGGGTGCGGTAGAAGTCCAGTTCCGGTAAGACCCGGGCGTTCAAACCGTCGGTAATCACCTGAGCGGCTTCCGGCAGGGGTTGCCCGGCAAAGCCCAGGAACGGATTAACGGCGACATAGTCGGTCAGATCCCACAGGGGCGGAATACGACGACAGAGTTGAGCCACTTCATCGCGCAGTATGTCCAGTTCTTCCGTCGTGTACTCCGGGTAGCGTGTCGTCGTCGTCGTCGTCTTAAGCATGCTCAACTCCCCCCTCTACGGCAAAACTATTCCAGATCCGCTCCACCAGCCGGTCAGCAATTGCGCCAAAGTAGAACCCGTGCAGGGCGTAGACATAGAAGGCCCGTCCGAACGCTGTGCGACCAATCGCCGGCAGCAGCACATAGATCGTCGCCAGGCTGATAAAGGCAATCACCGGCAGCACCGCCGCAATCCAGGCCAGCGGTCCTATCGCAACCTCGATCCCACCCAGCGTCGGCGCAAAGAAGATAGTGGCAAGGTGATACAGTTCAAAGACCAGCAGGCCAAAGACGAACGTTGTCAAAATGGCCGTCAGGCTGCGCGTCAGGGTGCTGCTCAGATCACCCGGCGTGCGGAAGAAGGCAATCCAGATCTGGCCGATGGAAAGCGCGACAATTGTCGAAAGCGCCAGCTCACCCGGCGAGTGGAAGGGATCAAATCCGGTAATCGCGGCGGACAGGAAGAGCGCCGGAACTGCCAGAACTGTGCCGAACAGACCGATCAGCATCGCGCGAGCGGGCGGGGTCGGCGTGGCCGGTGCCGCTTTGGGCAGATCACCCGTGCGTAGGAAGGACCAGGCCTTGTAGCATCCGTGGCCCACCAGATGCAGGATTGCCGCCGGAAACGCCGCCAGGCCAAACTGGATCATCATAAAGCCCATCTGGCTCACGGTTGACCAGGCCAGCGTACGCTTGACATTGGTCTGCGCCCACATCGCCAGCATCCCCAGCATTGCCGTGATCGTGCCTGCCAGCGTCAGCATCAACAGCGCGATCGGCACGGTGACAAGCAGTTGCGCAAAGTGCAGGAGTAGCACCCCACCCGCATTGATGATCCCGGCATGCATCAGCGCCGACACCGGCGTGGGCGCTTCCATCGTCTCCGGCAGCCAGCTATGGAAGGGAAACTGGGCCGACTTGGTCAGCGCCGCCGTGACAATCAGCAGAGCTACGGCCGTGGGAGCCAGGAATGAAGTTTCAGGACTGTTAAAATTTTCCAGGAAGACATTCAGATCAAGGGTGCCCCATTCCCACCAGATCAGAGCAATTGCACCGATCAGCGAGACGTCACCAAAACGACTGATCAGGAATTTTTTACGGGCCGGGGGATAGGCTTCGGAGCGCTCCCGGTAGAAGGTCAAAAGCTGGTGCAGTCCGATGCTGGTACATAGCCAGGACACAAACAGGAGTAGCAGATTGCTGGCGGGCATCAGCAGGTAGGCCACCGCCACCGTGAAGGCCAGCCAGCGCAGAAAGCGACGCTGCCCGGGCTCGCCGTCGAGGTAGCGCAGGGCAAAGCGGTAGGCCACGGTGCCGACACCGGCGACCAGCAAGGTAATAACGGCACTGATACGGTCAAAGGTAATACCCGGCAGATAGATCGGCTGTGGGAAGAAGATCTGCCACACCAGCAGGATCACCGAGAGTCCGGTCAGTCCACCAAGGATGCGCAGAAACATATGTTCCGCGCGCCCCGCCTGATCGTAGCGCATTGGAGTTGCTCCTTTTCCTTATTCACACTCGACTCTTGAGTTAGGAATATTGTATCACGAAAAATATTTCGTGATACAGTAGGAAGGGGTAGCTTTCCCGGTCACTCTTGCGGGGAGGTTGGCCCACCCATCCGGGTAGGTCATTGGAGAACGGAGAACGGAGAACGGAGAACGGAGAACGGAGAACTGGGACCGCCGAGCAGCGCCCCCGGATCGCGGATGAGCAGACGACAGAGTCAGACGTACGGCTACGGTAGGCCGACCAGGTCTCGTTGCGTGCCCATGCGCTCCGCCGATCTATGCTACAATGACCCAACCGTGACGTGGGATGGTGCCGGCACGGGGATACCGTTGAACCCCAGGACAAACGTATGGCTCCCCCCGCCAGTGATTTCGATGGCGCATGGAAAGAGGCGCTGGAGCGCTTCTTTGAGCCGTTTATCGCCTTCTTCTTTCCGCAGGTACATGCCGGTATCGACTGGACGCAGCCGGTGCTGTTTCAGGACACGGCCTTGCAGCAGGTGGCCCCGGACGAGCCGCAGGGCAAGCAGCATGTGGACAAACTGGTGCGCGTCGTCCGGCGCGACGGTACCCCCACCTGGCTGCTGATCCATATCGAGATTCAGAGCCAGTATGACCGGGGCTTTCCGGAGCGCATGTTCTGCTACCATGCGCGGATCTACGACCGCGACCGACGCCTGGTGGTCAGCCTGGCGGTGCCGGCGGACGAGGAGCCCGCCTGGCGTCCGGACCAGTTTGGCTATGCGCTCTGGGGCTGCGAACTGGCGTTGCGCTTTCCGGTATGGTATGGAAATTGCGGGGACCGGCGCGGGCCTTGCCGGGGCGATAACCCGCGCCGGTCTGGGCGGGGCTACCGCACCCAGGCCACATCCCAGTCACTTGCCGGGGAACTGGTCAGGCGGCGCAGGTTGCGCCCATCGGCATCCATCACATAGATCTCATCGTTGTCATCGCGGTTGGCCGTAAACGCAATAAACCGCCCATCCGGGGACCAGGTCGGCTGGGTATCCCAGGTCGGGTGCTCGGTGAGATTGCGCTCGTTGCGCCCGTCGGCCCCCATCAGATAGATCTCCCCGTTGCCGGTGCGCTCCGACATAAACACGATGCGCTCATCATCCGGCGACCAGACCGGGTAGCGATCATTGGCCGGGTGCTCGGTGAGTTGCTCTTCTGCGCCTGTGGCAACATTGACTGTGTAGATATCATCGTTGCCGCTGCGGTTTGAGGCGAAGACAATTGACTGCCCATCCGGCGACCAGTGCGGGTCGAAGTCATCGGCGAAGGCGGTGGTCAGGCGGCGACGCTCACTACCGTCGGCATTCATGACAAAGATATCCCAGGTGCCGTTTGAGTCGGACCAGAAGGCAATCTGTTGTCCATCGGGGGACCAGGTCGGCTCGCGGTCATTCACAAAGTTGTTGGTCAGCTTGCGCAGATTGCTGCCGTCCGCATCCATCACATACACTTCCTCGTCGCCATCCAGGTAGGAATGAAACGCCACCGTCCGCCCATCCGGGGACCAGGCCGGGGCAAAGTCGTCTACATTATTGTTGGTCAGATTGCGCAGGTTGCTGCCATCCGCATTCATCGCATAGATATCCCAGTCGCCATCGCGCTGCGAGGTAAAGACCATCTGGCCGGTGGGCACGGGTACACCCGGCACGGGCGAGGCTACCGCTTCCGGCTCGTCCGGCTCCTCCGGCGCGGTGGTCGCTTCCGCCGCAGTTGTTGCGCTCGGCACCGGCGGCGCAGTCGGGTCGGGCAGGGCGTCCGGTTGCTGCGCCACTCGCCCACCGAGCGCCAGCAGCAGGCCTCCCAGCAGCAGCAGCGCCAGCAGGCCCCCCAACAGCAGCAGCCAGGGCGGCCGCCTCCGTGTGGTCGCTACCGCCGGGTGATCCGGGGCTGATGTGGGCTGCGGATGCTTGGCCGTCGGCACCGGCATCGGCTG
Source organism: Chloroflexaceae bacterium (assembly GCA_034437035.1). GTDB lineage: Bacteria > Chloroflexota > Chloroflexia > Chloroflexales > Chloroflexaceae > CAKZQX01. The sequence goes on from DAOTUI010000120.1 coordinate 109,048, forward strand.
CGGGCGGACATCCGGCGGGGCGGGTTGGGGCGCGCTCTGCCAGACCTGCGTGGGCTGATTATGCAGGTCAACCCCGGCGGGGGGCTGCGGCGACGGCGCGGCGGTCCAGGCATGCTCCAGTGCCTGAGCCAGTTCATTCGCGCCGGCGAAGCGCTGATCAGGCTGCTTCGCCAGTGCCCGCTGCACCACCTGATCTACGGCGGGCGGCAGGTCGGAGCGTAACGGCAGTAGGGATGGCGGTGGCGTGTGAATATGATCAAGCGCGACCTTCATCGGAGTATCGCTGGAGAAGGGTACCTGCCCGGCCAGCAACTGGTAGAGTACCACGCCCAGCGCATAGATATCGCTGGCCGGCGTGATCGCCATGCCCTGCGCCTGCTCCGGCGAGAGATAGTGCGGCGTGCCGATGATCATTCCGGTTTGGGTATGCTTGACATCGGCCAGCATCTGCCGGGCGATGCCGAAATCAGTCAACACCAGCACGCCCTCACCATTCCAGATAGCATTTTCCGGCTTGATGTCGCGGTGAATAATGCCCACGGCGTGGGCCGCATCCAGCGCGTTGGCGAGATGCGCGACGATAGTCAGCACCTGCTCGCGGGAGAGGCGTTCGCCACCGGCAGCCAGTTCGCGCAACTGGCGGCCCAGGGTGGGCCCCGGCAGCAACTCCTCGATCATGTAGCTCAGGCCGGCCTCCTCGCCAAAATCATAGACCTGCACAACATTGGGGTGGCGCAGACGCGCGATCATGCGTGCCTCCTGACGAAAGCGCGCCGACAGGTCGGGTTGGGAAGCGGCCAACTGGTTGGATAAGATCTTTATGGCGACCTGGCGCTGCAAATCATGGTCAAAGCCCCGGTAGACACTCGCCATACCGCCGCTGCCAATCAGCGCCTGGATCTCATAGGACTCAAGTTTCGTTCCAATCAACGACGATGGGTCGGTCATCATGTCTTCTCACTCTTTTCAAATCCAGGAGTTACGCGGTTACCATGCAAACCGGACGTTCCACCCGATGGAAACCCCCGATTCGCCTGCGGCAGCATGGTACTCTTTTTATCTTTTTCACAAAAATTTTACACAGAGTGTAAAATTTTTGTGAAAAAGCATGGAATCTTCCGCCCTGCCGGAGGCGACATTCCCTTCCGGGTCAGTGACCGTGTAACTCCTGTCAAATCGAGACAGCCCTACATCATACTGATTTGTTATTATAGCCACAGAGAACACCGAGGACGCCGAGATAATGAACGGGAACGTGCCGCCGCTGCGCGCATTGCCCCCGTTCCAGTTGATTGCCGGGTTGCCGGCAAACTGGTATCAGGTGTACCACTGCACAACTTACACGGTGCAACTTGTTTGGGCCTGGTGCCCGGTGCGCTTTGTACTGTGTGGCTCTGTTCGGTGTCCTCTTTCAGCTTTTCAGATATATTATAGTCAAACTGGGGCGATGATAGACGACGTTGATGGTTGTGGCAAGCAACATGGACGGGAGCCTCCTGCTTTTTCGACCGCATGCTATAATCAGGTAGCTCTCCCGCTACCCGATGGAGGTGGAAGTATGGCGCGTGTGATTGTGTTTGATGTGAATGAGACGCTGCTCGATCTGCGGGCGCTTGACCCGCACTTTGCGCGGGTGTTTGGCGATGCCGGCGTGCGGCGGCACTGGTTTTCGCAGGTGCTCCAGGCGGCCCTGGTTAGCACGATTATCGACCGCTACAACGATTTTGGTACGATTGCCGGGGCGGCCCTGGAGATGACCGCCGCACGCTATGGTGTCACGCTCTCCGCCGAGGATCGCAGCCAGATTATGGGCACGGTGCGGGCGCTACCGCCCCACCCGGAGGTACCCGCCGGCCTGGAGCGGTTGCGTGCCGCCGGGTTGCGCCTGGCAACGCTGACGAACTCACCACCACAGGTTGTCGCGGCACAGTTGCAGAACGCCGGGCTGACCGACTTCTTCGAGCAGTCCCTATCAGTTGACACCGTGCGCCGCTTCAAACCTGCTGCCGAGGTCTACCGGATGGCGGCCCAATCATTGGGCGTGGAGCCGGGCCAACTCCGGCTGGTTGCCGCGCATGATTGGGATGTGGCAGGCGCAATGCAGGCCGGCTGCGCCGCCGCGTTTATCGCTCGGCCCGGCATGGTGCTCAACCCGTTGATGGACCGACCCGACATCATCGGCGCGGACCTGCAGGAGGTGACGGAGCAGATTTTGCAGGTTGAGAAATAGGGAAGCAGAGTTACGCAATGCCCGACACAGCCGCGTATGAACAACTTATCACTCAATTCGATACAGATAAATTGTTAGAACTCTGGCAGGCTATTATGGCAGGAGAAACGCCGGGATGGGAGGCAGGTAAGGCAGAGGAATTGCCATGACACAGGCGTATGTAGTAACCGAAGATCAGATCGGTGCAACGCTGCTCAAAAAACTTCTTCCGGAGGAGATAGTGGATCAGACAACGTTTGTAACTGGATCAGGCCGCTATGGCGCACAGTCCCTTTCCCTCTCGATTCTGGGGGTCAAACAGCAACCCGTGGCCCTGGTTATTCATGCCGGTACAGAAGACGGTGTAGCTATTCAAGAGCAGTACGACTTTCTGCGGGAACTGCTTGGTCAGGCTGCGCCCGGCACTCCGTTCGAGATTTTTGCGGCAGTTCCGGAGATCGAAGGCGTCTTTTTTCAAGATCAGGTACTCTTTGCGCAGATCACGGGTGAACAGTTGAACCGGCTCGAATGGAATGCGGCAAAACGTCACCCGAAAGAGACACTGATGCGAATCGCAGGTGGGCAGGCAGATTTTCCCGAAACGCTGGTTAACAACCTTTCCGCTGAAGCTATTGCCCTCCTGCGGCAGCATCCCCTGCTCCGCAGTTTGCACACATTTCTCTCCTCGGTCGTTGATACAACGGTAGTTTACAGTTGAGCTGAAAGGAGCATCATGGCACAGCTTACCCCTGAGTATGTTCACAACATTGCCCGGCAGTGCATTGTGGCAACCGATTACTGCTTCATGATTACTCTCAATGCACAACCAGGCCAGGCCCCCGACTCCCGGCTGATGCAGCCCTTCGCGCCCGAAGCCGACCTGACCATCTGGTTCGGAGCCGGCCCCCGATCACGTAAGGTGGCGCAGATCCGGCAGCATAACCGGATCACGGTCTGCTATCAAACCCCGACGGAGCCGGCCTATGTGACACTGCTCGGCACCGCGCACCTGGAAGATGATCTGGCCTTGCGGCAGCACTACTGGCGCGATGACTGGCTGCCCTTCTTCCCGGCGGGTCCGGCGGGCGATGACTATCTGCTGATCAAGTTTGTTCCCACGCGGATCGAGGTGATGCACTTTGCCCACGAGGTGGCCCCCGATCCCTACGGCCTCAAGCCGGTCACGCTGGTCCGCGCCGGCGACAACTGGCAGATCGAAGCGTAGGCGAGAGGAGCAAGCTATGAAAAGTCGCTCGGAGGCAACCATCACCGACCTGTACCAGATCCCGGAGAATGCCAAGGCCGAGATTGTCAACGGAGAAGTTGTGCTCATGTCACCGACTGGCGGAATACCGGGACGGGCCGGTGGCAAAATCTATCGTAGTCTGGACGATTATGAGCAGCAGATGGGTAATGGCTATGCCTTCCCCGATAATGTCCAGGACTTACGCGGTGGACGTGCAAACCGGACGTTTGATTGGAATAAATGGCCCGACTCGCCTGCGGCCGCATGGTACGCTATGATCTTTTTCACGAAATTTTTGCACGTTGTGCAAAAATTTCGTGAAAAAGATGGTCTGTTCCGCCCTGCCGGAGGCGAAGTACATCTCCAGGTGGAGAACTGCGTAAGTCCTGGTTGGCTTCACGGTGAGCCTGCCGACCCGTAAATCATTCAGCCCTGCGGCAGCATTTCACCCCGGCCCGCTGCAAGGCGGACAGTTCCTCGACGGCGCACCGCTCTTCGCCGCCGAGGTGCGCAGCGAGTATGACTATGGCCCGGCTGCCGAGGAGGAGATCGCCGCAAAACGCGCCGATTATTTCGCCGCCGGGACACTGGTCGTCTGGGATGTTGGTGTGTTGCGCGACATGGTTGTACGCGTCTATCGGGCCGATGCTCCGGACGATCCTACCGTCTATCGCAGGGGCGATATTGCCGAGGCCGAGCCGGCCCTACCGGCGGATACCGGTTGATGGTATCTTGCCCTGATGAACACAAATTACGCGGTCGGTTCCAAATCAGGTGTTCATCTGGATGAACGGCCCGATTCACCTCCGGCAGGATTGATCGCACCAGTTTGAAGGCCGAAGTCTTCGCCCGCAAGGGCGAGCGGATCAACAGTACAATTCACCAATTTTAAGCAGCGGGAACCGGACGGGATGTGGACGCGCAGACGCGCGTCCCTACCACAACCGCTGCGGACGCACAGCAGCGCATCACTCAACCCGATTTTCCAAAAGTTGCAAGATCCCCTGCAGCGGGATGACAACCCAGTCGGGACGGCTATTGAGTTCGTAGCCCAGTTCGTAGAGCGCCTTCTCCAGCAGGTAGGCATCCAGCAGCACCTTGAACTCCTCCCGCGTCTGCAGCAGCAGCGGCGACAGATGAATTGTATCGTTATAGGCGCGCAAGAAGGTCGCCGCCACCCAGACATACCAGAAGCGTGCCCAGGAGTCCTGCATGGCCTGATCCATCCCGCCGATGCGCCCGCTGTTGCGCTGCTCAAACAGGGCCACATAGACGGCGTAGTGGAAGGAGCGGAGCATGCCGGCAACATCGCGCAGCGGCGAAACTTTAGTGCGCCGCTCATCCAGGGAACGGGCCGGCTCGCCCTCAAAGTCAGTGATCATAAAATCATTGTCGGCTCGCAGCACCTGCCCCAGATGGTAGTTTCCATGGCAGCGTATCCGCATCGCGGTAATCTTCCGATCCCGGAAGGGCTCAAAGTAGCGCCGCACCTCCGGCTCAAGCGCTTTAATCCGATAGGCATCGTTACGCACGGCTTCCGGGAGATGATCGAGACGCTGGTTGAGGAACTGGAAGTCCCGCGCCATCAGGCCGAGCATGGCATGGTAAAAGGGCCGCTGGAAGAAATCGGTAAACGGCTCGGGCACAAAGTTCGGGTCTTCGGTCTCCTGCGCCAGCGCCACATGGAACTCGGCGGTGCGCTGGCCCAGCAGTCGCGCCGTTGCCAAATACTCACCCACCAGTTCCGCGACCAGCGGCGGGGTCGGTTCGTCGGCCAGATCCAGCAGATGTTTGTGCGGCAATACCAGTGCCCCGGCTTCACCCTGCCGCGCCGGCACCCGCTCAAAATAGTGGGCCAGGATACCCTGCGTATACTGCCAGGCATCCCCCTGGTGCGGGTCACGCATGCGCAGCACCCCCAGCGTCATCGGCTCGCTGTTCTTCTGATGGTATTCGAGCGCCCCGGCGACAAACGGCGTACGCACCAGCGAGATCTTCTCGGTCAGGAAGCGCCCAATTTCCAGATCAGGGTTAATTCCCGACTCGATGCGCCGGAAGATCTTGAGCACCAGTTGGTTGCCATACACAATCGTCGTATTGCTGCGATCCGAGGTAGTCACAGTTGAGGTAAACTCAATCGACGAGTCGGCAACCTCACCGTGGCCTTCCGCCGGCGCCCCGCCACCCGCGCGGGCTCCGGTTGCAGGCGTATGCAGGCTGGCGCTGACCTCGGACAGCAGTCGCAGGGAACGCAGCGGCGCTGCCATCACCTCACCCGCACTCCCCCGGAAGGTACGATGCTGCGCAATCGAGTCGAGCAGCAGCAGGGCAAACTCCTTATCGCGCAACGCATCGTAGAGGATGGCCGTGTCGTCGAAGCCGGTGATGCGCAGATGCGCCACCACTACCTGGGGAACCTCCTCGGCAATCTGCCGGGCCTGCGCGCCCAGGGCTACGGTGAAGGGCAGCACATAGGTCTCATGATCGCCCTCGATATACTCCACCTGCACCAGCGTCAGATAGGCGATGGGGGACTCGTAGGGCACCGGCACCGTCTCCAGCAGTTCCACACCCTGGATGGTACGCGCTTTGCCGCCAAACCAGCGCCGCTGCGGCAGGTAGCCCGGCAACACTTGCTCCAGGGCCGTCCGCGCCCGACTGCGGGCAAAGATCGTCGTCCAATCCTCGTCCACACTCAGCGTGGGCACCCGATACTCCGTGGGCGCGCCGTTCGCAGCCTGCCGCTGATCCGGATACTCCAGCGCAAACCAGTAGACCGCGTGTGGCCCCAGCGTGAGAAAATAGGGCAGTTCACCGATGCGCGGAAAGGGCGTGCGCCCGAACAACTCCATCGGCGTCATGCCCTCGTAGGCCGACAGGTTTAACTCAACGCACTGCACAAAGCGCGAGAGATTCGCAACCACCAGAATCCGCTCATCCGCATACTTGCGCAGGAAGACCAGCACCTTGCTGTTCGCCGGGTAGAGAAACTCCAGGCTGCCCCGGCTCAGCGCCCGCGAGCTTTTGCGGGTGGCAATCATATGCTTCATCCAGCGCAGCAGCGAGTAGGGATTGGCCTGGTGCGCCTCGACATTGACGGCTTCATAGTGGTAGGCCGGATCAATCGTCACCGGCAGGTAGATCCGCTGCGGATTGGCGCGCGAGAAGCCCGCGTTGAGTTCATGGCTCCACTGCATCGGCGTGCGCACTCCGTCGCGGTCGCCCAGGTAGATATTGTCGCCCATGCCGATCTCGTCGCCATAGTAGATCACGGGCGTACCCGGAAGGGAGAAGAGCAGGCTGTTCAGTAGTTCGATCTGCTTGCGATCATTCTGGAGCAGAGGCGCAAGCCGCCGCCGAATGCCCAGATTGATGCGCGCACGCGGATCGCGCGCGTAGGTTCGGTACATGAAAGCCCGCTCCTCACCCGTGACCATCTCCAGCGTCAACTCATCGTGGTTGCGCAGGAAGAGCGCCCACTGGCAGACCTCCGGGATTGCCGGGGTCTGATACATGGTTTCGGTCATCGGAAAGCGGTCTTCCATACGGATCGAAACAAACATGCGTGGCATCAGTGGGAAATGAAAGGCCATATGGCACTCATCGCCGGCACCAAAGTAGGTGACCGCATCTTCCGGCCACTGGTTCGCCTCGGCCAGCAGCATGCGATCCTTGTAGTGCGCATCCACATGACTGCGCAGCTTCTTCAGGAAGGCATGCGTTTCGGGTAGATTCTCGCAGTTGGTGCCCTCGCGCTCGTAGAGGTAGGGTACGGCGTCCAGGCGCAGCCCATCGACACCCATCCCCAGCCAGAAATCCATCACCTTGATCACTTCCCGATGCACATCCGGGTTATCAAAGTTCAGATCGGGCTGATGCGAGTAGAAACGATGCCAGTAGTAGGCCCGCGCCACCGGATCCCAGTTCCAGTTAGAAAACTCGAAATCCTTGAAGATAATTCGGGTTTCTTTATACTCTTCGGCGGTATCGCTCCAGACATAGAAATTCCGCAGGGACGACCCCGACGGTGATCGACGCGCCCGCTGGAACCAGGGATGCTGATCAGAGGTATGATTAATAATCAACTCGGTAATCACCCGCAATTCGCGCTTGTGAGTCTCCTCCAGGAACGTACGAAAGTCCTGGAGTGTTCCATACATTGAGTGAACACCGGTGTAGTCGGCTGTGTCGTACCCATCATCGCGCAGGGGCGAAGGGTAGAAGGGCAAGAGCCAGATAGCGGTCACGCCCAGGTCTTGCAGGTAGTCCAGTTTGCCGGTCAGCCCCTGAAAATCCCCAACGCCATCGTTGTCGCTATCGGCAAATGAACGCACATGGAGTTGATAAATAATCGCGTCCTTGTACCAGAGCGGATTATCCGTGAAAGAAATATCCTCGCCGTTCCGGTCAATCATCACAAACCTCTGTTCCAGGGGGTAGCAGGTAACGGTTGTTCTGGTGTCACCCGGCTACCCTGTTCCCATCACCCGATCACCACGTTCTTGGATGTGTAAGCGAACGTGCAGCAGCACGTCCCTACTGAAAAATTCACAGGCGGACGCGCAGAAGCGCGTCCCTATGGAAAAAATCTACACTTGTCTGATCACCTCGTTATTCCGCCGTCGAGGTATGCGGCAGTGTCGCCGACAGGTAGAACTGCTGAATATAATCTACCAGCATGCGCCGGGTACTGAAGTAGGGCGCAACGGTGACAATCGCCTCCTTACACATGGTAATCCACTGGACGGGTACCCCCGCTGCGTCACGTTGATCATAGAAGCGCGGGATGACCGCATCCTCCAGTACCTGGTAGATCGAACGGGCATCGTTGCGGTCCTGCACCTCCGGCTCGCGGTACCACTCCTCACCAATCGCCCAGCCGTTGTGCCCGTTGTAGGCCTCAGGCCACCAGCCATCCAACACGCTGATATTGGGCACACCATTGAGGCTGGCCTTCTGTCCACTGGTGCCGCTGGCTTCATACGGACGACGCGGCGTGTTGAGCCAGACATCAACGCCCTTGACCATCTCGCGCGCGGTGGCAATATCATACTCCTCCAGGAAGAGCACCCGCCCGGCAAAGCCCGGCTGCAGCGAGAACTGGTAGATGTCGTGGATAAAGCGCTTGCCCTCCTCGTCAGCGGGATGCGCTTTCCCGGCAAAGATGAGCTGCACCGGATGACCCGGATTGTTCAGAAGCGCCTTCAGCCGCTCCAGGTCGTTGAAGAGCAGCGTGGCGCGCTTGTAGGGCGCAAAGCGGCGCGCAAACCCAATCGTCAGCGCGTCTTCCTCCAACACCGGCCAGACAGCGGGCGGTTCACGCAGCAGGTGAAACCGCTGGCGTGTGCGCTCCCGCGCAAAGGCCACCAGGTTATGCTTCAGCCGCCGCCGAATACTCCAGAGCACATCATTCGGGATATCATAGATCCGCTCCCAGAGCGTTGCATCGTCAAGCTGGTCCCGCCAGCCGATGCCCAGGTAGGCATCATAGATCTGCGCCAGTTCCGGGGCGACCCAGGAGGAGGTATGCACGCCGTTGGAGATGGCCTGGATCGGCACCTCATCGCGGCTCTTCTCCGGGTAGAGCCACTGCCACATGCCGCGCGCCACATGGCTGTGCAGCTTGCTCACGCCGTTGGCCCGCTCGGTGAAGTTGAGCGCCAGCGTGGTCATCGAAAAGGTTGGTCCCCAGGACTGATCCTGGCGGGCCAGATTGACAAACTCCTCATGGCCGATCCCTAGTTGCGGCCAGTAGCGCCAGAAGAACTTCTCAATCAGGTTAATCGGAAAGGCATCATTGGGCGAAGGCGCGGGGGTGTGCGTGGTAAAAATCATACGCGTACGCACCTGCTGCATGGCCTGCTCAATCGGCATGCCCTGGGAGACCAGTTCGCGCAGCAACTCCAGCAGCAGGAAGGCCGCATGCCCCTCATTCAGATGCCAGGCCGTCGGGCTAATGCCCAGTTGCCGCAGCGCGCGCACCCCACCGATCCCCAGGATTACCTCCTGCGCCAGGCGGATCTCATGGTCGCCGCCGTAGAGCCGGGCCGCCAGTTCGCGGTTCTGTTCCACATTGGGATGAATATCGGTATCCAGGACGAAGAGTGGCGTACGCCCCACCTGGATGCGGTAGACCCGGGCATAGGTCAGCCGCCCGGCCAGTTCCACCTCGACCACCACCTCATCACCGGCCGGCGTGCGCGCCGGGATAGCCGGGACATCGACAAAGTTGAGCTTCTGGTACTCGGCCAGTTGCCGCCCCTCCCGGTCAAGCCGCTGCCGGAAGTAGCCCTGCGGGTAGATAAACCCGACCGCCACCAGCGGCAGACCAATATCGCTGGCCTCCTTCAGATGGTCGCCCGCCAGAATACCCAGGCCCCCGGAGTAGATCGGCAGCGACTCGTGCAGGCCAAACTCGGCGCTAAAGTAGGCAATCGTCTTGCCCTGCGTCAGCGGATACTGCCGGGTACACCAGGTATCGGTAGCATGCATGTAGGCATCAAAATCGCTGAGCACGCCGTCAAACTGCCGCAGATAGGTGGGATTACCGGCGGCCTGATCCAGGCGGCGCTGACGCACCTCCCGCAGAAACCGCACCGGATTATGGTAGACCAGTTCCCACAAATCAGGGTCAATCTGTGAGTAGAGGTCTTGCGCTTCGGGATGCCAGGTCCACCAGAGATTATAGGCCAGTTCGCGCAGGCGGCCGATCCGTTTAGGAATTGGGGTAAAAAACAACTCAAGGTCAAGCTGCGTCATGGAGCGCTCCTTCGCCGGTACCACTTCGTACAATCAGAGAGAAATTGATGGGCGCGTCAATCTGCCCCAAGTATACCCGATTCTTGACCGGACTAGTGCAGGCGGCAGTAAATGAGTATCAGGCTATAAGCGGTCGGCACACACATACACGACGTACACAACGGAGTATCAAATCAGACAACTACCCCTGCAGATAGTTTTCGACATTTTTATTCTTTTTGGAAAAGACGTGGCTCTCCGAGCCACGTTTTTTCCAAAAAGAATGTTCGGTTCCACCCTGCCGGAGGGCAAGATACACCTATACGCGGTATCACGTAACTTCTATTAGTTTGGAGTGCGGCAGCCAGGCTGCCGCACTCCAAAAATATATGATGGATGGTATAATTGGCTCCGGTGCAACTCTCGGCAGCGAGGTCTTCTTGATGAACATCACACGACGACAATTTCTGGTTGGCGGCAGCGCGGCACTGACGGCGCTGGCAGGCGGGCGCATCGGCAGTCTGGCATTTGCCCAGGACGATGGCGACGGGCGGGCGACCGGAACCGACGAGATCCTGGTGCTGGTCTTCCTGCGCGGCGGGTGTGACGGGCTGAGCCTGGTTGCACCCTTTGACGACCTGAACTACACCAAAGCGCGGTTCAACCTGATCATCCCCCCGGATCAGGCACTCGTAATCGATCCGCAGAACAGCACATTTACCGGCAGCGTCGGGCTGCATCCCCAGGCCGGTCCACTTCATCAGTTGTATGCCGCCGGCGACCTGGCAATCGTGCATGCCTGCGGGCTGACCGAGGATACCCGCAGCCACACCGAGGCAACCCAGGCTATTGAGCGGGGCAACCCCAACGACCCGACCATCACGAGCGGCTGGCCGGCGCGCCATCTCCAGTGCTCCCGCCCGGATGGACTGTTACCCACGCTGGTGCCCATGACCGGGATACCCGCAGCCCTCCAGGGCGACACGGACGCCGTGACCATGACCACGGCTGAAAGCTACAGCCAGCTTGAGGCGCACTGGCGCTACCGTGACGCCATGTTGACCCCGCTCAAGCAGATGTACAGCGGCGCGGGGTATGTCAACAGCGCCGGAACGCGGGCGCTCGAGACAATTGAACTGCTCAAGACCCGCGAGCACGAGTACACACCGGATGTCAACTATCCCTACGCTAGTTTCGGCGATGCACTCAAACTGGTGGCCCAGATGGTCAAGCTAGACATGGGGCTGCAAGTGGCAACGCTGGACTTCGACGGCTGGGACACCCACGACTACCAGGGCGAGTATGGCAGCGGCTACCTGGCGACGCTGGTGACCACCCTCGCCAATGGTTTGTCCGCCTTCTACAACGATCTGGCGGCCTACCAGAACCGGCTGACAATCGTGGTGATGAGCGAGTTCGGGCGCAGCCTGTGGGCCAACCCCAGCCAGGGCACCGATCATGGGCGCGGCGGCGTAATGCTGGTGCTGGGGGGCAATGTCAACGGCGGCAAGATCTATGGCAACTGGCCCGGCCTGGCCGGTGAAGATCTTGAGCGGGGCCGCGATCTGCGGGTCACCACCGACTTTCGCACCATCCTGAGCGAGATTGTCGTCCGCAGGTTGGGTAATCCTAAGCTGGGCTGTGTCTTCCCCGGGTTTGACCGCTACGAACCACCAGGCGTCGTCAGCGGCACTGATTTAGAGATCGACTACACCCCCCCCGGCAACCGCTCGATCTATCTGCCGCTGGTGACGCGATAGCCCGATTACAGCGTTGCCCACTGCGTCATCTCAGCGGAGAGGGCCGCAATCGCCTGCTGGTCAATCGGGGCATACAGGCGCTCAAACGCTTGCTGGAGCAGGTCAAGCCGGCCGGGGGAGGGTACGGTACTGCTCATACCCAGCAGCGTCAGCAGCATGACCGTGTAGGCCTGGACCAGTTCATCAGGACGCACGGGGCGAACGCCGACATCCTTGAGTTCGGCCTCCAGTTGGCGGCGGGCATTGGGCCACTCCACCAGGGTCGGCATCTCACGCATCAACGTCAGCAACCGCGCGCACCGCTCCACCGGCGCGCGGCGCTCCACCGGCACCGGCGGCTGTGGCGCAACGGTCGGCGGCGCTGAAGCCTGCACCGGTTGCCCAGTTGCAACCGGCAGCTCTTCTAGCTCCGCCCGATACACCACACCTGCGCTATCATCCTCCCCATCCGGTTGCAGATCGGGCGGATCGCCACTGATCAGTTGCACCAGTCGCTCCAGACCGGCGTGCAGCAACTGGTCAATCTCACGGGCATAACTGATCCACGCGCCCAGTTGCATGCGGAAAGGATCGGGAATATCGCGCCGGCGTCCGGCAAGCTCGCCCAGGGTGACGGTACGTTCTGCCGCATCGGGATAGTGCAACTGCAACACCCGCGCCGTGCCGGTATCAACCGTGACCAGCAGCGTTGCCGCCGCTACCAACTCGGCATTAATCGAGCGGGCCGTATGGTCGCCAATGTCCAGATGGTAGGCCGCCGTCAGCGCATCACGCGCCTCCGGCTCGGCGGGATCGCCATCATGCCCGAGCACCCCCGCGGACTCAATGGTCCAATCGGGATAACGTTCGGCCAGCCGACGGCGCAGCAGAGCGGCCGCCATGGGCGCACGGCTGGTATCCGCGCCGCCGACCAGTAAAATTATCACAGCCATAGCCGCTTATTCCGTCGCTTCAACCTGCGCGCGGTCCTGCTGTTCACGCAGAAAGAGCAGAAAGTTACGCGCCTGTTGCTGATGTTCGGGAGTCAACACATCGTACAGGGTGAGAAAGGCGTCGCGCTCGCGGTTGGACGCGGTAAACTTATACTCATCGCGCCCGGCCGCCTCGGTAATCAGTTCAATCGCCGTGGTGCGAAACTTGACCGCCAGACCTTCCAGTTCGGTAATGCGCACACCGGTCTGGCCCGACTCGATACTGCTAATATACGACCCGCTCACGCCAATCGCCGCGCCCAGAGCCGTCTGGGTCAGCCGGTCACGCTGGCGTTTGCGCTTAACGACCTCGCCAATACGTTCATTGAGGGTTGCCATAGGTGCTGCCTCCTGCGATGATTGTCTGAATATCGGTGCAGTCAAACTGGATCTGAAGTATAGCATATCTTGCTGCAGGCGGCAGGGGGAAGGTTCCTCTGGTTGACTGTCGGGTGGTCGGAACATCGTCGGGTACACGGAATTACGGTGCATATCCGGCTCCGCGATGGGAAAATCCGGATTGAGCAAGACTGGACGGAAGAAGGTATTGCAACGGATCCGGTGCGCGCCGGGGTCTCGCGCGAGCAGATTGTCCTGGCGTTCCACCCGGCGGATCTACGCCAACTGACGGAGTTTGCGCGTGCGTGAGAGGATGTGGGAGCGGTCTGCGCCGATGCGAGGTATCGACCATCCCGCGTCTCTGCCCGCCTACGTTGCGGTATCACGCAACCGCTGCTCCAGGGTAGCAAGATCCGGCATGTCGGGGATGTCCGCACGGAGAGCCTGGAGTTTGGACACATCGGTAATCTTGGAGATGAGATGGGTCAAGTGCATTGGGGCATCCGGGAAACGCAACGATACCATGGATGCAAGGGTTTCGCGCTCGGTTTGGAGACAGGCCTCACGCTCCGCTTCCAGGCGGGCTTGCCATTTCGCCTCCTGCTCGGCAAGCATATCCTTCGCCAGGTACTCAATCAAGTCGGAACTCATCAGTTTCTCCTTCGTCACCAGGTCGATAAAGCGCACCGGTGCCATAATCGGAGCAGCAAACACACCGAGGATCGTCAGCAGATCGGCTGGCTGCGGCAGAGGAGCCGTCGTCAGCAACGTGCGGGCGGCCTGTTCCACCAGCGCCACATTGGCCCCCTGCATCAGCGGGCTGAGTGTGGTCAGGGCGAGGTTGCCGGTTGCCACGGCTGCCGCCGCGTCATGTTTCCATAGCCGGACACAGCGAAACGGCCACTGATACTGGACCTGTCCATCGACCGCCATCATCAGCGTGTCCCCTGCATCATCAGCAGGTTTCAGATACACAATCGTCCCAACGATGGTCATGTGCGGTTCATCCTGTCCCACCAAACCCATATAGCCGGCCAGTCGCCACAGCGCCGTAGCATCGTAATACCCTTGCCATTCGAGCAAATGGAGATACTCTTGCCCCTGGGGACTGCGCACCCGGAGCAGGATATCCAGATACTTCTTTTGCATCGGCAGTTCGGGGATGGCGACCGCCCGCACGCCGGCAACAGGCAAGCCCAGCAGTGGGATCAGGTCGGTTGCGCGCAACGCCGTCAGCCGTTTCAGCGGAATGTCCGTTCTCATCGGGTACCCTCAGTAAGGATTTATCATTCCTGAACCTATTGTAGCACACAGAGGCATGCGAGGTAATGCCAGTAGATGCACGGAAGCGACGGACGGTCATTCCGCAACATGGTAGTGGAACGGCACAAAGCAGGTAGATCTCGCCGTAATGCAGTTCACCCGTAAACCCAAACGGCTGCGGGGTACCCGCGGTCGGCACACCCCCAGGGATCGTATTGCACACGTCCCAGCACCGCACCCGCATCATCGAGCGTCTGCCGCACGCTGCCGAGCGCATCGCCGACATACCACGGCCCACCCAGCGTGCGCAGGCGCTCCTGGCCGTACACGTAGTTGGCGGTGCCGTCGTTGAGCACCTGGCTCAGCGGCGCGGCACACCGCACTTACGGTCCGGCGGTATCCGTGCGGCGGCCGGTCTCGGGCCGGGTGGGCATGGGAATCCACGACCTACCCCGCAACACCCCCCATGCCCGGTCCTGCACCTCGGGATCATCACTCAGGTCAACGACGTGCTGGAAATCGGCGTGGGCGTGGGCGTGGCCGTCGGTGTGGGCGTGGCCGTCGGCGCGGGCGTTTCCGTGGCGGTAGCGGTGGGCGGGGCCCAGCAGCAGCGTTTCGGTGATGCCCGTGCGCCGGCCCATCCGATCCAGCGTGTACGGGAAGCGACTGGTGGTCGTGTTGCCCACCCGGGTCTGCAGCGCCGTCAGCCGGTCGGCCCCGTCGCAGGTGTAGTTTGTCACCGCGCCATTGGCCCGCGTCAGCGTGTCCCGCCGGCCTACGCGGTCGTAGGCGTAGGTTGACGCCACCCCGCCAATCCAACCGTCCACTCCGTGGCTATACCAGTTCATAAGGTACAGCCTGGTTCACTACCAGGTCTCCCTTCAGGGATAGGGCACAAGCAGTGCCACGCTATGCTGTGGTCCTATATGAGCCGCGCCACCACCAGTATTTTGGTATGAATTTTTCTATACCAATTGTCTCCTTTCTTCGGCATTCATTGTACATCTGTGCATTTTGTTCGAGGCTCTCAGCCAGATATGCATCCACTTCTTTCAGCCTGGTCGCACACGCCGTCGGGAGAAATCGTGCCACTGATTGAAGCCCTGAGCGCAAACTTAACACCAGCATCGCCTCCTCATAGAGGAGATGTCCGCCATATTCCAATATCCTCCTGAGTTGCCGGAATTGCTTATCCCAGCGTTGCGCAATCCAATCACTGTTCATCAGCACAATGTTTTCAACATGCGTCACATCGATATGCTGACGCCACTCAGCATTGATGATATGGGCTTCTTCGGCTTCCAGGAGATCGCCGAACAGTCCGACACAGTAATAGCGATTGATGGTTCGCTCTTGCAATGCCTCCCGAAGCTGCCGAATCGTGATCTGTGCGTGTTGCTGAACGTTCTTCATGTTACTCCCTCACGGTTATGCCCATTTTCCTCAGACCCCGTCGATCAATCACGAAATGGGTAAAAATGGTTTTTCGCGAGGGCGTTGTTGCTGTGAAGAAATATTCATCTTCACCTATTTTCGTGACATATGCCGATCGTTTATGCCCATTCCGCCAGTAGGTAAACTCCTGCCCGTGATTGATGTTTGCAACAGCCTGTTTATAGTAATCCTGGGCTGTTTCGGGTATCACATCTCCTTCACCCGCATGCTTGCGTGTATGACCTCTGAGCCCACCAGTTGGAGTGCTCTCACCAGGAGCAGGACGATTGGAATTGGCAAACCTGGGTCTGTTTGGTCCCGATGAAAGCAATCCGCGTCCATTGTGAGGTGGTCTCGTTCCGCCAATCACTGGCGTTCGAAATTTACGCCCCGGCAGCAGCATCCCCGCCGCCAGCACATCGCCAAACGGGAGCAGCCCATCCGCCGCGCCAAGCTGCTGCAGCGCGGCCCACTCGCCAAATGCCGCGCAGTCACCCTGCATGGTCCGCA
>DAOTUI010000121.1:0-26499 GCA_034437035.1 Chloroflexaceae bacterium
GAACGGCCCGATTCGCCTGCGGCAGCGTGGTACTGGTTTATCTTTTTCACAAAAATGTTGCACTTTGTGCAACATTTTTGTGAAAAAGCATAGGATCTTCCGCCCTGCCGGAGGCGAAATGCTCTGCCAGGTCAGTGACCACGTAACTCGTGTCACTGACAAGAGTTACGCGGTGCGCGTTCAAACGGGCCGTTTGCTCTCGATAACGGCGTATTTCGCCTGCGGCAGCATGGTACGTTTTTGTCTTTTTCCGGAACATGTGGCGCTCCGAGCCACATGTTCCGGAAAAAGAATAAAGAATGTTCCATTCCACCCTGCCGGAGGCGCATCGGGCCAGTTGTCCCGGCAGACGCCTGGTTTGGAACCGACTGCGTAACCCCTGTCACTGAACGTGTGCCGGCAATATCCGGTATCAGTATACCATTGCCGCGTCAAAATGGGCAGAACCGACCATCAGCGTATGCTCAGGAACAGATCGAGACTAGTAGCCCGGGTTAAACCAGAAACAGTATTTTTAACACAGACTTAACATTAACTTGGGATGTACTTAACAAACTAAGGATAAGATATGTGCATCACTACATTCCACAACTATGCCTCAACTTATCGCCATAGCCATGGCAGATCAGGCCATGGCTATGTGTGCGTTATAAGGGGGGTGATCCTTCGCACCAAAGGGTTGACTTACCGTGTTCGTAAGCCGAGTGGTTGTACTCTAACTGAAACTAAGGAGAGATGATCCGATGACCATCGCAAAACGCCATGCAGCGTTACTCTTGTTGCTCGCGCTCCTCGTACCCTTGATTGCCGCCTGTGGTGGCGGTGGAACAACAGAAGAAGCAACGCCTACAGAGGCAGAGGCGGCCATGGAAGAGCCTACTCCGACGGAAGAAGAGATGATGGAGGAGCCTACTCCGACGGAAGAAGAGATGATGGAGGAGCCCGAGGGTGAAGCCGTCGAGCTGCCCCCGGTCGATCCGGCCAATCTGGAAGGCGAGATTGTTGTCGCCGGCAGTTCGACGGTCTTCCCGCTGTCCGAGCGCATGGCCGAGCTCTTCAACAACGAGGGCTTCGGGGGCGAGATTTCGGTCGCCAGTATCGGCTCCGGGGCCGGGTTCGAGCGCTTCTGTGTGAATGCCGAGACCGATATCTCCAACGCCAGCCGCCCCATTAAGGAAGAAGAGGTCCAGGCCTGCCAGGAAAATGGGCGTGACCCGGTGGAGTTCTATGTCGGGATTGACGCGCTTGCGGTGACGGTCAGCCAGGACAATGACTTTGTCGAGGATGTGACGCTGGAGGAACTGGAGCAGCTCTTCACCACCGCTGAGACCTGGGCGGATGTGCGCGCGGAGTGGCCGGAGGAGCCAATCCAGCGCTTCAGCCCCGGTACCGACAGCGGGACGTTCGACTACTTTGTCGAGGAGGTGCTGGACGGGAACGATGAGCCGCTGCTCCAGGCCGCCAACCTGCAACTCAGCGAGGACGACAACATCCTGGCCCAGGGCGTGATCGGCAGCCCCTATGGCATCGGCTACTTTGGCTATGCTTACTTCGACGAGAACCAGGGCGATCTGAAGGCGCTGTCGCTCAATGGCATCGAGCCGTCCGCCGAGAGTGCCGAGAGTGGCGACTACCCGCTGTCGCGCCCGCTGTTTATGTACTCGACCCCGCAGATTATGCAGGAGAAGCCGCAGGTCGCCGGGTTCCTCAACTATGTGCTGACGAATGTCCAGGACGAGGTCCGCGCGGTCGGCTACTTCCCGATTGCCGAGGCGAGTATTAACGAGGAGAAGCGTGAGTTCCTCGAAGCGACCGGCCAGTGATCGATGAAAGCGGATGACACGTCATATTGACAGGACTTACGCAGTGCCGTTTGTTTGGGCCTGGTATCAGACCCAAACGCTGGTTTCGCCTGCGGCAGCATGGTACTTATTTTACCTTTTTGATAAGAATTTCGCACAGAGTGCAAAATTCTTATCAAAAAGGTGTCAGATACCGCCCTGCCGGAGGCGAATCGGGCCGTTCTTCCAGGTGAACACCTGGTTTAGAACCGACCGCGTAAGTCGTGATATTGAGTGAAGCCGTCAGCGGAATTATAGGGATAGAGCAACTATGGGGAGAGGCAATCCTCTCCCCATACCGTGCGAATAGCGCAGACGTATCCGAAGACAAGATAGAGATAACAAGAATGTAGCAGGTTATGAGTTCGCTTTTCTAAGCTTAATTTGTTTGCGTTTGTTTTATTGTTTGCATATATCATTATATTGTACAAATAATTTCCGGCTTGATGAATTTTAAAAATAGTCCGGATATGCAATGACCGGGAATCCCGGCTTTAACCGGTGGATGCCTGCCGGGACTGCGGCGTATTGCTGCGAAAGCCTGGACCGACTGAAGCCGGGACTCCAGAGCAGTGATGTCCGGATTAAACATGCTAAAGTTTATCAAGGCAGGTATCTGGAAAGAACAAGGAGACCCAGAACCAAGAAGAGAAGCAACTTTGCCATAAAAATGCAACAGGTGTTCTTCTCTCTGTATTGTTTGGCTTCTTGTTCTCCGTGGCATGATTTACTTGTAACAACTTGTGGTATCGTAACAGGTGCCGTTAGTAACATAATATCGTAGAACGTGGAGGAAATGATGGCAGATCAGGTACGGGTAGGTGCGGAGGGACGCGCTATCCCGGCAACCGGCACGACCCGACCCATCGACCTGAGTAAACAGCGGCGCTGGGGGGAGAGTGCTATCCAGGGCTTTCTGTTTGTGTGTGGGATCGTCTCGATCTTCACAACGATTGGTATCGCCGTTGTGCTGATCGAGGAGTCGTTTCTCTTTTTCAAGAATGATGAAGTAACATTCATGGAGTTTCTTACCACGACAACATGGCAGCCGACCATCGGTGAGTTTGGTGTACTGCCACTGGTAAATTCAACATTGATTGTCTCATCTATTGCCATGCTGGTGGCAATTCCGCTGGGCCTGGCTTCGGCGGTTTATCTGAGTGAATATGCGACTGGGCGCGCGCGCCGGATCCTCAAGCCGACGCTTGAGGTGCTGGCCGGTATTCCAACAGTAGTCTATGGTTACTTTGCCCTTACGTTTGTCACACCGCTGTTGCGGAATGTCTTTGGTTCCGGTACGGTACAGATCTATAATATGGCTTCAGCCGGTATTGTTGTCGGTATTCTGATTATTCCGCTGATTGCCTCGCTGAGCGAAGACGCGCTTAGTTCTGTGCCGCGCTCACTGCGTGAGGCATCCTATGGACTGGGGGCGACCCGTTTTGAAACCGCAACCAGAGTGGTGGTACCGGGGGCGCTCTCCGGGGTAGTTGCCGCGTTTATTATCGGTATTTCGCGGGCCGTTGGCGAGACGATGATTGTCGCGCTGGCTGCCGGAGCCGGCCCGTCCTTTACCTTTAATCCCTTTGAGGCCGCCGAGACAATGACCGGCTATATTGTTCGTATCAGTAGTGGTGACGTGAGCTATAACACGCCGGACTACAATAGTATCTTTGCGATTGGTCTGCTACTATTTGTCATGACCCTGACACTCAACATTATCAGTCAGCGGATCGTCCGGCGCTTTCGGGAGGTGTACGAATGACAGCCGAAGTTAGTGGGAAGCCGGAGCGCGCTGAGGGCCGCCTGCCCGAAGGCGCAGAGCTTCAGCAAAATGTTGCCACGCGGCGAACGATCGGTAAGATCTGGCATAGTATTTTCGCGGCGGCCACGGTATTTGGGATTATCGTCCTGGTGATCCTGCTTCTGACAATCATTGACGAGGTGTTTGGCGTGATTGCGGTGCAGCCGCAGATCGATCCCGCGACGATTGCCGATGGTCGTCCCATTGAAGAACTGTCGAAACCACAACTGATCGATGTGATTGAGGCCAATGTCAACGACCGCGTCATACGTAGTCTGGAGCGGGACGGGCCGTTGGCCGAACGCAGTTCCAACGAACTGCGCGAGATTATTGAAGAGGAAATTCTCAACATCGAAGTCGTCGAGAGCTGGCCCCTCCATATGGTGCTGTTCAACCGGGGCGAGATTCAGCAGACCATCACCGAGGAGTATGAGCGGGCCGAGTTGCGCTTTCATTCCTGGGTTAACTGGGAGTTCCTGACCGAATCAATGTCGAGTATACCCGCCGATTCGGGTATACGTACGGCACTTCTGGGTTCGCTCTGGATTATTCTGGTTACCTTCGTGGTAGCAGTTCCGCTCGGCATCGGAGCATCACTCTATCTGGAAGAGTATGCCGGTGATAACTGGCTCAATCGCATTATCCAGACCAATATTAATAACCTGGCGGGGGTGCCTTCGATTATCTACGGTATTCTGGGGCTTGCCGTCTTTGTGCGCGTGCTGGCACCGCTAACCAGCGGCGCATTTCTTACCGGTGCCAATGTTGAGTCGCCCAATGGTCGCACTATCATATCGGCCGGGATTACGTTGGCACTGCTGATCCTGCCGATTATTATCATCAGCGGGCAGGAGGCGATCCGGGCAGTACCGAGCTCGCTGCGTCAGGCCAGCTATGGTCTGGGAGCGACCCAGTGGCAGACGATCTGGAACCATGTGTTGCCCAATGCTATTCCGGGTATCCTCACCGGTACAATCCTGGCAATGTCCCGCGCTCTGGGTGAGACGGCCCCCCTGATCGTGGTCGGGGCGGCGACGTTCCTGCCGAATAATCCGGATGGGCCCTTCTCCAGCTTTACGGCACTGCCAATCGTAATTTATAACTGGACGTCACGACCACAGGATCAGTACCGGGATATTGCCGCAGCGGGAATTATTATTCTGCTGGTTGTGCTCCTAAGTATGAATGCAACGGCTATTCTGCTGCGTAACCGCTTTAGCAAGAAGATGGGATAGTCATGACTGAACAACAAAACGGCAAACATGTTCTGGAAGCGCGCGATATGCATGTCTATTACGGTTCATTTCGTGCGGTCAAGGAAGTCAACCTGAATATCGAGCCGCAGAAAATCACGGCGCTCATTGGCCCCTCGGGCTGTGGGAAGAGCACGGTGCTGCGCGCATTCAATCGTATGAATGACCTGATACCGATCTCGCGGATTGAGGGCCAGGTGGTTTTTCACGATAAAAATATCTATGACCCTGATGTTGATGCAGTTGAGGTGCGCCGCCGCATCGGCATGGTCTTCCAGAAGCCCAATCCCTTCCCCAAGTCGATCTATGATAATATCACTTTTGGGCCCCAGATCAATGGCTGGAAAGGCTCAAAGGCCGAGATGGACGAACTGGTGGAACGTTCGTTGCGCGGTGCGGCCCTCTGGGACGAAGTCAAAGATAAGCTTGACGAGAGCGGTCTGTCGCTCTCCGGTGGGCAGCAGCAGCGTCTCTGCATTGCGCGGGCACTGGCGGTCGAACCGGAGGTCATCCTGATGGACGAGCCCGCCTCGGCACTTGACCCGATCTCGACCCTCAAAATCGAGGAGTTGATGTTTGAGTTGCGCCGCGAGTATACCATTGTGATCGTCACCCACAATATGCAGCAGGCTACCCGTGC
Source organism: Chloroflexaceae bacterium (assembly GCA_034437035.1). GTDB lineage: Bacteria > Chloroflexota > Chloroflexia > Chloroflexales > Chloroflexaceae > CAKZQX01. The sequence continues at coordinate 5,539 of DAOTUI010000121.1, forward strand.
CTCAGACAATACCGCCTTCTTCCTGATGGACGAAGATCGCGCCGGTATGCTGATAGAGTATGGTCCCACGGAGGATCTCTTCCAGAATCCCAAAGACGAGCGCACCGAGCAGTATATTAGCGGACGCTTCGGGTAGGGCGTCGGCATCCATTTTGTCATAGAAATCCGCCTGCGAATGTAAAATCCGCAGGCGGATTTTTTATTCTGCCTGATCCTGGTTCTAGATCCAGGACGTACGCGGTGGACGGGCAAACCGGGCGTTTCACCCGATGGAAGCCCGATGCGCCTGCGGCAGCAAGGGACGCTAGTATCTTTTTCCCGAAATTTTTGCATAACATGCAAAAATTTCGGGAAAACGGTGGTCTGTTCCGCCCTGCCGGAGGCGAAATACATCTCCAGATGGAGAACTGCGTACGTCCTGTAGATTGACCGATTGACAGGAGTTACGCGGTGTGGACCGTTCCAGCCGCGTGCCGGACCCAAACGCCCGATGCGCCTGCGGCAGCATGGTACTGTTTTATCCTTTTTCACGAAATTGTGGCTCGGAGAGCCACAATTTCGTGAAAAAGATCGGAATCTTCCGCCCTGCCGGAGGCAAAATACGCTTTCGGGTCCGTGACCGCGTAACTTGTGTGATTGACTGTGCAGATCTGGTCCACCGTTGCTCCTACGCCGGTTCAACCGTTGCGGTAGCCGATGGCGCTGCTGCGGGGGTGGCCGATGGCAATGGGGATGGGGATGGGGGGAGCGTTTCCGAAGTAGAAGTAGCGGATGGCCCGGCGAGGAGATCGGCCGGTTCTGCGGTATCGGTATCTGTCGGGTCAGGCTCCATCTGCAGAATTGCCGTTGGGGAAGGTTCCGCTGGTAGCAGTGCAGTTGCGGTTGGCGTTGCAACTACCTGCGGCGGCGCGGTTGCGGTCGGCACTGGTGTGGCCTCAACTCCTGCCGGTGTGCCGGTGGTTGAGACCGCAACGGTTGGTTGGGTATTGGTGATCGCTGTTCCCGGCGGCGGATACTCCGGCGGTGCGGTTGTCGGCAATTCCAGGATTGGCGTCACCGTGGGTAGCACCGGTGTCGCTGTCGGTGGCTCCAGTGTTGCGGTTGGCGGCTCCGGGGTGGCCGTTTCCGTCGGCGGCACGGGCGAAGGCGGCACGGGCGAAGGCGGTACCGGCGAGGGCGGTATCGGCGAAGGCGGTATCGGCGAGGGTGCCTCAGTGGGCGGCGCGGAGGTAGCACTCGGCACCTCGGTCGTGGCCGGTGGCGGAGCGTCCGTCGGTACCGCCGGCTCCGTTGTTTCTGTCTCGACCGCTGGTAGCGGCACAGTTGGCGCGACATCTATCCCCGTGTCACCATTGCTGCCCCGTACAAACAGCGCCAGCAACGCCAGCCCAAGCAGGGCCAGCACAACTGCCACAGCAACCTGGTTGGGCGAGAAGCGGCTCTGGCGTGGGCTACGCGACGGGTAACCCGCACTGCCGGTGCCGGGAGGCGGCGCGGGTGGTTGCGACGGGGGAGCGGGTGGCTGGGCCGGGGGCATCGGCGGCGGTACCGGCCGGCTATTCGCTGTTCGCGCCGGCGGTCGCTGTCGGGGAATCGATGCGGGCGCGGATGCTGCTGCCGGTTGTTGCGGTGGAATGGGTAACGATGCCACCGGTGTCTGCCCTTTCCCCAGCGAGATCGTCGGCTGACCCGCCGAGTCCTGCGGGCGTACCAGCGCGGCAATTTGCTGGTTGGAAGCCGGCGGAATACCGTGATGCTGCACCACATTCCGCAAAGCCTCAACCAGCGTAGCTCCATTGCGGAAGCGTTCATCGGGATCTTTTGCCAGCGCCTGCATCAGCACCGCATCCAGTTCCGGTGGGAGATGGGGCGCAATCCGACTGGGACGGGGAGGCGGCGTCTGCGAATGGGCGATAATCAGTTGCGGCGTTGCCCCGGAGAAGGGCACCCGCCCAGTGATAATCTCGTAGGCGACCACGCCGAGGGAATAGAGATCACTGCGGCCGTCTACGCGGCGCGCTTCGGCCTGTTCCGGCGAAATATACTCGGGCGTTCCCATAAAAACACCCGTACGCGTCAGCCGTTCGGTATCCGCGTCAGGTGGTTGAGCAATCCCAAAATCGGCCAGCAGCACGCGGCCATCGGCATCGATCAACACATTGTGCGGTTTGACATCACGATGCACCGCCCCCCGGCTGTGGGCATAATCCAGGGCGCGGCCCAGCGGTTCCAGGATGCTGACCGCGTATCCCAATCCCAACGCGTCACGGTCGTCCAGAATAGCATGCAACGAGCGCCCCTGGATGAACTCCATGGCGATATAGTGCAACCGGAACTGATTCTCCACATTATACTCATCAATATCATAGATGGTCACAATAGCCGGGTGGTGCAGGTTCGCAGCAATAACCGCCTCGCGGTTGAAACGCCGGGCAAACTCCGGGTCCATACTCAGTTGGGGCGCCAGCACTTTGAGCGCAACCGGGCGCTGGAGCACCGTATCCAGGCCCCGATACACCCGCGCCATACCACCGCGACCTATTTCTTGCTGAATCTTATAGCGACCAAGCTGTTTTCCGATGAGTTGGGTCAAACGTGGGTCTCCTGCTACTTGTTCCAAAGCGGAGCATGCGTGACACGCGGAACATGCTAGACCGGCACTACCCTATCATGCTGGGAACACTCCTCGGTGTCATCATACCTGCGTCTGAATTATAATGACTCCTGCTCCGGGACAACATGGGGCAAAAGTACGATGGTATTTTTACCGTCCTGATGGTATAATCGATAATAACTGCGGCGATTGTACCATATTGCGAGATGGGTTTCAAAACAATGACCGTTCGTCAATATGGTTCTCACATTTATTCAACGCTACTGGTTTGTGCGCGCATGCTGCCATACGGCACGCGAGTAACTGAAATGCGCCGGTTCTTTTTGTCAAGATGGTAGTACAATGGCTTTATCACTAGCGGACAATGGCTCGGAGGACGTCGATATGCAGCCTGTCCCCGCCCCCAAGTTGACCATCAAGCGTCAGACAGGTGACTATCGTGAACTGGAGTGGGAGCGTGATGAACTCACCGTGGGCCGCGATAGTGCCAATGATCTGATCATTGATCACCGGCTGGCATCACGCCGCCATGCACGCTTTGAACGGGATGAGAGCGGGTTTTACATTCGTGATCTGGATAGCACGAATGGAACATTTGTCAACGGCGACCGTATCCAGGGTACGCGGCAACTGCACAATCAGGATCAGGTCATTATCGCCGATACCATCATTACCTTCCAGGATCCGGAGGCGACCGTCAAGGGGATTCTGCCGCCCGAAGTGTTGCGCGCCGTACGTGAGGAGTTGCGGGTAGATAGCCGCTCGAAGGAGATCTATATCAAGGGGCAGCCGCTGGACCCGCCCCTCACAGTGAAAGAGTTTCAACTGCTGGAACTGCTCTACAATCGCAAAGGGCAGGTGATTAGTAAGGACGAGATTGCCCAGGCGGTCTGGGACTACGAGGTCTTTGATTATAATGCAATCGACGCCCTCGTCTACCGTTTGCGCCAACGGATCGAACCGGTCCCGACCAATCCACGCTACCTGGTGACCCAACGCGGCTTTGGGTACAAATTATTTACAACACCAGAGTAGAGCGTGAAACGTCATGCGTGATGCGTGAAACGTGAACTTTACAGGCTACGGACTACGGACTACAGCATACGGACTACAGCATACGGACTACGGACCATGTACACCTTCCGTATTGAAGTTTACACAAATGGATTGCTTATCAGTGGCAGTTATGATCTGCCGCTCTACCGGCGGGTAAGTGGTGCGCTGAATAGTGGCATCTACCGGTATATCACCCTGTATGATGCGACTATCGCGCCCTCAACCCATCCCCAGCAGATCAAACGGGTATCGCAACTGCTGGTCGATTGGAGCAGTGCGCTGCTGGTTGCCGTGCTCGATGAGCCGCCACCGCCGGCGGATTTTCAGACCGAAGAACCGGCCCGGCGGGATACCCAGCCGATGATGTTCTTTACCCCGGCTTTTGCATTGCGTGCAGATTTTTACAAGCGACCTGATCTGTCGATGGGCGAAACGCTGGAGCGTATGAGCGAAGATTTTATGTCGGTCACTGCCGTGCAGATCTTCCCGCTCAATGGTGGACAGCCGGTTGCGCGCGAGTTTGCCTGTCTCAGTCGGAACCACATTCAGGCAATGTATACCATTGGTGAGACAACTGTGCCGGTTTTTACGCCCGCAGCACCCGCACCCGCGCCTACGTCGCCCGGCCCGCCGGCACCAGGTGATGTGATCGCTCCTGTCGAGCCCCAACCGCCGGAAGACGCAGCAGCGGACGAGTCCCCGGTGGACGAGCAGCAGTAGTTTGACAGCCGTTGATCATACTGAACTGCGCCCTGCATTGTCCCCGCACTGCTCCAGGGCATGCCGCAGGATGGTCAACCCTATCCGGTATCCGTAGTATGGATGATGAATAAGTTGTTATCTGCGGTGCGTCCCTTTCACAAGAAAACGTCAAAGAGACACGGTACAACCAGCAGTGTCCTGATTATGCGCCTGCATACGGTACAGGAGTTACGCGGTCACGAACTTGAAAGGACATGTCGCCTCCGGCAGGGCGGAAGAAACCAATCTTGTTCACCACATTTTTGCACAATGTGCAAAAATGTGGTGAACAAGATCAAAACGTACCACGCTGCCGCAGGCGAAGCGGGCTTTCATCCGGTCAAACGTCCCGTTTGCATGTCAACTGCGTAAGTCCTGACAGTATTGTCTACGTTTGTACCGCGTCTTGCGCTACCTGCGGTAATTGCGACACGCATATACGGAATGTTGGCGTTAACATCTCCTCAGACATAAGAACCAGCAAGGAGTATTGAGTGAAAATTCTGGTAACTGGTGGTGCCGGCTACATTGGCAGTATTACCACGGCAGAACTGGTACAGGCAGGGCACGATGTGGTTGTGTTTGATAATCTCTACCAGGGCCACGCCGATGCGGTGCATCCGGCGGCGGCCTTTGTGCAGGGTGATCTGGCCGACCAGGAAGCCCTGAAGCGCCTCTTTGCCGAACATCGCGGGATCGACGGCATTATGCACTTTGCCTCCTACACCCTCGTTGGCGAGAGCATGGAACAACCACTGATGTACCTGCGCGATAACCTGGTCAATGCGGCCAACCTGCTGGAACAGGCCGTCGCGCATGATGTGGGCCGGTTTATCCTCTCCTCAACGGCAAACCTGTTTGATGATCCGGAACGGATGCCGATTGACGAAAACGAGCGGATTGTGCCCGGCTCACCCTACGGCGAGTCCAAGTTCTTTGTAGAGCGCCTGCTGCACTGGTTTGCGCGCATTCACGGCCTGCGCTACGCCTGCCTGCGCTACTTCAACGCCTGTGGCGATACGCCTGGCCGGGGTGAGGATCATGACCCGGAAACACACCTGATCCCGATTGTGCTGCAGGTCGCTCTCGGTCAGCGCCGGCATATTACCGTCTTCGGCGATGATTATGACACGCCGGACGGCACCTGCGTGCGGGATTATATCCATGTGGTTGATCTGGCCCAGGCGCATATTCTGGCAATGGAAGCGCTGGATCAGTTAGGCAGCCGCAAGTACAACCTGGGCAATGGCTCCGGCTTCAGCGTGCTGGAGGTGATTGAAACCGCCCGCCGTGTGACCGGCCATCCGATACCCCACGTCGTTGGCCCCCGGCGCCCCGGCGACCCGGCCGTCCTGATTGCCTCCTCGGAGACCATCCGCCGCGAACTGGGCTGGCAGCCGCGCTACACTGAACTGGAAGATATCATTCGCAGCGCCTGGGAGTGGCACCAGGCCCATCCCCACGGCTACGCAAAGTCGTAACGTAGCGAGATTGTAATGTGTGCGACCCGGGTATGGTGCTACGTGCTATGTCCGGGTCTCTTTGTCTGCGCCTCAAGCTAACAAAAATTCCTCCTGTACAGACGACGGAGTACGGACGACGGACTACATTTTCAGAACTGCACAACACCGCACGGGGAGTGATATAATTCACACGAGTTGCGCGATGATTCATCAAACTGGGCGTTTCACCCGGTGAATGGCAGACTCGCCTGCGGCAGCATGGTACTCCTTTTCTTCTTCTTTCAAAAAAATTCACTTCGTGAATTTTTTTGAAAGAAGATTGGGGTTTCTTCCACCCTGCCGGAGGCTGAAATACCTTTCAGGTCAGGGACCGCGTAACGCGTGTAATGTAGCTCCTGGACTTCTGCTGGATATGATAGATTTACTATTCTATGAGTAAGCTACCCGAGCGGATTGGTAATTATATCCTCAAACAAGAGATCGGGCGCGGCGCAACCAGCGAGGTCTGGCTGGCCCGGCACGCCTACCTGGAAGATCGGCAAGTGGCGATCAAGATCTTGATGGCGCAGGACCGCGAAACGCTCCAGCGCTTTACGCGTGAAGCCGATCTTGCCGGCCGGTTACGCCATCCCAATATTGTACAGGTACTCGACCATGGTTACTACTCGCCGTTTCACTGCACAATCATGGAGTATGTTAATGGTGGCTCACTCCGGCAACTACTGGAGCGGGAGCACTCCCTGCCACCGCTCGCAGCACTGGCGATTTTCAAGCAGATTGCCGCCGCGCTGGATTATGCCCACAGCTTCAACATTATCCACCGCGATGTGTCACCGGGCAATGTGTTAATTGATCAGGCAACCGGCATGGCCCTCCTGACCGACTTTGGCATTGCTCGCGGCCCCCATGGGACAATCACCGTTGCCTCTTCCATTATGGGGACGCCCGGCTTCTGGTCGCCGGAGCAGTCCCAGTCGGCCGCATCCGTTACGCATCTCTCCGATCTCTTTAGTCTGGGTGTCATCCTCTATGTAATGCTCAGCGGTGAGATTCCCTGGGACGATACGCCGGGCCTGCCCGACCGCACGTTTGCCCCGCCGATCCCGCTCAAGCAGCGGGGCGTGAACAATATTCCCGGCGATCTCGACCGGGTGATCCAGACACTGCTGGAGAACGATCCGGCCCGGCGCTTTCCCACCGCGCAGGCAGCCGTCGAGGAGCTTGAACGCATCTTCGAGCGGCACCAGTCACCGACCACCCGGGTGGTTGCCCCCGATGCCGACCCGGAAGAGGATGAACATGACTATCACTACCAGGCCACCGGGGTTGCGCCAAGCGCCGTTGAAGCGGTGCTGGGACCGGATCTGATCGGCGCACCGATTGCGGCGGCCCACACGCGCGCTGCCGAACTATGTCGGCGTACCGTCCTGACGAACCTGTTAGATGCATGGGCACAGCATGGACGCTTGCGGAAGGCGCATCTGGGGCGCATTGCCCACTTCCACAAAGTCAGCAGCCGCAATGTCTACTTCTACCAACTGCGCGTGCTCTACGAGTACCGCAGTCCGCCCCACGAACTGGAAGATCCCGACTATGATGAGCGGGAATTTCCGCTGGAGCCGGAACGTGATCACTGGCAGGTCGTGTTGCCGTCCATCCAGGGCTTCGAGGATGAACCGGGCGGCCAGATCATCCTGCCCGGTTCGGCCCGGGTGGTCGGTTGCAGCACTTGTGAGGGGAAGGGCGTGGTTGTCTGTTCCCGCTGCAAAGGCAAGAAACGCATTTCCATCACCCGCAAGGTCGATCAAAAGGTTGATCCGGCGGCAGCGGACGGCGAGTCGGATACGTCGTCCTCCGATACGACCAGTACCAGTAGTAGCGTGGCGATTGCGCGGGCAGTCTTACCCCAGACCGAGCGGGTACTGGTCCCCTGCCCGGACTGCGAAGGGCGCGGTGGGTTTACCTGCGAACGCTGCGATGGGTTGGGCCGCCTGGTGCAACGCAAAGCCTTTCGCTGGGAACGCAAAGCCTACACCTGGGAGGCCAATGATGACCTGCCTGATCTGGATGAGCAGTGGCTCCTGAACACCTGCGAGGCGCATGCCGTCTACCAGGAAGATACGGATCAGGGCTGTCGGCCCGAATGGTTTCAGATACCCGGCTTGCGGGAGTTGACGCAGGAAGCCCAGGCCGCAACGAACGCGCATACCCGCATTGTCCTGAGCGAAGTGACAATCAGTTGTATTCCCGTCACCGATGTCGTCTTTGACCTGGGCCATTTTGACGAGGAGCAGGGCGACTCGGGGCTCTACCGTCTCTCGATCTATGGCTTTGAGAATATCATCCCCCCCGACTGGCGCTTTCTCAACTGGGAACGGGTCACCTTTGTCTGTGTCACCCTCTTCCTGGCCGTACTGGTGCTGGTGCTGGGCTACTTCGCCTTTACGGGGTGATACCACCCGGTACCACCCTTCAGGTGTAGGCTTTTTGTGATAGGGACGCGCTTCTGCGCGTCCGCAACCCGTCCCGATGTAGGAAATGTCGCGCTGGAGCGGCGGCCTGTGCCGGACCCACCGCCCATATCCCAATGCGATCCAGTGAAAACGTCTACACCTGAAAGCCGGTACCACCCGGTTATCCTGTCGGAGCGCGGTGCTATCCGCGTCTCACCTGGACATTGCAGTATAGTAACTCCGGTAATGTACACACATTACACGGTCGGTTCCCGTGAAAATAAACAAATAGAAGATGTACCAGTTGCGCCTGACTCTATGTTCCTCGTACAGGTCATCCATGCCACTAGTACCAATGGTCTCATCAGAACAACCCCCAAAGGTATTGTATGTTCTCGCCATAGCGTGTATGGTTTGTATGGGCAAAATTTGGTAAAAGTCCCGGCGTCGTGTGCGCCGGGTATCTTGCCGCTTGCTCAATCGCATACATGTTCATGCGGTCATACGCGTAACCTGGGCAGAACAGACGATTGCCCTTCCTGGCGATAGCGATATGCGCACAAGGGCGCAGCAGCAGTACCTTTGATGACACACAGCTACTGAGGCGTAAGCGAATGTCGGCCAGGCGCAGCGGCGTATGTCGCATCCCTGGAGGGGCGGAGCCGGTTCTGCTCCTCTCTTTTGATCTCTCTGCGTATTCTCGATCCTCACAGGATGTTTCGTATATGGCTGAAGGGAAAGGAGATCGATGGGAAGATGCCGGATTGGTGGCGCATGCCGGGGTGTGAACCCGCTTCAGCGCCGCATATCTGACACCTTCGCCGCAAGGCGTATCACACCGACCAGGGATGTTTGACCACACCATCCCTGGATATTGACGTTCCAGTGGTCACACTGTTTTTCTCGTTGTACTCGTTGTAGTTTTTCTGCAAACAGGAAGAGGATCGCATGAACATTCCGCGACTATCTCTCCAGAGACTCAAGACCAGTAGTCTAGAACTGGTCAAAACCCGTCCGCGCCTGCTGCTGACCCTGTTGGCAGCAACGCTAATGCTGGCCGCCGGTATTGGGAGCGCGATTTATGCCGCTGGTGCTCAAGTCACTTTTGCACTGGTACCTTCCGCTAATATTCCCGAAGGTGTCGGCTCGGCAGTATTTGAGGTCCGTCTTTCCGACCCCATATCAGATACGGTCCAGGTAACGCTTGCGACCGAGGGTGGAACTACGCCTGATCCTGCTACTCCTGATGTTGACTTTACGTCGACAACCGAGGTTATCACGTTTACGGCAGGACAGACGGTTACGACTTTCCTTGTTCCCATTATAGATGACTCGGATGACGAGCCGAATGAGAACTTTATAGTGCGGGCGAGTAACCTTCTTGTGGGTGGTTCGACACCAGTCAATCTCGCCACAATTGAGGTCACCTCGGTTATTGAAGACAATGAGAGTCCAACTTTCAACAACATTACTGGTCCAACCCCGGTCAATGAAAGTGCAGGGAATGTACCTTTTACTATCAGTATGACCCCTGCTGGTGGTACTGGTACGGTTATCAGCCCACAGCCAGTAACATTTGATTATGTTGTGACAGGAGTCAGTGCTGGTGCGGACCCGGCAACAGATATTGTAACCTCCACCGGAACGATTATAATTCCGGCAAATACACCCGTTGGGGACTTTACATTCAACCTGGCTATTTTCGATGACGCTATCGATGAGCTTGATGAAGATTTCGAGTTGCAACTGACGGGTGTATCGAATATTGCCAACCTGCCCGTCGATGAAACGGTGTCGTTCACAATTGTTGACGACGATGTGCCGACAATCTCCTTCGGAACATCGGCGATAACCGTTACCGAAGATACCGCCGGTACTGTCACCATCCCATTTACGTCGGACATTGTACCGGGTGCAGATGTAACGATCCAGCTTAATGTGACGGGCGGCACCGCGACCGAAGGCGCTGCATCACCTGCCGACTTTACTCAGCAAGCCTCGGTTACATTCACGGCAGCGGGCGGTACCAGTCAGAACCTTGACATCGCCACGGTCATCGCTGATACGATTTTCGAGAATGATGAAACCGCCATCTTCACGCTTGGTCCAGTGACGTCCGGGGAAGCCAATTTGGGGACGGATCCGTTTACCCTGACCATTGAGAATGATGACACTGCGCCGACAGTTAACATCGTCGGGCCGGGAACAGTTGCTGAAGGCAATACGGGCACATCGCCCGCGACGCCATTCGATTTCACCGTAAACGTGGTCGGTGATACAGCGTTGCCTATCGATCTGGTTTACAACACCGTAGATGGCACCACCGATGGCGATGACTTCACGGCAGTGACAACCGGCACCTTAACCATTCCGGCGGGTGATCCAACCGGTACAATCACGATTGATGTAATCGGCGACACAATATTTGAGGACGATGAGACATTCGATGTAACATTGACGAGTGCCACTAGTGCCACTATCGGGACGGCAACCGATACTGCGACGATCGAGAACGATGACAGTGCCCCGACAGTAGATGTTGTCACGCCTGGTCCATCCTTGAACGAAGGTGATAGCGGGACCACGGACTTCGTCTTTACGGTTAATGTGACGGGCGCGTCGGAGTTGCCTATTAACCTGACCTATAGCACGACGGATGTGGACACTGATGCTACCGACCTGACCGCCATCACAAGTGCTCCGCTGGTATTGCCGGCACTGGCGAGCACCGGAGCCTTCACCGTGCCAGTGAATGGCGATCTGATATTTGAACCAGATGAAACCTTTGAGGTGACAATCGCCAATACGGACGGTAGTGCGACAGTTGGAACAGCAACGTCCACTGCCACCATCCTGAATGACGATACCGCGCCGGTAGTTAGTATCAGTGCGCCCGCGCCGACGAACGAAGGTGATAGTGGCACAACACCGTTCGATTTCACGGTAACGGTGTCTGGTAGCACTGAGTTGGCGATTGACCTGACCTATGACACCGCGGACGGAACGACCGATGGGGATGACTTCACCGCCGTAACAGGTGGCACATTAACCATCCCTGCGGGCACTGGTACCGACACAATCACAATTGATGTGCTTGGCGATACGGTGTTTGAGGACGATGAGACGTTCGATGTGACACTGACAGGAGCTACCGGAGCCACAGTTGGAACCGCGACGGCAACGGCGACGATTTTGAATGATGACACTGCACCGACGGTAGATATCGATACGCCTGGACCGTCGCAGAACGAGGGTGATAGTGGCACAACACCGTTTGACTTCCCGGTGTCAGTTGTTGGATCCACGGAAGTTGATGTTGTCGTCACGTATCAGACGACAGACGGAACAACCGATGGGGATGATTTCACCGCTGTGACCAGCGATACGTTGACTATCCCGGCGGGTACAGGTACCGGCACAATCACAATTGATGTGCTTGGCGATACGGTGTTTGAGGACGATGAGACGTTCGATGTGACACTGACAGGAGCCACCGGAGCCACAGTTGGAACGGCGACGGCAACGGCGACGATTTTGAATGATGACGCCGAGCCGACAGTGAATATCAGTGCCCCCGCGCCAACAAACGAGGGTGATAGTGGCACAACACCGTTTGTCTTCACTGTATCTGTCGTCGGTGGTAGTGAAGTGCCGATCGACGTCACTTATGATACAGCCGATGTAGACACAGATGCCGCAGACTACACTGCGGTAACAGGTGGTCTTCTGACGATTCCGGCAGGTGCGATAACCGGCACGCTTACGATCAATGTGACCGGCGACACTATATATGAACCGAATGAAGACTTCGAGGTGACACTGACAGGTGCGACGGGAGCCACAGTCGGAACAGCAACGGCGACGGCGACTATTCTGAATGATGATCTGCCAACCGTGCAGTTTAATCAGGCAACTTCCTCAGTGAATGAAAATGCCGGAACAGCGGTTGTTACCGTAACTCTGACTGCAGAAGTAATCGGCAGTGACTCGGTAACAGTGCCCTTCTCGGTCACGGGCACGGCCGTCAGTCCCGATGACTACACTCCTGCAACCTCCTCAGTTATATTTAACACCGGGGAGCAGACCAAGACCATTACGGTCAGTATCAATGATGATACACTTGACGAAGAAGACGAGACAGTTGTGTTGAGCCTGGGTACGCCAACTGGTGCAACGCTCGGCGCACCAGCCTCGCATACACTCACCATCATTGACGATGATCTGCCGCCGGATGTGGGCTTTACTCTGGGTGACAGCACTGTCACTGAAGGAGTCGGTACAACCTCTATCGAGGTCTCCCTGAACGCTCAGTCTGGCCGTGAAGTACGCGTAGATTATGACGAAATCGCTGGTGGAACCGCAACATCTGGTCTGGACTATGCCCCCGTGTCAGGTGGTACGCTAATCTTTGCACCGGGTGAAACGACCAAAACCTTTACGGTGACGGTTCTGGAAGACGAGATCGACGAGACTTCAGAAACGGTCTTCTTCCAGTTGAGTAACCCGGTCAATGCCGGCCTGACGAATGCTGGTCACACCTTGATTATCGACGATAATGACGGCCCGCCGGAAATAACATTTGACGTTGCGACGAGCAGCGTGGGTGAGGGTGCTGGTACGGCAACGATTAATGTACGGTTGACTATCGAGTCGAGCCAGCCCATAACAGTGGAATTCGCCATTGATAGCGTGGCAAGCACCGCGGTTGATCCGACGGATTACACAATCGCAACCGCCAGTCCATTAACGTTTGCACCAGGTGTGGTTGAGCAGTCAATTACGGTCAATATTGTAGACAACGCAATCTACCAACTTGATCGAGAGTTGGTCATTGACCTGCTTAACCCGTCAGTCGGAACGGTCCTGGGTAGCAATACCAGTCACACCCTGACGATCGAGGACGACGACGGGCCAACCGCCAACTTTGCTTCAACCACCGCATCAGTGGAAGAGGCAGATACAACAGTTCCAGTCACCATCAACCTTGACCAGGCGATCATTGCGGGTGATAGCCCGGTCCTGGATCTGGTCATCAGCACGGGAACTACGGCGCAAGAAGGCGTTGACTTCAACGTACCGGCATCGATTACCTTCAATGCGGGCGATACCAGCGCAAGTTTCGACATCACGATCCTGAATAACGAACTCGATCAGCCGGATCGCACGCTGGTGCTGACCCTCAGTCCGCAGGAAGGTAGTAATATCAATCTTGGCACTGACATCACCTTCACGTTGACGATTATCGACGATGATGAAACGCCGGTTGCCAATGCTGATGCTTACGAAGTGGACGAGGACAATGTTCTGACAGTAGCCGCACCGGGTGTGCTGGAGAATGACACTGACGCGGATGGTGATCCGCTGACGGCCGAGAAGCTGTCAGACCCGACCAACGGCACGCTGACATTCAATCCCGATGGCTCGTTCACCTACACGCCGAATGCGGACTTCTTCGGTACGGATAGCTTTACCTATAGGGCCAGTGATGGTACGAATGAATCTGGTGTCGCAACCGTCACCATTACTATCAACTCAGTCAACGACCCACCCGTAGCGAACGATGACACACTGACCATTGTTCAGAACACCACCCGTCCAGTCAATGTGCTGGCAAACGATGTGGATGTGGATGGTAACACCCTGTCCGTGGACTCGGTGACACAGCCCGCCAATGGGACGGTAGCGATCAGTGGTGATCGTCAGGCAATCAACTACACGCCGAATCCTGGTTACCTGGGACGGGATAGCTTTGAATATAGGGTCTGTGACAATGGCGCGCCGCCGGCGTGCGATACGGCCACTGTCACCGTCAATGTAATTGAGGGCAAGGTTTACCTGCCGCTGATTATTGGTCCCGGTGTGCCGCCACCGCAGGCTGTTGATCTGGTGGTCAGTGATTTCAGGCTTGAACCGAACAAGACCAGCTTTAGCGCAGGTGAGAGTGTCACGGTTGTTGTGGAGGTGACAAACCAGGGCAACATACCGATGAGCCAGGACTTCTGGGTAGACTTTTACATCAACCCGGAGGATATTGATGCCAATCCGGTGGTACCAACGGTCAACCAGCGTTGGGACCAACTCTGCCGCGCTGGTGCCTTTACAGGTACCCCCTGTTACTATGGTATTGTCTGGTTGGTGGAAGATGACCTGGCACCGGGCGAGAGCGTCACGCTGAAGTCAACCTCCATTGCAAGTACGTTTAGTCGCTGGCCCGGCTACTTTGTCAACGGAACAGAGCGACTATATGTCCAGGTGGATAGCTGGAATCCGGGTGTATCAACCGGCGCTGTGGCCGAAAGCAATGAAGACAACAACCTGGCATCCATCCTGAATGTAACCGTGTCGGGTAGCAATCCGTCAGTGCTCGCCGATGATCTGCCCACAGAGATCCCGCCACGCCCGCGACCGTAAACACAATCAAATACCTGGAGCGGCACATCGTTGCCGCTCCAGGTATTCGTTCAAACACGTAGTCCGCTGTTGGTAGCCGTTAAGGAGGCTCGAAATGCGACGACATATAGCCAGTATTATGCTCATCGTCTGCGGAACGTTATTGATAGCCTGGGGTGCGGGAATGTGGCTGTTGCCTACAAGCGCCTCGGCGATGCCTTCGCAGCAAGACCCACCACCACGTCCACCGGTTGAGCCGCTGCCTGGTGGTGGCGGTGGTGGCGGCGGTGGTGGAAGTGATGACCCGACACCAACCCCTATGCCGTCAGGTCGTATTACGGGAACAGTTATTGATCAGAGTACCGGCGCGCCGGCTCCCGACGTTGAGGTGAGTGTTGGTGGTGTAATTGTTCGTACCGATGCGAATGGAAACTATGAGCGCACCCGGTTACGTCCCGGTACATACAAGGTGAAACTCTGGTTGAGCCCGGATGAGGGGACGCCGCTGCAGGAACCGCAAATGGTTGTACTGGTCGGTCAGACGGCCAATGTTGTAGTTCATCTCTTCTTTACTCCGGCCGGTGCGCCTGCGCCGACGCCAACGGCTGCACCAGTGGACGCCTCAGAGCTTCCGGCACCGGATCAGTCGGTAGCAGCCGGAGCAGCGCGGTATACTGCAGCCGAGGCAGCCCCGGAAGCCCCGGCAGCTCAGGCAGCCCCGGAAGCCCAATCATCCCGGACAGTGCCGGAAGCGGCGGCGGCACAGGCGAATGATGTCGCCCGCGTGCCCGGCCGTTTGCCGAACACCGGCACAGGCAATCAAGGTGAACTAATCTGGCTCTGGTTGATGCTGGGGACGGGGATGTTGATTGCGGGCGCACTGCTTCAGATGAAGACATCCCGTGATAACGCGCCGGTATTGGCAGAGGCTGTTCAGGAAATCGTCCCGGTAGAGAAGCATAGCGCGGCATCCGTCGATGCTGAAAATGCTGAGACGTTGAAATCGCTCTTTGACGACTTTAGAAGAAACCGAGAGTAAGACGTAAATAACAGGAGTTACGCGGTCCCTGACCCGGAAGGTATGTCAGCCTCCGGTTGGGCGGAAGAGACCAGATCTTTTTCATAAAAAATCTCACAAAGTGAAATTTTTTATGAAAAAGAGAAAAAGCGCACCACGCTTCCGCAGGCGAATCCGGCTTTTGGGGCGGTCAACAGACTAAAATAGACTGCACCGCGTAACTCGTGTAAGTAACAAACAGGTTTGATTGCCCGGAGGCCGCTGGATATCCAGCGGCCTCCAATTAGTATGTAACCTGCACGGGTGTTCCGACGGGTGCCCAGTTGTAGAGCCATGCCGCCGATCCCAGCGGCAGGTTAATGCAGCCATGGCTGACGCGTACTCCCGACCCAAACAGGTTATGCCAGTAGGTGCCATGCAGGGCAACACCGCCATGGATATACATCGCGTGTGGCACATTTGGCACGTTATAATATTCTCCTCCGAGGGTACCGCTCATGGTTTGCACGGGTACTTTGGCATAGATCGCGAAGTTTCCTGCCGGCGTATTGAAACCATCTTTCCCGGTTGTGATTGGCGCGTCGAACACGAGAATATCACCTTCGTAGGCATACAGCCACTGATGGCTAATATTAACCACGATATGCTTCCACCCGCCTGTTGATTGTACAACCGGGGCGGGTGCGGCCGGCGCGGGTGCCGGGGCGGGTGCGGCCGGCGCGGGTGCGGCCGGGGCAGGGGCGACCGGGGCGGGTTGCGGCGCAGCGGGTTGCGGCGCAGGTGACGGGGCGGCAGCAACTGGTTCCTCTGCCGGAACAACGGGTTCTTCCGCGGGAATTGCGCTATCCGGTTCCCCAGTTGCTGGAATCAATCCCCGCAGCCGTGCCAACTCACGTCCCAGGGAACTTATGCGAATCTCATCAGTTGTAGCGCTTGCCAGGGGATGCTGCTCCAGTCGGACCCGTTCAAAATACTGGACACGTAGCATCTCGTCGCCGACATACTCCCATACCGGCTCACTGATGGGATAGCCAAAGATTTCCATACCCCCATTCGTATCCCAGAAACTCAGGAAAGGTTCATTCAACGTGTGACCGGTTACTTCAAACAACTGCTCACCTGGAAGCGGAGTGCGTGGAGGTGGAGCCGCAAACGTGCGCCAGAGTGCTTCGGCATATTCTGCGCCGACGCGACCACGCAGTACCGGTGCGCCTTCACGGTCTACATGCTGTTCCAACCGTCCCCGTTGAAAGTATTGAACCGTCCGTCCATCCTCTTCCAATACTGCGGTAATCGGTGCGCCGAGCGTTTGCTCACCGGCATATTCGCGCCAGTAGTTCAAAAAGCCATGGGCGTTATCCAGCGTGTGGCCGGTATCAGGAAAGTGTTGCAGAACAGGGTTGGCACGCAGGTGTAGCGGCGCAAGCAACAAACCGAACAGGACTCCCAACAACAGGCTGATTCCTCCCGCCTGAATCCATCTCATGGAAGAGCGTACCAACATTGTGCTTTATGCTCCTTTCACCACAGGACATTTGTGTCTGAAGTAGACACTGGCATGCGCATGTCACCCTGAATAATGTTTTGAGCAGAGAAATGGGGTAGAGAAGAGGTTCATTCCTGCGACTGGTGGAATTCTGCACACAGCCTGGCATGCTGCCGGCGAACATCCTGTCCCTTTCCAGGGCTTTCTGATACGTCAGGGTCTTTTTATCGCATTATAGCGCGGAATACTAGAATGTCAATCTTTTTGCACGCTATACCATAGATTTTGCGGCCTATGTTGTCGGTTTTCAACAAAGTATGGCAGAACGATGCCGGCGTGGCTACTGGAGAAAGAACAGACAAACACAGGACACAGAACAAACAGGCTGTTCGATAGAGGCCCCAGGTGCGCTTTGTTCTGATACCAATTTGCCGTCAAACCAGCAATCAGCCGTAACCGGCACAACAGACGCAGAGGCGGCACATTCCCGTTTATAACCTCTGTGTCCTCTGTGGCTATGACAACAAATCAGTATCAGAAGTTACGCAGTCCCTCCTTTGGCAGTGGATAGCGCCTCCGGCAGGGCGGAACAGGACATCCTTAAGCGTACCATGCTGCCGCAGGCGAATCGGGCATCCATCGGGTGAAACGTCCGGTTTGTATGGCAACTGCGTAGCTCCGGTCAGTATGAGTTCTTTTGTTCTCTGTTCTCGCTACCTGCCGGCTACACCCTGTCTTTTTTCGAACAACTGTGGTACCATGCCTTTTCGAAGCATAACCAGAGTTATGGAGGATATGATGATGCAAGATTTATACGGCGAATTGGAACTTCTGCGCGCGCGGTTTGAAGATATCCGGGGGCATCTTTGACCTGGCTGCCAAGCAGCAAGAAGTTGACCTGTTAGAGCAGCGCGCGGCTGATCCGGATCTCTGGAATAACCCCGGCGAAGCGCAGCGTATTATGCAGCGGCTGACCCGCTTCAAACAGGATGTTGAGCAGTGGAACGACCTGGAGGCGCGGCTGACCAGCCTGGCCGAGTTGATTGAGTTGACGGTGGCCGAAGAGGATGAGACATTCCGCGATGAAATCGGCGTGGACCTCAACACCGCACGCCAGGAACTCGATCGGCGGGAGTTTGCCCTCCTGCTCAACGGGAACTACGATGATCACGATACTTTTCTCTCTATTCAGGCCGGTATGGGTGGCACCGATGCGCAGGACTGGACCGAGATGTTGCTGCGCATGTATATTCGCTGGGCCGAGAAGCATAACTACCAGGTTACGGTGGTCGATGAGAGTCCGGGTGACGAAGCCGGGATCAAGAGCGTAACGCTGGAGGTACGTGGTCCGTATGCCTATGGGTATGCCAAGGCCGAGGCAGGTGTTCACCGCTTGATCCGCCTATCGCCCTTCAACTCGGCCCATACCCGGCAGACTTCGTTTGCGCGGGTCGAGGTGATGCCCGAAGTTGATGAGGCACCCGAGGTAGTGATTAACCCCGACGACCTACGGATTGATGTTTATCGTAGCGGTGGTCGGGGGGGGCAGGGGGTGAATACAACCGACTCAGCCGTGCGACTTACGCATATTCCGACCGGAATTATTGTGAGTTGTCAGAATGAGCGCTCGCAGATTCAGAATAAAGAAACGGCGATGCGTGTGTTGCGGGGTCGGTTGCTGGAACGCGAGTTACAACGCCAGCGTGAAGAGCGGTTGCGACTGCGGGGTGAGTATCGCAAGGCCGATTTCGGCAGCCAGATGCGCACCTACTATCTGCATCCTTCGACGCTGGTGAAAGATCATCGCACCGATACCGAAACCAGTAATGTGCAGACCGTCCTCGATGGCGAACTGGACGAGTTTATCGAAGCCTATCTCCGCTGGAGTATGACCAGCGAGGTATAACGATGAACGGTATAGTGTTATGGAAATAAAGTTCACTCCCTGGCGGATGGCCTATATCAAGAGCAGTGACAGTGATGATGTGGCCGGGGATACGTGTGTGTTGTGCCGATTGCACCAGGCTGAACCGACGCATGATCCGGATAACCTGGTGCTCTACCGAGGGCATACCTGTTACGTGTTGATGAACCGCTATCCTTACAACACCGGCCATCTGATGGTGGTTCCATACGAGCATACGGCCGATCTGCCGGGCATGGACGAGGCAAGCGCCCAGGAGCTTTTTACCCTGACCCGGCAGGCGACGACGCTGCTCGGTCAGGCGTACCAACCACACGGGTTCAACATCGGCATGAATCTGGGGCGCACAGCCGGCGCGGGGATCGATGCCCATATTCATATGCACATCGTCCCGCGCTGGAGTGGTGATACCAACTATATGCCGATTATTGGCGGTACCAAACTGGTTCCGGAGGCGCTTGAACAGACGTATCAGCGACTGCAGCCGCTGTTCACGACACTGGCATAACGATAGCGTTAACTCAGGGTCGTCTTGATCAACTCAAGCAGGTAATCAACCTCGAAGGGCTTGTGGATAATGACCGCGCCTTCCGCCTCCAGGTCGGCGAACCAGGGTTTGCGACTCAGGGCCGTCATAATGATGATCGGAATGCCGTCGTCCTGGAGGCGTTCCTGGATATGTTCAAAGACCTCGACTCCATCCATGTTGGGCATCATAATGTCGCTGAGAACCAGATCTGGCGATAAACTCTCCAATTTTTGCATGCCATCTCGACCATCGCTTGCGAGCACGACTTCATATCCTTCGTTGCGCAACGCAAACTCAATGACCTTTTGCAGGGCCAGGTCATCATCCATGATAAAGATGGTACCTGTTGGCTCTGACATAGTGTTTCACCCCGAACTATGAGCAACCACCGCACCGCGCCGGTCAGGTTCTTGCCTGGCGCTATTCGGTAGGCACAGGAAACGGAGTTGCTCCTGACCAGTACCCCAACACTTTGTTCCCTTGTACGATTGCCGCATTATACCAGAGGTTGCGCCTGATGCTGTCATCAGCTACGAGTGCTGATGATATGTCAGGCTGTGTAATGCGTGGACTGACTTATATACTATTCGGTGGCACGTCTGGTGCCGGCTGACAGATGGATTTTCTAGTTGTGGGGATATTGTTTGAATTACTGAGTTGATGGGATTCCAGGGGGAATAGTTTGTGGCATGGGTACGCCAGGTATTTTTACATAACAGGAGTTACGCGGTCACTCGTTTGGAAGCAGATATCGCCTCCGGCAGGGTGGAACTGAACATCCTTTTTCACAAAAATCTGGCTCTGTGAGCCAGATTTTTGTGAAAAAGATACAAAAGTACCATGCTGCCGCAGGCGAAGCCAGCTTCTATCTGGTTAAATGCCCGGTTTGCATATCAACTGCGTAACTCCTGTTACCTGACACAACTTACGCGGTCCCTGACCAGGCAGGTCATTCCGCCTCCGGCAGGGTGGAAGAAACTATCTTTTTTCACGAAAAATTTGCACTTTATGCAAATTTTTCGTGAAAAAAGATCAAAATGTACCATGCTCATGCTGCCGCAGGCGATTCTGGCGTTCAGGTCTGATACCAGGATGGAACAGGCAGCACCGCGTAACTCTTGTTACATGACACGACTTACGCGGTCGGTTCCAAACCCAGGCGTCTGCCGGGACAACTGGCCCGATTCGCCTCCGGCAGGGTGGAATGGAACATTCTTATTCCGGAAAATTCGGCTCTCCGAGCCGAATTTTCCGGAATAAGACAAAAAAGTACCATGCTGCCGCAGG
>DAOTUI010000122.1:0-18454 GCA_034437035.1 Chloroflexaceae bacterium
CCCACTTTGGTGTACACGATTTCGTAACGTGTAAAACATTTCTGCAATTTTCATCACCATGTGGGACGAGATGCTTCCCATGTGGCCGTTTTTGACCCGCTCGTGGGGAATTTTTATGAACTCGTTCCGAAAATAAGCGAACGGTGAGATTCAGCTCTCAGCTTTGAGCTTTTTAGCTCTCAGTTTGGTACAATGCTGACCACTGACCGCTGAGTGTTGAGTGCTGACCACTGACTGCCGATACCTGAAAGAGAGAATTCTCGATGCGCCCATTCCGTCAAACACATGCCGGCAACCTTCGTCCAACGCCTGAAACCCGACCACTGACGGCTGACGGCTGACGGCTGAATCACAGGAGTTACGCGGTTACGAACCCGGAAGGAAAATTCGCCTCCGGCAGGGCGGAATTTTCCTTTCTTTTTCACAAAATTTTTGCACATAGTGCAAAAATTTTGTGAAAAAGAAAAAAGTACCATGCTGCCGCAGGCGAAGACGGCCGTTGTGAGCGTATGTGTCTGATTTGAACGCCCACCGCGTAACTCGTGTGAATCAGTTCAATCTGAACAGATCTTCAGCCATCTGCTCTTGTCCCTAATGCCGGCTGATGCTATAATCTCAACTGCTTTGCGTAGCGTATCATCGTAGCAGTAAACGATATACCCTGGTACGTACTGCTGACAGGAACTGGTGTAACGAGGCTTGCATGCGCGTTTTGATGCTGACATGGGAATATCCGCCCCATCTCATCGGCGGCCTGGGAAAACATATTGCTGACCTGCTGCCCGTCCTTGCGGCGGAAGGGGTTGAGGTGGTTGTCCTCACACCCCGGCTGCGGGGTGGTGCTGAACACGAAATAGTTGCTCCCGGCGCACAGGTTTTCCGGGCCCGTCCGCCCTACGTAAATGGTCACGGCTTTATTTCTCAGGTTGAGCAGACCAATCGAGAGCTGGAGCAGGCGGGCCGGGCGCTGTACGAGCAGTTCGGTGGGTTTGATCTGATTCACAACCACGACTGGCTGACCACCCGTGCCGCCATTGCCCTCAAGCAGGAGTGGCGCATTCCAATGGTGGCAACGGTTCACTCCACTGAGCGCGGCCGCCGTCAGGGGGTGCTTAGTGACGATCATGCGCGGCGCGTCCACGACATTGAGTGGCAACTGACCTACGAGGCCTGGCGGGTGATTGTCTGTTCCCAATTTATGGCGGCGCAGATGACCGAATATTTCCACACACCGACCGACAAGATCGACGCGGTGCCGAATGGCGTCTATGTTCCGCCCAATCCCTTTCGCAATGCGGATGAGCGACTGGCCTTTCGCCGGCGCTATGTCGCCGACGAGCAGCGACTGGCGTTCTATGTCGGGCGCATTGTCTATGAGAAGGGGTTGCAGGTGCTGCTGGATGCCTGGCATCAGGTGCTGGCGCAGGCACCCACGCGTCTGGTGATTGCCGGCACCGGCCCCTACCTGAATTCACTGCGCACGCAGGCCGAACGGCTCGGGTTGCAAGAGCATGTCCTCTTTCCGGGCTTTGTCTCCGATGAAGAGCGGGACTGTCTCTACCATGTCGCCGATGTCGCGGCTTTTCCCTCGCTCTACGAGCCCTTCGGCATTGTTGCGCTGGAAGCCTTTGCCGCCGAGTGCCCGGTGGTGGTTTCCCAGACCGGCGGATTGATGGAGGTCGTACGCCACCACGAGACCGGCATTATCGTCTATCCGGGCAGCGCCGGTTCGCTGGCCTGGGGCATCTTGCATACACTACAGCATCCCGACTGGTCGCAGGCACGGGTAGTGAACGCGCTGAACGAGGTGTGCGATAACTACAACTGGCGACACATTGCCCGTAGTACGATTGCGGTGTACAATCAGGTGTACGAAGAGTGGCTGGTAAGTAGTTGGCGCAAAGCCGGTATCACGCGATAGGATCAGCAATCATGGCCGATACAAACAATCTATTGCGCCAGGGCATTGCCGCCGCCAAAGCGGGGAAGCGCGAGGAGTCGCGCCGGATTTTGATGCAGGTCATCGAGGTACAGGAGCGCAACGAGATGGCCTGGTTATGGCTTGCCAGTGTGGTTGATGATCCGGTGGATCAGCGCATCTGCCTGGAAAATGTGCTGGATCTGAACCCCAACAACCAGAATGCGCAAAAAGGGTTGGCCTGGCTGGATGCGAAGCATCCCCCGCCGGCAGTCGAGGTACCCGCCGCGCCGGAAGCGCACAGCAGCGCACAGCAGGAACTGGAGACGCCGGCAACGGGGGCCACCCGCCAGTTGAGCTACGACGGCTCTACACCGCTGGCAATACGCCCGAAAGACCCCGTCCCGGAACCGGAACCGGCGGCCCCCGCGCTGTCCGCTCCACCGGAGTTACCCTGCCCCTACTGCGGCGCGGCAACCGAACTGCACCACGAACGTTGCCCCCGATGCCGGAATAACTTGATGGCCCGGAGCGCGGCAAACGAGCGGCGGTCAATCGCCACAACGATTCTGGCGATACTCTGGTTCATCTCCGGCATACCCAGTGTCCTGGGCGGTCTCTTCTATATAGGGTTTGCAATATACCTCTCGGTGTCCATCCGTACCGACTCGGCCAGAGAAACCTTTACGGCCAATCCGGAACTGGCCGGGGTTTCTGGGATACTTGATCTGGGAGCGACGATCGGCGTCGTGGTCGGTGTGCTGACGCTATTGTTGGGTGTGTTCTATATTTTTATTGGCCGCGGATTTCTGAAACGCCGACCCTGGGCTTATATTGTGCATTGTGTCCTGCTGGTTCTCAGCCTGCTCACTGCGGTACCAGCGGTTGGGTTTAGTCTCCTGGGTACAGGCGTGGCCGCAGTAGGGGTAGCCTCGGAAGACCCCGGAGTGGCGGGCTCGCTGATCGGGTTTATTGTCGGCATCCTGGTGTGCGGCGTTGTCCCGCTGGCGCTCTATGTTTTTCTCACATTCAAGAGTTACCGCGATTTCTATGGGCCGAAAGTGCGCCTGGTACCGGAAATCGAAGCAAACGAGGATACCGATCTCTACAATGCCGGGGTCGCCTTTAAGAATCGGGGCATGTGGTATATGGCGATGAAGGCCTGGGAAGGGGCAGCCAGGAGACGCCCCCGCGATACTAACTATCGCCATGCCCTGGGGCTGGCTTATGCGCAACTCAATCAGTTTGACCAGGCCATTGCGACCCTGCGCGAGGCACTCGCCATTACGCCAAATGATATTAAGATCCAGGAGAGCCTGTCACTGGTTGAGAAACAGGCCGCCCGCAAACGGTAGTTTTAGGGGACAGGGGATAGAGGACAGGGGACAGGGAATCTCGCAGGTGTAGGCTTTTTGTGGGAGGGACGCGCTTCTGCGCGTCTGCAGTCCGTCCTATGCGGGAAATGCTTTTCTAGAGCGGCGGTCGATGCCGATCTAGCCACCCGCATTCCAATGCGCTCTGGCGAAAAAGTCTACCGTTGCAGGGGACAGGGTAAACGCATCAGCGTTCAGGAGAGTAGCGCAACCCATGCCGGGAAATAGTTTTGGTCATACATTCCGCCTGACGACCTGGGGCGAGTCGCACGGGCCAGGTGTGGGCTGCACCGTTGATGGCTGCCCCGCCGGTCTGTCGGTCAGCGTAGAAGATATCCAGCACGAACTGGATCGGCGGCGCGTCGGGCAGAGCCGCGTTACCTCCGCACGCCAGGAGCGCGACCAGGTGCAGATCCTCTCCGGTCTGTTTGAGGGACGCACAACCGGCACGCCGATTAGCATGCTGGTCTTTAACACCGATGCCAAGCCGGGGCACTATGAGGCGATTAAGGATCGCTACCGCCCCGGTCACGCCGATTATACCTGGGATGCCAGGTATGGCTTCCGCGACTGGCGCGGTGGTGGGCGTAGCAGCGCACGCGAGACGATTGGGCGGGTTGCCGGGGGCGCGATTGCCAAGCTGCTGCTGGCAACGGCCGGCGTGCGCATTTTCGCCTACACGCTGGCGATGGGCGATCTGCGCGCTCAGGTCATTGACGAGGACGAGATCGAGCGGAACATTATGCGCTGCCCCGATGCAGCCGTTGCCGCGCAGATGGTTGAGCGGGTCGAGGCCGCCCGCCGGGCGCGCGACTCACTCGGCGGCATTGTTGAGGTTCGCGCCCGGGGCGTGCCGCCGGGGTTGGGCGAGCCGGTCTTTGATAAGCTCCAGGCCGATATTGGCAAGGCCATGTTTAGCATCCCGGCGATCAAGGGCGTTGAGATGGGTGAGGGCTTTGGCGTGGCGCAGATGCAGGGCTCGCAGAATAACGACCCGTTTGTGCAGCATCCCGATGGGCGCATCGGCACCAGCAGCAACCACCATGGCGGTATCCTGGGGGGGATCAGCACCGGCGAGGAGATTATTGTACGCCTGGCCGCCAAGCCGCCCGCGTCAATCGCCCAGAAGCAGCAGACCGTGGATCAGCAGGGCACCCCAACCTCAATTGAGATCCATGGTCGCCACGATCCGACAGTGCTGCCCCGGCTGGTGCCGGTCGCCGAGGCGATGCTGGCGCTGGTTCTGGCCGATCATCTGCTGCGCCGGCGAGTGGCCCGACTCACCGTTGCAGAGTGAGGAACGCCGTGAATAGCAGTCGCATACGCGAGTGGAGCGATACCCATTCGTCAATTACGCAGCGGGTGACGCTCAGTACCAGCCTGGCACTCATGGCGGGCCTCTGCTGGGCAGGCGCGCTTACGCTCCTCTTCCTGGCCGACCTGCGTGCCGAGGTCAGTCCGCTTGCCCCGCAGCGCCTGCTCTTCTACACGCTGGTGCTGGCGGCCGGGTTGCTGACCTTTGTGCCGATTCAGCGCCATATGCGGCTGCCCCGCCTCGCACTGGAGGGTGTCGGCGGAACTGCGCTGCTGCTCTATACGCTGGCATTTGTGCCGCCGCCCACCGGCGGGCTGCTCTCCCTCCCCGATCTGCCGGTCTATGTTCTGCTGATCCTGGCGCTCTTCTGGAGCAGCGCCGCGCTTATCCGGCCCTTCCTCTATGCGCTGGGGCAGCAGATCTTCCGGCAGCGCGCCCGTCGGATGGATGTGCGCCGGTCGCGCCGTCAGTCGTACGAGATTGGCCTCTTCTGTGCCTGCATGGCGATCCTGGGTGGGTTGCGGGTGATGACCTGGGTCAGCATCTTGCTGGTGGTGTTGATCCTGATTACCGCTGAGATCTTCTTCCTGTCGCGGGTTGAGGAGGAAGAGGGCGCGGTCTATCTGGGTGGTGACTGAGGAGAACGGGAAGCACATGATTCGGATTGCGATAATCGGCATGGGGCTGATCGGAACATCGCTGGGCATGGCGCTGCGGACGGCCGATGCGCAAACCTCTGCCCTGGGTCCGGTGCAGATCGTCGGCTATGACCAGGAGCAGTCAGCTACGCGTGCAGCGCGTGGGCGCCTGGCAATCGACCAGGCAGCGCGCAGCCTGACAGAGGCGCTCCAGGGCACGCAACTGGTGGTTATCGCAACCCCGGTGCAGGCAGTGCGCGCGATCCTGGGCCAGCTTGCGCCGCTGCTCCCGGCACATGCCATCGTCACCGATACCGCCGGCACTAAGGCCGAGGTTTGTGCCTGGGCCACCGAACTGCTGCCGGCGTCGGTGCATTTTGTGGGCGGGCATCCCATGGCCGGGAAGGAGCAGACCGGCCCGCAGGCCGCCGACCCCGACCTCTTCCGCAATGCGATCTACTGCCTCACGCCCGCCACCGACGTGCCTCAGACGGCCATCGATGCGGTTGAGGCGCTGGTGACGACCGTCGGAGCCAAACCCTACTACATCGACCCCGCCGAGCATGACGCCTATGTCGCCGGGATCTCCCATCTGCCCTTCCTGCTGGCAACCGCCCTGGTTGAGACGACAAGTCAGAGCCCGGCCTGGCGCGAGATGGCCCCGCTGGCGGCCGGCGGCTTCCGCGATACCTCCCGCCTGGCATCGGGCGATCCGACTATGTACCGGGATATCTGCCTGACCAATCGCGCCGCGCTGACCCGCTGGATCAATGCGACCATCAGCTTCCTGCTCGAAATGCGCGATCATCTGGAAGCGGCAGAGGCCGAACAACTCGCAGCCCGCTTCACCCATGCCCGGCAGACACGCGACGCCTGGCTCAACCAGCAGCCCGGTCAGCGTCCCGGTGAGGCCGCCTTCGATACCCCACCGCACCAGGTTGAGCGATCGGGCTGGTTTGGGCGACGCAAACCGCCGGAACGCGGACAGCGTTCATAATGCATAAGTTACGCAGTGGTTGACCCGGCAGGGCGGAAGAAGGAAAAAAGCCCCATGCTGCCACAGGCGAATCCCGGCTTTCGTGTCGGTCAACAGACCGAAAGAGGCTGCACCGCGTAAGTCGTGTCATAATGCACTTGCTGCATGTCGCTGCCTGAACCGGATTATCTTTCAGTAGAAAACCTATTCCTCTATCTGTTTGTAAAATACATTTTTATAGCTTTTCAGGTATCAATCCCCAGTAGTCGCTTCACAACAGCAACGGTGTCTGCACAAATAACACATCTTCAACTTCTTTTTTGCCAAAAGCTTGACAGTTTGACTACTAAAGTGCTACACTTCACAAAATGGGGTATTGTGAATTACATTACTTAACTTACCGCGCCAGAGATGCTATGTTGAGCCCGTAGTGTCTCGAATGTTCACTTTACTTCACTTGTTCACTCACACTGAGGAGGAGGCAGTTGTGGAACGACCAGACGTATTGCCACCCGACGTTGTTATTCGTCGGTTACCGCTGTATGCCCGCAGTTTGCGCTACCTTTTGCAGGAGGGAATCCACTCCGTTTCCTCGCAAGAGTTAGGCGAGCGGATCAATGTTACAGCGGCCCAGATCCGCAAGGATCTCTCGTATTTTGGCGAATTCGGCAAGCAGGGCATCGGGTACGATGTGGAGAAGCTCCTCAATCATATTGAAACCATCCTCGGATTGACCCATGAATGGCCGGTTGCACTGGTGGGTGTTGGGCACCTGGGGCAGGCCATCGCGCGCTACGAGGGGTTTCGCAGCAAGGGGATCTACATCGTCGCACTGTTTGATAATGATGCGGAGAAGATTGGGGCGGAGGTTGCCGGGTTGACCATTCAGAGTGATGAGCATATTCCCGCCGTTGTGCGCGAACATGGTATCCGGCTGGCAATTGTAGCCGTCCCGGCTGCCCGCGCGCAGCAGGTGACGGATATGCTTGTCGCGGCGGGCGTGCGCGCAATCCTGAACTATGCGCCGATTATTCTGCATGTGCCCGAGGGGGTGTGGGTCCGCAGTATCGATCCGGTTGCGGTGCTGCACAGTATGACCTACTACCTGGGGCGGGAGGAGCAGGAGCCGCTGCATGTTGGGCAGCCGCATGCCGACAGCAAGCAGATTGATGCGCTTCGACGGCTGGAGAATATGATCGAAGCCGGGGATGCCCTGGCCTAATCACGCACAACTTTAACCAGCACGCGCCGGGTGCGCGGTCCATCAAACTCGGCCAGGTAGAGCGTCTGCCAGCGTCCCAGTACCAATTCTCCCCGCTCCACAAAGACAAAGTGGGAGAAGCCCATCATGCTGGCCTGCAGATGTGAGGCCGAGTTATCCTCAATATGCCGATACTGCGGGTCGTTGCGGGGCACAATCCGCCGTAGCACCATCAGCATATCGTGCTGCACACCCGGGTCGGCGTTTTCCTGGATGGTAATGCCGCAGGTGGTATGGGGTACATACAGAAACACCATCCCCGACTCAACCTGCTGCCGGCGCACAACCTGCGCAACCTGGTCAGTTATTTCAACCAGGCACTCCTGGTTCGGCGTGCGTACCGACAACTCTTCAAGCATGGTTCCCTCCTGAATACCCCGTAAACACAGCCGAGACCCCAGAGCGATCTTCCAGGGTCTCGGGGTGCAAACTCCGGGCGGAATGGCGGGATTGGCATCCCGATTACCACATAAAGACGCACGTTCCGACGATAAACGCAAACGCGAGCAGACCACCAAGACCAATCAGCGCAAGCACCTGCTTCGCGCCGGGACGATTGAGGCGTTCGAGTTCCATGCGAGACTCCTACGCTATAGACTGCTTACATACAGGAGTTACGCGGTGCTCTACGAACGGGCACACTTCGCCTCCGGCAGGCTGAAAGAGGTAAAAGAGTACCATGCTGCCGCAGGCGCGTCTGTTTCGGTCCAGGCAAACATCCAGTTTGAATACCTGACGCGTAAATCCTGTTACATATTATACCATTGTTGTGAAGTGGCATGAAGCGGCAATGCCAGGTTTTCGTAATCTCGCGGCTAATCACCAGCCGCTGGATCTCGCTGGTACCCTCGTAGATCTCGGTAATCTTGGCATCGCGGAAGAAACGCTCGGCCGGATACTCCTTGCTGTAACCGTTGGAGCCATGCACCTGCACTCCCTTGGTCGCCACCCACATCGCCGTCTCGGAGGCAAAGAGCTTCGCCATCGCCGCATCTTTGATATAATCCAGCCCCTGATCCTTGCGCCAGGCCGCCGCGTAGGTCAGCAACCGCGCCGCCTTGATCCGGGTCGCCATATCCGCCAGGGTAAACCCGATGCCTTCAAACGCGATAATCGGCCGGCCGAACTGCTCGCGCACCTGCGCATAGTTGAGCGCCGCCTCGTATGCACCCTGGGCAATCCCGACGGCCTGCGCCGCGATGCCGATCCGCCCGGCATTGAGGATGGTCATCGCAATTTTGAAGCCCTGTCCTTCCTCGCCCAGCCGCCGCCAGGCCGGCAGACGGTAGTTATCGTAGGCCATCCGGCAACTGTGCGCACTGCGAATGCCCAGCTTATTCTCCACCTTGATCACGCTCACCCCGGGTGCGTGCGTATCCACCAGGAACGCCGAGATGCCCCGGTGGCCCTTGTCCGGGTCAGTCATCGCCATCAGGATAATCGTATCGGCATGGTCGCCATTCGTGACCCAGTTCTTGACGCCGTTGATTACATAGCTATCGCCCTCGCGCACGGCAGTAGTCTTCAGGGAAGCGGCATCGCTCCCGGCTCCCGGCTCGCTGAGCGAGAAAGCGCCCAACGCCTGCCCGCTCGCCAGCGGTACCAGGATCTCGCGCTGCTGCTCCTCGGTGCCAAACTCTTCCAGCCCGAAGCAGACCAGCGAGTTGTTGACGGAGGCAATCACGCCGAGCGCAGCATCCACGCGGCTCAACTCCTCGATCACAAGCGCATAGGAGACATAGTCCATCCCGGCCCCGCCAAACTCCTCGCCAACCGCCACACTCAACAGACCCAGTTCCGCCAGATGGCGGACCAGGTCGGTCGGCCACTCCATCTGTTCATCACGCGCGGCCGCGCCGGCGGCGGCTTCATTCTCGACAAACTGCCGAACGGTATCCCGCAGCAGTTGCTGGTCTTCGGTTAACTGAAAATCCACGGATTACCTCCTCGTACCTGCGCGCCGGGCAACCGGATATGGCGGGGGGCTGCGGTGGAGTAACTCAACGCCTATTCTATGCGAGAACGTTCCGAGCTGCAACCAGCCGACGCGCGGCGAGATTTGTACTTTTTGTACAATACTTATACCAGATCATTTGTTGAAATTGTACAAAATTCATGGTATCATAAGAGTAACAACAGTTGCAACGGTGCAACTGGACGCTCCGGTAGTCAACTATGACTGTCACCTGTGTCAATCGCTGGAGCGTAGCGGACACAATTGAAGTGATTACACACGAGGAGATTATCATGCGTAACTACGGTTATGAAGGAAAGAACGTCGATCAGGTCGCTGCCCGTGTTCCCGGTGCCGGACAGGTTCTCCGCAAATATGGTATCGATCCAACCAACCGCCTGACCATGGCCCAGGCTGCCGCCGCTACTTCGACACCGGTGGATGAAGTTATGGCAGTGATGGAATATAAGGCCCGCCGCGCCGCCCGCCGGGCGCAGGCCGCTCCCGCCGAGGTCGCCGAGGTCGCTACGGCTGCCGATGTGCAGCGCAACATCCTGCACGAGGAGATCGAAGAGGGCGAACTGGTCGCGTAAGAACGAACGTCTTTCAACAACAACGTCTTTATATATGTTGTTTGCGCCGGAGGTGATCCACCTCCGGCGCGTTGCGTTGGACGAATTTCCCGCATGGTAGCGGCAAGGGGCAAATCCCCGTGATCCTGTTATAATATGGACCACAAGCAGGATTACCATAGTGCCCTCCGCTGTAGGATAAAACGCGGGAGACAACCGGGTACGCCCAAGGACAGCGCGTATGAATATATTAATCCTCGGCGGCACCCAGTTCATTGGTCGGCAGATTGTGCAGGAGTTGCCGGCGGCCGGGCACCGGGTGAGCCTCCTGAATCGCGGCCAATCGCCGGACGACCTGCCACCGCATGTGGAGCGGCTACGGGGGGACCGCGATGCCGGTAGCGCCGGTCTGGATGCCTTGACGGGCCGCGCCTGGGATGTATGCGTTGATGTGAGCGGCTACACGCCGCGTCAGGTGCGGCCGGCCGCCGAACGCTTACGCACCCTGGTACAGCGCTACATCTTCATCAGCGCCGTGAGCGTCTATGGCGACCCGGAAGACCGTCCCGTCTACGAGACACACCCGCGTCTGCCGCCGGCCGCCGAAGATGTGACCGAGGTCAACAGCGATACCTATGGCCCACTCAAAGTCACCTGCGAAAACATTGTCCAGCAGATCTACGGCGACCGCTGTACGCTGCTCCGTCCCCAGGTAGTTGTCGGGCCCCATGATCAGCGTGGTCGCCTCGCCTACTGGGTGCAACAGGCCATGCAGAACGGCGCGATGCTGGCCCCCGGTGATGGTTCCGATCACGTTCAGGTGATTGATGTCCGCGACGTCGCGCGCTTTACGCGGACGGTGATCGAGAACGATCTGAGCGGCAGTTTTAACCTGGCGGGACCGCGCCTGACCTGGGCCGCGTTTATGCGCATCCTGGGGGCACAGAACCTCGTCTGGGTGCCCGCCGACATCATCAGCGCCGCCGGCCTGACCTTCCTGGAACTGCCCCTCTTCCGACCGGAACGCGGTCCGCGCAGCAGTCTGATGGACGTGAGTAATGAACGGGCGCGGGCAGCCGGGCTGACGCTCACCGATCCCGCGCTCACCGTGAGCACACTGCGCCAGTGGCTCCACGGGCGCAACCTCCCGCTCGCGCTTGCACCGGAACGTGAGGCGGAGCTGATCCGCACTGCCTGTCAACGCAGAGCGGGACATGCAGGTTGAACAGCCGTAGCATGTACTTCCGTCCGGTAGGAAAACCATACTGCCCGCCTCCGCATTTACGACGCGCTCACCGGTTGTTCTCTATCACTTTATCCTCCGTTCTCTACTACATCTGCAGAAACGCGCCCGCCCGCTGTTCATGCCAGTATTCGCCCTGTCCAGCGGCCGGCACAAAACCCACATGCCCGCCATGCCGGGGAGCCTCCAGAAAGAAGCAGGTGCTCTGCTCCGCTTCCGCCAGCGGAAAACATGCCCCCGTGAGAAAGGGATCATCCCAGGCATTCAGCAGCAGCGTCGGAATGGCGATACCGGGGATAAACGGCCGGCAACCGGCACGCCGCCAGTAATCCTCAGCACAGGTAAACCCGTGGAACGGCGCGGTGTAGAGATCATCAAAGTCCTTGAAGCTGCGCAGCCGACGTAGGTCGGCCGGGTTAACGTGTGGCTGGAGCAGATCCAGCTTCTGCCGGAGCTTGCCCCGCAGCGAGTGGAGAAAGTAGCGCATATAGATCTGATTCTGCCACTGCGCCAGCTTGTGTGATGCCGCCGTCAAATCACACGGCACCGAGATAGCGACCGCGCGCACGATGGCCGCGGGCAGCGCCGCGCCCTGCTCCCCCAGATATTTCAGCAGCAGGTTGCCCCCTAGACTAAAACCAACCAGTGCCAGCCGGCGATAATGCGCCTGCGCCGGCACATACGCCACCACAGTCTGCAGATCTTCGGTGGCACCACTATGGTAGGCCCGCGCCCGCCGGTTGGGCACACCGCTGCAACCGCGCAGGTTCAGCGCCAGCACATCCCAACCGCGCCGGTTCAGCGCCCGCACCATCCCGCGCACATGCAGCCGGCGGGAACTACCCTCCAGCCCATGCAGCACAATCACCAGGCTGTCAGCCCCAACCCGCGCCCAGTCGAGATCCAGGAAATCGTCGTCGGGCGTGCTGATACGCTCGCGGGTGTAAGCAATCCCCGGCACTCGGCGAAACAGGACCGGGTAGAGCGTCTGCAGATGCCCATTCCGGAAGAGCGGCGGCGGAGTATAGGTTGAGTTACTGATCAGTGGCATAGAGAAAGAACCGAGAACTGAGAACTAAGAACTACTAGAGAAGCATGTTTTATCAGATGAAAGTCTAGTTAAAGTCGCATTCTATGACTGGTAAAATATCCATGCGCATGCTATACTGACAGACAGCAATAGTCCGACAGCCGTAGGAACGCCATATAGACGCAACTTCCATGGGAACAATGGTGAACACGGCGTTAAGTGTAGCACGCTTCAGCCCGGCTGACAATCGTACAGGATACATTGTCACCGCGATGCATTGCGGAATAGCATGACTGCACGCACCGGCGTCCTCCGGCTCCCCATTTGCCCTGCCTGAGGCGCTCCCCCCTGCTGCGCGCCCGGGGTACCCTGCGCATCCTGGAGGACACCACGCTGCCGCCGTTCAAAGGTGCGCTGCTGCGCGGCGGCTTTGGGTATGCCTTCCAGCGCGCCACCTGCCCGGCGGCATGCCGAGGCCATTCCGACCAATGTACCGTTACGGCGCTTTGCCCCTACCGCTGGATCTTCGAGACACTGCATTCCACCCGATGTCGGCCATCTGCACGATCTGCGCGATGTGCCGCGCCCCCCTAACCAACAAGAAAACACACGAGGCAACCCCCGTGTGTCTTCTGCGTGCGTAACGCCAACAAAATAATAAGTTCAGTTAGGGAAACGCCGGAATAATCTTATCATACCAGACAGTACTGAGCGTTTGCCCGGTAGCACCAAGAATCGCCACACACACAACCATGATCAGCACCAGGATCAGACCGTACTCGACCAGACCCTGCGCGGGGCTACGGGCAAGAATGCAAGCCCGGAGACGCCACAATTTACGCTGGATCATCTCTGAGAGGGCACAGAGCAGCATAGATAGCCACCGCATTACGTTCACCTCCTTTCGCAGAAATAGTAACCACCAGTTTATCAAAGTATACTTACTATAACATACTGCACAAAACATCATAAATAGTACACTGGTCCCACTCTGTAGTAACCCTATTGTGCCAGAGTTGCGCTTCTTATAATCAGGATTTACGCGGTACAGCCTATTGCCGTCTGTTGACCGCCCCGAAAGCCGGCTGCGCCTGCGGCAGCGCGGACGCGCAGAAGCGCGTCCCTACCCCAAAAAGCCGGCACTTGACACGACGTACGCGATGGGCATTCAAATCAGGCATGTGCCTGGATGAACGACCCGATTCGCCTGCGGCAGCGTGGTACGTGATCTATCTTTTTCACAAAACATTTGCACGCTGTGCAAATGTTTTGTGAAAAAGCATGGAACCTTCCGCTTTGCCGGAGGCAATATCCCCCGCCAAACGCAGGATCGCCGGATACATGTCAGTATTGGCAGGTTCGCGATGTTCGCTCATTTCGTGTTCTTTCGTGGTCCAAACTCCCACCGCGTAACGCCTGACACTGAGAGGACCGCGTAACGCCTGTGACAACCCGAACGATGGTACTACCGCCGGACTCTGGCCGGGCGACGGCAAAACGGGAGCCGGTTCATCTGAACCGGCTCCCGTTTTGGAAAGGCAGCGTTTAACGTTCCTTGAGCGGACACTACCCGCTCTTCAGAGCCCGCTCGTAGACCGCCGGATGCGACAGCAGGTAGTCGTAGGCACGCAGGCCGGCGCGTGCGCCCTCGCCAATCGCAATCAGCACCTGCTCGCCAAAGGCGGTGGTAACATCACCCGCAGCAAAGAGCCCGGGCACCGTGGTTTCATTCTTCTGGTCGATCACAATAAAGCCATGCGGATCGATTTCGGCCACGCCCTGCACCAGTTCACTGTTGGGCTGCAGGCCCATATCCACAAACGCAGCATCGACATGCAGGGAGCGCGTGCCCCCGTTGTGTGTCACCACAATCTGTTCAATCGTTGACACGCCCTGGACTTCGCGGACGCCGGCTCCTTCGAGGATCTCGACGTTGGGGCGCTGCTTCAGTACATCAACCATCGGTGCGCCTGTCGGCACCGCTTCGGGCTCAATCAAGAAGACCTTCTGCGCCGAGCGCGATAGCTCAATCGCGCCGCGCAGTGCCCGCTCCGATGTCCCGATCACGGCGGCGATTTTGCCCTCGAGCAGGATCGCATGCGTCGTGGGGGAGTAGCCGATGCCCATCCCCAGGAACTCCTGCGCCCCCGGCACTTCCAGACCGCGCGGGGTGACACCCGTGGCAACCACCACTGCCGCGCCTTTCTTCACCCCATTGCGCGCCGTCTCAACATGGAAATAGTCCCCAACCTTTGTCACGCGTACCGCGCGATCCCGGAGTGTTACTCCGGAGCGTGTTTTGACCTGGCGCTCAAACAGATGGACCGTTTCTTCACCCGCCAGTTGCGCCTCGCCGACCGGCTGCTCCTCCGGAAATGCCAGATGAACCAGGATATGGCCGACCAGGTAGTCTTCCTCGGAACGCAGGGTCAGCCGATTCCCGGTCTTGCCCCCTAACTGCTCATAGATAACCAGCACGTTGAGATGTTTACCCAGGGCCGATGAGGTGGCCGACAGTGCGGCCGCACCGCCACCAATAATAATGAGGTCGTGCATGTTCTGCCTCCCTAATACGTGTATCCTCTTCGATACCGGTAGGGCTGCGCGCCGGGTGCTCTCCCGCCGTCCTATACCGTCCTACCACGTTATCGATTGCCCGCTTGATTGACGCAGCTTTGCGTCAGCGTTCGCGTACCATCTGCCGCCAACCGGCAGCAGTCCGTTGCTGTTCGTTCTGCTCAGAGGGCCCGGCCGGTGCCGGCACTCCCCGGCATGGTTGATTGCCTGTGATAAATGCAGACAGCCGAAGTTACCCCATCGCAGAAATGAGCGTACCTATACCATACCAGCGTCAGTTACAAAACAGTCGCACATCCGGCAGTAGCGTGCGAATTGCAGTATAATGGTGATAGTCGGATATACAGGGTATTTTCGTCTTATGTCAACTTAAGAAGAGCTACTGCCGGCACTCGGGGGCGCACTGCCCGACCCGCACGCACTGCTCCCACTGCTTCGATCGGGTGACACACGCTCCCCATCCGGTGCTACACGCATCATGACATCAACCGCTTGCAATTCCCGGAGTTAACACTGTGATGACATTTGCTACCCGCTTCCGTGCTCTTATCCTGCTGCTGCTCCTGCTGGTGACACTGACCAACTGCAGCCTCGGCAACGATTCCAGTGAGCCGGTGGTGCAGCAGCCAACGCCCGTCCCGGTTGAACCGAGTCCGGTGCCGCCGCCAACTGCTACGCCCACCCCTTCGCCGATACCGGGTCTGGGAGCCAATGGCGCGGTTGTCGCCGAGGTGTTTAACCAGGTTGCCCCGGCGGTTGTGCGGATTCAACTGCGCAATGGCCTGGGATCGGGCTTCCTGATCGATGATCAGGGCCATATCGTCACCAACAACCATGTGGTCGAAGGCCAGTCGCGGGTGCGGGTGCTCTTCACCGGGCTGTTTGAAACCCAGGCCCGCGTGGTGGGCACCGATCCCGATAGCGACCTGGCCGTGATCCAGGTTGATGCGGTGCCCCCCGGGGTTGAGCCGGTCCCGCTGGGTGACTCGGATGAGCTGCAGGTCGGTCAGCTTACGATTGCGATTGGCAACCCGCTGGGGCAGGATCGCACGGTGACGACCGGGATTATCAGTGCGCTGGGGCGTACCCTGGCCGAGACGCCGGCGGGCTTCTCTATCGGCGGGATTGTGCAGACGGACGCCGCAATTAACCCGGGCAACTCGGGCGGGCCGCTGCTGAATGCACAGGGCGAAGTGATTGGCGTCAATACCGCGATTGCGACCATTCCCAACCAGTTTGGCGGGAGCCAGGCGAGCCAGGGCATCGGCTTTGCCGTCCCGATCAACCTGGTGAAGCGGGTTACACCTGCCCTGATCGAACAGGGCCGCTATGAGCATCCCTACCTGGGCATTGGCATTGGCGAGCCGATTACCACGCTGATCGCCGAACAGGAGGGGTTGCCCGCAGCCGGCATTCCCATCAGTCCGAATGACCCCGATGGACCCACCGCGCGGGCCGGGCTGCGCGAGCAGGTGATCCTGACGGCTGTCGATGGGCAGGAAGTCACCTCCGGCGATGATCTGATCTCTTATCTCGAGTTGCAGAAGCAGCCGGGCGATACGGTGACACTGACGGTGATCAATGCGCAGGGGGCACAGAGCGACATCCAGGTAGAACTTGGAGCCCGCCCCGGCAGCGCTGCCCAGGAGCGCTCACGCAGCCCCTTCCCCTGATGCCCTGGATGTAGATCGGGGAGGGACGCGCGTCTGCGCGTCCCTCCCCCTCCCGCTACCGCCACCAGCCATACCGCTGCAACAGATAATCCCGCCAGGGATGCAACGGCTCCGGCGCAACCTGCTCGATCACGGTCAGCAGGCTCTCGGTGGCAATGGACAGAAAGCGCTCCGCCGGCGCAATCCGGCTCCAGATGCTGCTGACCGTTTTGCCGTAGCGCGCCAGGGCGGGAGAGGTCAGGCTCAAGGCAAAGTTCCGGTTGGCGGCGGGCGCAATATGCACCACCCGGACGATGTCCGCCGACAGTTCCCCGCCATCGCCGGTTCGCGCCGCTTCCATCGCCTGGGCCAGTAGCATCAGGCGCATCAGTTGGTAGAACGGTTCCGCAAAGAAGGATTCATAGGCGGGCAGATCGGGTTGCCGGGCCTGTCATGCTGCAAACGCCGCCCGGTAGACCCGCAGTTGCGTCGGGTTGAGCGCTTCCGCTGGGCGGAGACGCGTGCTGTAGAACTCGGTATATTTCCACTCGCCCAGCACCAGTTCAATCCGCCCATCGTAGCGGCGGAAGCGGAGGGCAAAGTCGGCGCTGGTCGCGTTGGCCCCGCGCCCATCGTGCCAGTGGATCGCCCGGTCGCGGAAGTAGCGCACCGCCGCAGTGCGCAGTGACGCATGCAAATTCTCAGCCGCACACGCATCCGCCAGGCAGAACGAACGCGGCATACCCCGGTAGTTCCCCGGACGGCACGCCGCCCCGGAGAACAGGCGCGCTTTTATCCGGGCATAGCGCTGCTTCTCGGTAGTACGAAATATTGGCATGGGATTTCTCCGGTTGTGCCGATTCAATGTATTCTATTGATCTTAACGCTCATCTAACGCAAGACGGACAGCCAATCCAATAAATATACCACCGGATGCCCAGCGTAGCCCGGTTGCCACGCGCGCCCGATGCCGCAACCACTCACCGACCCATCCGGAAAAGGGAAAAACAGCGTGAGATTTGCCGTTTATACCAGTTTGCCATCAAACCAGCAATCAACGGAAACGGACGCAACGGGCGCAGTGGCGGCACGTTCCCATGTTATCATCTCTGTGTTCTCTGTGTTCTCTGTGGCTATGACAACAAATCGGTATGAGAGCATATGAAATCCTGACTATGCTGACATAACATGCGTTACGGGGTGTGCCGGCAAACCAGGCGTTTGATCAGACGAAAGCAAACAGAGATGGAAGCGACGGTCTCACGTTCGGTTTGCAGGCGGGCCGCGCGTTCGGTTTCAAGGCGGGCTTCAGTTTCGGCCATCCGTGTTTGCCATTTCGCTTCCTGCTCGGCGATAATATCCTTTGTCAGGTACTCAATCAGATCAGAACTCATAAGTTTCTCCTTCAGGAGAGGTTACAGGGGACAGGTTACAGGGGACAGGCAGGTCGTCTCTGTTCTCTCTAACCTGTCCCCTGTAACCTGATAAAGGGAATGGCGACTGCCTGCACGCCGGCAACGGGCAAGCCCAGTAGCGGGATCAGATCGGTTGCGCGCAACGCGGTCAGCCGTTTCAGCGGGATGTCCATTTTCATCGGGTGCCCTCGACAAGGATACGCGGCTTCTCATGCATATTGTAGCACATATGATTGCGCAGGGTAATGCGGTCAGGGTCGCGGGGGCGGCGTGCGAGCGTTCTGTGCTGTTGGGTTCGAGCAAACGTTCCCGGTTCTCGTAAGGATGCGCAGCGGCAGGCCCGCAACCCTGCCACCGCTGCCCCTGCTCACGCTCCCGACGATCCATCCGCCGGCAGAGTTCGCAACCCACGCTCGTGCAACCGTGCATCCAGCCAGGCGGCATCATCGGGGGTGAGATCCGGCGGGGGCGGGTCGGCGCGGTAGTCAATCTGCCGCTCGTAGCGCGCATTGCGATAGACCTGGTGCAGT
>DAOTUI010000123.1:0-28884 GCA_034437035.1 Chloroflexaceae bacterium
GCACACGAAGGAACACGAAGGAACACGAACGGCTGCATCGTGGGTACGATCGGGGTATCCATCAGGTGTACTGTTTACGCTCTTTGTGACCTTCGTGGTTTTTTTGCACGTTTGACGGCAGATTGGTATTACAACCCCTATTATAGCAGCATACTCATCGGCGACTGCATAAGTCGTTTGAGCTCTTGCAGATACTGCGCGGCGGTTGCGCCGTCGGCCACCCGGTGATCAACGCTCAGGCTGACATGCATCACCTCACCAACCACGATTCCGCCGTCGCGCACCACGGGAACCTGGCGCACTGATCCGACCGCGATTGCGCCGGTCTGTGGCGGTGTGATAATCATCCCGAACTCAACCACATCATACATCCCCAGGTTAGAGACGGTAAAAGTACCGCCCTCAAGCTCGTTCGGCTTGATCTTGCCCTCGCGCGCCCGGGCCGCCAATTCACGGACTTCAGTAGCAATCGTTCCCAGGCTCTTCTTATCCGCATCGGTCACGGATGGGGCCACCAACCCCTCGTCAATCGCAATAGCGACGCTGACATTGATCTGCGCATGCTGCACAAACCCGGCCTGCCCATCATCGCCAACCGCATAGCTGCTGTTGATCGACGGGAATTTCTGCAGCGCCTTCGCCGCTGCTTTGACAATCATATCATTGACCGAGATCTTGACAGGAGCCACACCGCTGTCGTTCAGTTGCTTGCGCCACTTCAGCGCCTCGCTCATGTCGATCTCGCTGGTGACGTAGATGTGCGGCACCCCCGGCTTTGACTCGGTCATCTTGCGGGCGATGGCGCGGCGCATCCGGCTCATCGGAGAGACTTCACCCGCCGGTTGGGTTGTGGGTGTGGGAGCCGGTGCGGGTGCGGGT
This sequence comes from Chloroflexaceae bacterium, assembly GCA_034437035.1. Lineage (GTDB taxonomy): Bacteria > Chloroflexota > Chloroflexia > Chloroflexales > Chloroflexaceae > CAKZQX01. The sequence goes on from DAOTUI010000123.1 coordinate 880, forward strand.
GCCTGGGCCGGCGCAGGAGCCTGGGCCGATGCGGGCTGGGCTGCCGGAGCCGATCGGGCTGCGGGCGCAGGTGCCGGCTGGGCCGCCTGCGGCGCGGGTGCCGGGGCCTGCCCCTTGCGCTGCTGGAACTCCTCGACATTCTCCTTAATAATCCGACCACCGGGACCGGTGCCCTGCACCTGACGCAGATCGATGCCGGCCTCCTCCGCAATACGCCGGGCCACGGGCGAGGCTTTGATCCGCTCCTCAGTACGTCCATTGCCATGCGGCTCAGTGACCGTCCGGGAGGCAGCGCCACGGTTGTAGCCGCGTGCCTCAACCTCCGGTCCGGGTGGCGCTTCTAGCCCCCCACCAGGCTTGCTGGTGCGCGAGGTTGCGGCCGATCCACCTTCTTCGGTTGGCGTCCCGGAACGGGGCGGCGCGTCGGGTTGCTGCGTTCCGGCCAACCCTGCCGACTCGGGGGCAGGACCGACTGCGGGTGGTTCAGCTTCCTCCGCCGGGCCTTCGCCGATCATGGCAATCGGCTCACCGATCGGCACCGTCTGCCCTTCCTGCACCAGGATTTTCTGGAGCGTGCCGCTTTCATACGACTCAAGCTCCATTGTGGCTTTATCGGTCTCAATTTCGAGCAGAATGTCGCCCTTCTCAACCTGGTCGCCGGGCTGCTTAAGCCAGCGCCCAATCGTCCCCTCCTCCATCGTATCGCTGAGGCGGGGCATTGTTACTTCTGCCATTGTATCTTTCCTTTGCTACTCACCTCGTTGGGCTCAGTTCTGAAGCGGATAAACGCGCCGGAGCATTCCCCGCATTCGGACAATACTACCGCTCGACGCGTGTTCCTGCCAGGGTGGTGTGAATGGCATCCAGCAGGTGTTGGGCACTGGGCAGGGCGGCGCGCTCAAGCACTTTGGCGTATGGCAGAGGCACCTCGATCCCGGCCACCCGGCGTATCGGCGCGTCCAGGTAATCAAACGCCTCTTCCTGGATCGTCGCGGCAATTTCGGCCCCGATCCCGTACGAGCGCCAGTCTTCCTCAACAATGACCGCCCGGTTGGTCTTCTTCACCGAGTTAACAATGGTCTCTTTGTCGAGCGGGCGCAGGGAACGCACATCAACCACCTCAGCGTTGATGCCTTCATCCTCCAGACGGCGCGCAATATCCAGCGCCAGCACGGTCATACGCGAGTAGGCGATGATCGTTAGATCGGTGCCTTCCTTCTTCACATCGGCCAGGCCGATCGGGATGGTGTAGTCGCCGGCATCATCCGGAACTTCGCCCCGGGTGTTGTACAGTGCCAGATTTTCCAGGAAAATAACCGGATCATCGTCCCGGATGGCGCTGCGCAGCATGCCCTTGGCATCGTAGGGGGTTGCGGGCGCGACAACTTTAAGACCGGGCACATAGGCAAACCAGGCCTCGAAGTTCTGCGAGTGGGTGGCGGCCAACTGCTGCCCACCGCCGCCGGGAGTGCGAATAACCATCGGCACGCGCGCCTGACCGCCAAACATATAATGGATCTTGGCGGCATGATTGACGACCTGATCAATCGCCAGCAGGATAAAGTTGATCGTCATAATCTCGACGACGGGACGCAGCCCGAGCATCGCCGCACCGGCAGCCAACCCTACAAAGCCCTCCTCGGCGATAGGCGTATCCACCACTCGTTTGGCACCAAACTCCTGCAGTAAGCCTGCCGTTACCTTGTACGAGCCCTCAAAGATGCCGATCTCTTCGCCCATCAGCAAGACATTATCATCACGCCGGAGTTCTTCGCGCAGTGTCTCGTTGAGCGCCTGTCGATAGGTAATTACTGGCATATTAGCCCTTCCCTCCTGCCTGCTCTGCGGCAGCGATGGCATCCGATGCACCGGGCGTATTGGCAACCGGGGTCGCATACATGTAGGTGAAAAGATCTTCGATCTTGGGATCGGGGCTGTTGTTGGCAAAATCAATCGCCTCCTGCACCTCTTGATCGACCTGATCGGCGACTTGCTTGAGCCACTCCTCATCGATCAGGCTACCCTCAAGCAGCACTGTGGCATAGCGCTTGAGCGGATCATCAGCGCGTCCCGCGCGCACCTCTTCCTCGGAGCGGTAGCGCGCCGGGTCAACCACAGAGTGACCCCGGAAGCGGTAACTGACGGCCTCCAGGATGGCCGGTTCATGCTCCTGCTCGGCGCGCTCCCGCAGGCGGCGGGTGACATCGCGCACGGCCAGCAGATCGCGCCCTTCAACTCGCTCGCCATGGATGCGGAAGGCACAGCCCTTCTTGTAGAGGTCCGGCTCGGCCGAACCGCGCTCGACGGTAGTGCCCATACCATACCCGTTGTTGACAACAAAGTAGATGATCGGCAGTTGATACAGTTTGGCAATATTGAGCGACTCGTGCCATGCGCCGATATTCGTGGTGGCATCACCCATCTGGCAGATCACCACGCCGGGCCGTTCCTGATATTTGAGGGCAAAGGCCACGCCCGTGGCAAGGGGAATTTGCCCGCCGACAATCGCATAGCCGCCCATAAAGTGTGAGTCGATATCAAACAGGTGCATCGAACCACCCCGTCCACGCGAGACGCCGGTCTCCTTCCCGAAGAGTTCCGCCATTATCCGGCCGGGCGCAACCCCCCGCGCCACGATGTAGCCATGTTCACGGTAGTTGGTAAAAATATAGTCATCGGGCTGTAATGCAGACATCAGGCCAACAATCGTCGCCTCCTCACCCAGGTTGAGGTGACAGTAGCCGCCAATGCGAGCCTTGGTATACATCTCGCCGGTCCGCTCCTCAAAGCGCCGCACCAGCAGCATCTGATGGTAGTAGTGCCGGAGGGTATCGGCGTTTTCGTCTGCCAGATTACGCTGGTAGTCGGTAGCGACGGCCTGGACTTCTTCTGCTGCTTTGCTCATGTCTTACTCCTTGTTGTCAACCAGACAGCATAGCAATAGCGACTGCTACGCGTAGAAAGGACAGTTGCCATCCTGGCTCCGGTTAACCGGCGTACCGCACCGTTCCCTGAAGCCGGGCTGCATATGGCAAACTGCCCACGTGTACATTTACATTCCTGGCGGTTCAACCTCGTGGATAAACGCTTCCTCGGTTGCATGACAGCGGGGGCACTGCGCGGGAACCTGGGTGCTGCGGACCATTTCGCCGCAGACGCTGCATACCCAGCGCATGGCAATCTGCCGGATCAGATCGGAGCGACTGAGGATGCCGGCAATCTTACCACCATGCAGTACCGGAACACGCCGAATATGTTGAATGGTCAGCAGATGGGCTACTTCCTCAACATCGGTTTCAACGCTGACACTGATCACATTCCGGCTCATAATCTCGCCAACGTGATGCCCCTCCTTTGAAATCAAGTCATGCTCAGTGAGCATCCCCACCAGACTACCGTTCTCATTAACGACGGGCAAACCACTGATATGGTGGCGTGCCAGCAGGCGGGCGGCGTCCTCGACAGAGCTTGTTTCGCGTACACTGATGACGTTGGACGTCATGATCTCTCTGGCCTTCATGCCGCTAATCCCTTCTCGTTCCATAGAGTTCTGACTGCTGCGCTGCTTTGCGCAAATTATGCAAAATGTGGGCCAGTAGATCCGGCCGACACATCGCGGACAGCAGGACATAACCGGGACACGTACACCGTCAGGGCGTGCTGTTTGTCCAGTTTACTCGCTCACTACGTAGCTTGTGTTATTAACACGACTTACGCGGTGTAACCAATTCCGGCCTGGTGCCGGACCCGAACGCCGGCTTCGCATGCGGCAGCATGGTACATTATGTAGCTTTTTGCTAAAAATTTTGCACAATGTGCAAAATTTTTAGCAAAAAGCTGGAATCTTCCGCCCTGCTGGAGACGAATCGGGCTGTTCATCCAGGCGACTCTGCCTTTTATCTGATCAAACGTTCCGTGTATCTTCTCAATAATCCAGGGTAAACGCAAATTCCGCCAAGCGTCGATGGCTTTCTGATGGGATTTGTGTTTTCGTTTTTCAACCTCCGCCCGTAATTATTGAGAAGATACCGTTCCGTTTGCATGCCCACCGCGTAACTCGTGTTAATAACAGGACTTACGCCGTCACTGACCTGGAAGGTAATTTCGCCTCCGGCAGGGCGGAACAGACCATTCTTTTTCACGAACACTTGGCTCAAGGAGCCAAATGTTCGTGAAAAAGAAAAAAGAAGTACCATGCTGCCGCAGGCGAAGCCGGCTTCCATCTGGTCAAACGTCCGGTTTGTATATCAACCGCGTAAGTCCTGTTATGAACAGGACTTACGCCGTCACTGACCCGAAAGAGAATTTCGCCTCCGGCAGAGTGGAACCGGACATCCTTTTTGGAAAAAAGTGGCGCTCCGAGCCACTTTTTTCCAAAAAGATCGAACAAGTACCTTGCTGCCGCAGGCGAAGCCGGCTTCCATCTGGTCAAACGTCCGGTTTGTATATCAACCGCGTAAGTCCTGTTCATAACCACGCATTATGAATAGTATAACAGAATTCAGGGTATTTCAGCGGTATGCCGACATACAGCATCAAAAAAGAACTACCCCGACATTGGGGTAGCTCGATAGTGTTGTCTAGATCCAATCGATTTGTAACCAGTGCTGCTCAGGGCGCACCCTGGTTCATAAGCAAGACATGTCAATGATACGCGTTACGCAGTCATTGACCCGAAAGAGAATTTCGTCTGTCGCAGGCGAATCTGACTTTTGGGTCTGACACCGTGCCGGAACAGGCCGCACCATGCAACTTGTGTCAATGACCACTGACGCGAGCCCGGTGCTCACTGACTGTTGTTGTTACTACTGTGCCCATTCGTCTCGTACCCGTTCTGCTGCCGTTCGCGGAGTTCGATGCGTAACTCGGCGGTGCGTTCCTCGCCCAGTTCTTCACGTAACCGGGACCAGAGCCAGTTCATATCAGTTTCCGGCGGATCGGGGGCTTTTGTATAGAGAACGGTATTGCGTAACGAATCTTCGCACTTGGGGCAGTGGGTGATATACCGTTTGGTCATTGGATCGTAAAAGGCGCGGTAGTGTTTGAGGCCATCCCAGGTTTTTTGCATCCAGATGGCATAACCACATGTGTGATAACGGATCATATCCTGTAGCTCTCCTTACACTTCAATGTGTCACCCGCTAGACCGTAGCGAATTGCAGCCTAAAAGTGACAGCACTCCCTGTCTACTTTGAAGGAATGACGATGCAGTTGAATATTCAGCAGAATACGAACAGGCAGAGAGACACGCACAGAGCTGTGGTGAATGTATACCTGCATGCCACGTTGAGCGGAAGGTATCGGCAAAACAGAAGATCGCCCTGCTGAGGGGAACACAGGATTCGCCCCAGCTTTTTGCTGCACACAGACCATGAGCTCAACATGACACACGACCGGGCTATCTATGCCGCAGTGTACGCATGCCGATAGCAAGTGCCGATGCACAAATGATTGGCGAAGGGTAGAGCCGGAACTGCTTCTCACAGCAAGCATTTGGGAGGGAGGATAGTTCCAAGTTTAGAGTATAAACCAGTTGGCAAGATCTGTCAACTTGCAAAAGTTTTTTGCAGAACCGTTGCAGGAGCGGCAGATATAAAAAACGCCCAGGAAGGTTGATCTTTCCGGACGCTATTGGCGGTTAGCCCGTACCGCGTATGTAAATATTGGGCCAGGGCTTAAACTTCGTGGTAAACGTATCCTGCCACAAGACCTGTTCACCCTGGCGCACAACCCGGTAGGTCTCAATAGTCATACCGCCCTGTGCATAATCGGTCTGCCGGAAGTAGCCCCGTGGCAGAGTGGAATCATTGACATAGACCGCATTAGTGGGCCGGGGCGTCCGGCTAATAATCTTGTGCCCCATAGTCACAGTGCGATTGGTCGGCGGTCCATACAGCGCAAATGAGAGCCGCTGGCGGTTTACATCAACCCAGGCCTGGATCAGCAGCCAGCCGCCGGTATCATTGAGGAAGCGCATATCTAGCGCCCCGGTATAGATCGAGGCATCCAATCCAGGGGGCTCGCCCAGTTCTTCATACCAGGGAATGCGGAAGGAGTGCTCATGCCGCTCCACAATCGGCAGACCGGCCCAGAACGCCGCCCGATACATCGTCGTTGAAACCTGGCAGAGCCCACCGCCCCACTCCTTCTGCGTGCGGTCATTAACAATTGCCAGACCCGGCACAAAGCCGCGGCTACCCGTAACCGGACCCAGGCTGTTATTAAACGAGAAGACCGCCCCCGGCGGAATGAGCAGGCCATGCATATGGCTGGACCCCGCACGAATATTGGTAATCCGATAGCCGGCGGATGCGCGAAAGGAACTGGTACCTGACCCGACCAGGCTGGTGATCCCCAGCGTGTGCAGATTGGTTTCGTTGACCGGCGGCTGAATGCCCATCAGCGGCAGATCCAGAGTACGCGGCCCTTCGACGAGCGCCGTCTGCATCTGCTCCACCGCCAGCGCAACATTCAGGCCCAGGCCAGGTATGCCCGGTTGCGCAATCGCCAGATTACCGTTGTTCCAGTTCAACCGGGGTAGCGTGCCATCCTCACCCAGCACCTCGGTCAGCGGTTCCAGAGCCGCGTGCATCTTCTCCTGCTCAAGCACCGGCGTGACAACCGGGCGACCATCGGCATCAATCGTGCGTTCCAGCCTGATCCAGCCGGCAATCTGTTCCGGGGTCCATGTCCAGGTGCAGGTGTGCGCACACTCGCCGGCCGTGCCGGTCAGCATCAGGGGTCCATCGAGGAGATGCTCCAGATCGGCGGCGACTGGGGCGATATCGCTGTTACGCACAACCGGGGTCAGCGTGCGCGTGCGTAACGCAATCGGCTGCGGCTCCAGCGCCTGCATTGCCGCAGTAATCTCGTGCAGTGTCTCATCAACCAGCAGTTGCGTGCCCATCTCCTCCGGTGTGAGGACAACCTCCGGCCCCTGCAGATGGATATCGGCATTGCGGGGTGCCGTCTCAATCTCGCGGGCAACCATCAGCAGATACCGTTGCATTGCCGCCTGATCGATCCGCACATGCAGCGGCACCTCCATGCCCTGCTCCCAGATGGCAGCAACGGTCTTCACATTCTCCGCACGTGTCCCCGTACGGCCGGCAGTTAGCGCAGTATTCAGCGCTTTGTCGAAGTCCAGTTCGATCCCAACCTGGGCTGCACTGGGCCGCCAGCGCTGTTCGCCGTAGACCAGTTCAACCGGATTCGCCAGGAAGTCGGCATGCTGCTGTTCCAGCAGCGTCCGGGCGGCGGCGGCACTATAGTTGCTCAGGTCAAGCCCCCGCACACTGATGTTGGGATAGATATGCCCGGTATAATCACGCTCACCAAAGACCAGGAAGAGCGTACCGGTTGCCCCCAGCAGCGCCAGCACTGCCAGCAACAGGATCAACCACTCGCCGAGATGTCCCAGGCGGCGGTTGCGCCGGGGCGGGCGAGCTTCGTGTACGTGAGGTACCACCTGATCCGGCGCGGATGCGGCGGTCTCCACGGGAGATTGATTCAGGGCAGCATATTCGCTCATGGCTTCTAACTACCTTATTTTGAGACCCACACGGAATTAACTATGAGTTTACACCCAGGCCGGGATAGTGTCAAGCAACACTTTTGTGTTTACCCGGCACTGGAATGCCATCCGGCGACATATTGGCGCAGTTGTCATCGCCCGCACCCTCTTGACAAGGGTGCTATACTTAGTTAAAAGTTTCTTATCAAACTATCGCAGGTTCGGAATATTTGCCGGTAACATTGTATCAGGGAGGGTATAATTGTTACTGAGCATTGTGTGCCAGGCAACGATAGGGGTTGAGCACCCTGTCCATTCTGCCGTAGAATACCTCACTCATATTTCATCCGCAACTACTCGACACTGGCAGGTGGAAACACCATGCATCGTTCTCTGTTGTGCTGGAGCTAACCATAGCCAACGTGACTCCCCGCCGAGCCACTTCCGCGACTACCCGCGTCCCTGATTGACTGTTGGTAGCCCTGGAGCAACATCGTCCACGCATTATCATTGCATTTTTCTGGTTATCGTAGCGCATCTGCGCCGACGATGGATTCTGCGCGTCTGCGCCTCTGGCGTAAGCTACCTGACGCGCACTGTTCTGCAAACTGAATATCTGTTCACACAGCGCAACCGGCGCTGTCGTACGCGGAGGAGGTGATATTCGACGGAGGATGAGCCCGGGTAGGTGTTATTGCTGATAGATCATGGCAGGGAAAAGTGACGGGAGGCACCAATCCTGCTGTGAGATATCATATATGTAAGGAGGTATCCCATGACAGCGGAAAGTGGGACCATGTTTAATCAACCGGCAACAACTGCCGGAAAAGAACGGACTGGATGTGGCAAGAAGTGTATCGCTCCCGGTAGCCCTTATACATTCCATTACGGAAAACTGGGCGAGCGGTATGCGCAAGATAACACACGACGACTCTATGAGGTGATTGGTTCACACAGCCTGACACTATGTTCGGATTGCATCGGCCGCTACCATAACGGGCATATTCTCCGGTGGGGTCTGGCGACCCTGGCGCTGCTCAGTGTTGTTATTGCCGGTCTGGTCTTTAGCGAGTTATCCCCACTGATTGGCATTGTAGCCTTTGTCAGTTTCCTGGGTATGCTGCTCAGCGGTGGTGTCCTGGTAGGATTGATACTGCGCGATCGACAGACGCGTGGCGAAGAACTGGCGATTACGCTGGGCAAAAGTGACCTGGAGCGGCAAGGCTTTGACCTCTTCTGGCATTCCGACGATCATCGGCTGCTGGAACGGAAGCGCTCGTCATAACCGGCATTCCCGCAGGTTCCCGGTAAGTTGGTTTGTCCGTGTATCCTGTTGCTCGATCTCCTGGCATAGGGCCGGCACCAGTTGCTCAATCATACCTGGGGTTTATCCCGGATCTGCTGGATTCTTACGTGAAAATAATGGACAATCGGGTAAAAACTATAGTATGATAAGGGTATGGGATGTTTGGCCCTGACGCATTCTGGTTGAAGTAGCGAACATACCAGAGGGAGGTACTGATAGTGAGTGAAGCGACACGCCAGGGCGCACCAGCGCTGGATACATGGCTTCAGAGTTGGTCGGATGCGCGCCGGGAAATGGAAGAGATGATTGCCGCCTCTACAGAGCGCAATCCGTCGATGTACTTCGAGCCGACACTGGCCGAGTTGGAGTTGAAAGATATTAGTGAGGCTGTACAGCGTGCCGCCGCGCTTGCCCGCCTGCTGCGCTCCGATGACCTGATGTCGTCGGCGGAGCTTACGGGAACCGGGAACTACTAAACGGCGAGTACACATTCCATCAGATCCGTGTGATGGTGTATCTGCGCGTCATTCCGTGCCGAGCATAGCGTATCGCGGGACGGCTGATCTGTATGTACATGCCGGTCAGGCGGTGCAGCACCGGGATGCGACTGTGGCCAGGAATGAGCAAATACATACGGAGAACGCCGGGCGAAAGCAGTGCTTTCACCCGGCATTTTGCGTTAGACCACGTACGTGGTGCCTCCATATCTTAAGCGAAAAAAGAAATAAAGTACCACCACGCACCCGCATCTATTATGTCAACTATAATTGTGACTCAGGTGGTACCTGCTCATCGGTTGGGGTGTAGCGGCTTGCGCCACAATTCCAGCACTCGGTAAACTGCGCTTCGAGCACCTCACCGCAGACCGGGCAGTACCAGTTCTCGCCGGGTTCCCCCTCAGCGGCCTCTCCATGAAAGAAATCATCCACCAGAGCTAATGCCTGGTCAAAATCGCGCTCGGCAACCCAGACTGTAGAACTGGTCGCCGGAGTTATTGGAATACCACCATGCAAGCCAACCAAGTTGTCCCCCTGGACAATCGCCAGGATGCCATTGGTCTCCAGGAACCCCTTGACCATATGTGCTTCGGGTGGGGTTTGCGTTGCATACACCTGTTTCATCGTCGTCTTCCTTTCGGACAACATGCCGGAGCCCGTTCAGTTTGTATGCCTGCATTATAGAAGCCAGGGCTATCCGGCACAAGTCAAATTCCGAGGAGACTTCGGCAGTCCTTGAAGTGGGGCAGTACCGCCTGGCTCAACAGGTGAATTGCCCGAAACACCTGCGCCCGTGGCATACCAGGCCATTGCAGACGCAGCAGCATATGCGTCACGCCCAACTGCTGCTGATAGTCGGCAATCTGCCGTACACAGTCCTCCGGATCGCCAATGATAAAACGATCCCACAGAAGTTCATCAAGAGGTAAAGCCACCGGACTGCGCGGCCCGCGCCTGCAAAATATGTTCACGGAAACGGGCGGCCGGGTCATCGCCCGGCAGGTATTGCGCGGAGAGACAGAGACCAAACTTCATGGCGACGTTCCTTACCCTCCCAGCGCCGTTCGCCCCACCAGTTCCAGCGCCATATCATCCTGCGGCGGATGTGTCAGGCCGGCGCGGACATCGCGGTAGAAGCGTTCAAGCGGGAGTTTGCGCGTAAGGCCAAACCCACCGGCAACCCGCAACGCATGGTCGGTCGCCTCAACTGCGGCATTGGTGCAGAGGTATTTCGCCGCCGCCACCTGGGGAGCCAGCGCACCGCGCCGGTCGGGATAGTCAACCCACGCCCGGGCAGTCTGGTGCAGCAAAGCACGGGCGGCCACCAGCGGCACCTGGATCTCGCCGATCCGCCGCTGGATGCCGGGCAGAGTGGCAATCGGCTGGCCCAGCGCACTGGGTACACGTTCGCGGGCGTAGGCACAGGCAGTATCACAGGCCGCCTGCCCAATTCCCAGGTAAACCGCCGCGAGTGACAGCGCAAACCAGGTTATCTGAACGGTTGGATCGAACGGGGGCGGGCTACCGACCGGCTGCCGTTCTACCAACCAGTCGTCGGGGACGAAGACATTTTCGAGGATTACATCAAAACTACCGCTGGTACGCAGACTCAGCGCATCGCTCCAGGTATCCTCCAGACGCAACCCGGCAGCATCAGCCTGCACGATAGCATTGGCTTTCCCGCCTGCGGGCATGTCCGGGCCGGGGGGGAGCGCCACACTGACCAGAAAATAGCGCAGCACCGGGGCCATACTGACGAAGAGCTTATGGCCGTTAATCAGCCAACCGCCGCTAGTGGGAGTGGCACTGGTGGCCGGGAGACCGCCGCGTGCAGGACTGCCCATCTCCGGTTCGGTTGCGGCGGCATTGATCAACGCACCCGCGGTGACGATGCTGCGGCAGACGGCGGCAAAAACCGGCTGGGGCCAACTCTCAGTTGTAGTGAGGCGACCAATCAGGTGGATCGTCATATCTACCGCCATGGCGGTTGCGCCGTCGCCGCGTGCAAGATGTTCCTGGGCCAGCACAACCTCGTAGAGGTCCGCACCCTCACCGCCGTACGCCGGGGGCACGAACCAGCGCAGATAGCCGGTTTCGTGCAAATCGGCGTAGTTTTCGCGGGGAAAAGTCCCGGCACGTTCGTGGGCATCGACGCGTTGCGCAAAGCGCGCAGCAAGCTCATCGGCCTGCGTGACAAGGCGCTGCCGGCGGGGCGTCAGGATGGGTTCCACTAAATCTGATCCAGGTAATCTTTTAACAACTTCCCGAGCCGGGGATGGCGGAGTTTACGCAACGCCTTAACCTCGATCTGGCGCACACGTTCGCGGGTCACACCAAAGGCTTTGCCCACCTCTTCCAGCGTGCGTGGCTGCCCATCAGTCAGACCATACCGCAGTTCCAGCACCTTGCGTTCCCGGTCGGTCAACTGATCCAGCGCGGCGGCAATCTGCGAGCGCAGCATACCACTGGCGGCGGCATCATCGGCATCAAGCGCATGCGGGTCGGGAATAAAGTCCGCCAGCGTGCTGTCGGCCTCTTCACCGACGGGTGTTGCCAGAGAAACCGGATCTTGCGCAGTGCGGCGCAGTTCCCGCAGCTTCTCCTCACTCATTTCGAGCTTGTCGGCCAACTCCTTGTCGGTAGGGTCACGCCCGTGCTCCTGCGTCAACTGGCGGCGCGCGGCCTGGATGCGGTTCAGCGTCTCACCCAGGTGAACCGGCAGGCGTACCAGGCGTGACTGGTCGGCCAGTGCCCGGCTGAGTGCCTGTTTGATCCACCAGGTGGCGTAGGTGCTGAACTTGTAGCCCTTATTCACATCGAACTTCTCAATAGCGCGTAGCAGTCCCAGGCTACCTTCTTGGATCAGATCGAGCAGCGGTAAACCGCGGTCACGGTAGCGCTTGGCAATACTGACCACCAGACGCAGGTTGGCGGCGGCCATCTGCTGGCGCGCGTGATCGCCTGTCAGAATCTGGGAGCGTAGTTGCAGGCGCTCCGGACTGTTGGCCGGTAGTGTTGGCAACTGGCGTGCGGCTTCCTGCCCGGCGGCAATGGCGCGGGCCAGTTTCTGCTCCTGCTCGGTCGTCAGGAGGGGCACCTGGCCGATCTCGCGTAGATAGAGGCGCACGCTATCGCCCAGCAGCGCGTCGGACAGCTCTTCGTGCAGATCCGCATCGCCCGAGGATGTATCCTCATCAGATCCGTCTTCGGGAGCGTCGTGTACCGGAATACTGGCTTCAGCCAGGGCCGCATAGATTGCATCGATGGTTTCCGACGCTTCTTCGGGTACGGGCACCAACTGCAGCAACTCATCGAGTGTAACGTACCCCCGTTGTCGTCCCGTCGCGATCAAATCCGTCAGATCGGGAGCCGACACGGTGGCCGTCTGTGTGCCATTGGGTGGAGTCTGAGTCATACGGTTTCCTTAGTACAGCGAGGACACCTTGCATAGTTCATGGGCCCGAGGCGTTCGGGTATACGTGTCACTTCTTCTTTCAGACCCGCCAATTGTCGTATTGTAGCATAACTATCAGCCCTGTGCAGGAGGGTCAAGGTTTTCCCCGGTTACAATTTCTTCTTTCTGGGTGGACACACGGTAAGCAAAAGTAGAGCTTTGGCGAGCCATACAATCAACTGCAGGCGCATCCGGTAGGCCAGTGCTACCGGCTACTGCGGCGCATCAGTACGCAACACAGCGCGAACTTCGTCCAGGCTGCCGACAGCCAGCACGGCCCGGGCCTGCTGGCGAGCGACGGCGGCATCGGTTGCCCGAACAGCCGCTCGCAGGCGTGGCAAGGCCGCCGGCGCGCAACTCAACTCATCAATGCCCAGGCCAATGAGCAGCGCCGTCAGCGCCGGATCGCCGGCCATCTCACCACAGATCGAGACCAGTCGCCCGTGGCGATGGGCCGCATCGATAATCATTGCAATCAGGCGCAGCACAGCCGGGGCCAGCGGTTGGTAGAGCTTCGCAACCCGCTGACTGGTACGGTCGCAGGCCAGCACATACTGCACCAGATCATTGGTGCCGATACTGATGAAATCCGCTTCCTGGGCCAGCGCATCGGCGATAATTGCCGCCGCCGGTACTTCGATCAGCACGCCAAGCTGAAGCCGGGGCGCACAGGGTATGCCCGCAGCGAGCAACTGGCTATGCGCCTGCTCCAGGAAGGCGCGCACCTGGCGGAACTCGGCCAGGGAGCTAATCATTGGCACGACAATGCGAATATTGGCAGTTGCGCCGGCCCGCAGCATTGCCCGCAGTTGCGGCAGCAGCAGATCCTCCGGATGGCTCAACCCGATGCGAATACCGCGCCAACCCAGGAATGGGTTATCTTCTTTCGGCAGCGGAAAAGTGGGCAACTGTTTGTCGCCGCCGAGATCCAGTGTGCGGATGACGATCGGCAGGCCGGGCAGTTCCGCCGCAACCGCGCTGTAGAGCGCGACCTGCTCTTCCTCGTCGGGCAGCGCCGGCCGATCAAGAAATAAGAGTTCCGTGCGCAGGGAGCCGACGCCCTCCGCACCATACTCACGCGCAACGCGGGCTTCGGTGGGCGAGGCCACATTCGCCAGCAGCGTCACCCGCTGCCCATCAGCCGTTATGCCGGCAAGATGCCCCTGGTCACGCAGTTCCGCCTGCTGTTCGGCCTGGGTTGCGGCGCCGGCCCGCATCTGCGCCAATGTTTCTTCAGTTGGTGAGACGATCAGTTGCCCGGCATCGCCGTCGAGGGCGATAATCACGCCATCTGCCAGGTAATCCAGGGCCGCCGGCCCCAGGCCAATGACGGTCGGCACGCCCAGCGCGCGGGTCAGGATAGTTGAGTGTCCGGTGGGACCGCCGCCGATCAATGCCAGGCCCAGCAGCCGATCCTGGGGGATATGCATCAACTCAAACGGCCCCAGGTCTTGCGCTACAACGATTGACGGTTGGGTCAGTTGATTTTCCAAGGAGCTTTCGCCAATCAGGATGCGCTGCACCTGTTCAACCACGCCGCGTATATCCGCCATAAACATGCTCACATACGGAGCGATCAACCCGGAAAGCTGTTCGGCCTGCTCCTCGCCCGCTTCAACGATGGCCTCGGCTGCGCGATAGCCCATCTCGACAATCAACGTCTGGGTATGCTCACGCAGGGCGGGGCTACGCAGCAGCATCCGGTGCGCACTAAAGACCTGGGCCGCCGCAAGCCGATCCAGCTCCCGCAGGCGGGTCTCGGCTGCGGCCATGGCCGTGTCGGCGGTCGTGATGGCCTTGTCGAGGCGTTCAATCTCGGCCTGTGGTGAGATCGTCGCCGTAGCTGACGTGTCACCCGAAGCCGATTGCCGGGAGTGCCCGCCCGCGGATTTGCCGGGGCGCAGATGGTAGAGCAGGGCAGGACCAATTGCAATGCCAGGTGTGGCAGCGCTGCCGGTCAAGATATGTTCTGCTTTCATGCTGCCTCCGCAATGGTTTCGGCCAGTGTATATACAATCAGTGCCGCAGACGTAGCCCCCGGGTCTTTATGCCCGGCAGAACGCTCCCCCAGGTAGGAAGCCCGGCCCCGCTGGGCAACCAATGGAATAGTCGCCTCTGCCCCGGCATTGGCAGCCAGGGTCGCCTGTTCCAGGGCTGCGGGCAGGTCGGTGCCGGCGGTCAACTCCGCTTCCAGGGTTGCGAGTGCCGGTATCAGAGCATCAAGCATCGTTTTTTGCCCCTGCTCTGCCTGTCCCATGGTCTTGATGCCCTGGACAAAGGCGCGGAAGGCCGGCAGCAGTTCCTCCGCTGTGACGGTCTGCCGCTGTTCCAGGGTCATGCCGGCGCGCCGGAATGCCGTGCCATAGAGCGGCCCGCTTGCGCCGCCAACGGTCGAAATCAGGCGCATCCCGGTCGCTTTCAAAATATGCCCCGCGTCGTGATCTGCCAGTGTAGGTAAGGAATGCACAACCGATTGAAAGCCCCGGTCAAGGTTGATCCCATGATCGGCATCACCAATCGCCGCATCAAGAGCGGTCAGTAGCTCACACTGAGTGTGAACGCAGTCGGCCGTGCGCCGTAGCCAGTTCAGCAGCATTGCTGTTGTGACAATCATCGTCATATCTCGTATTGGGTGCGAAAGATCCTGTGAATGGTTGTAATGCCGCGGGAGCGCGAACTTGCACAATGAATAGAATAAATGATGCAACCGGATGACTGTGTTAACCAGTACAGCGACGCTGGAGTACAGACGCAACCATCCCGCCCGGCACGAACGCCATCGTACGCTCCACTACATTATTATATCCAAAACCGTGTGCTCCGGGTGCATCCTGTCTCCGGTACCATAATTGTCGGCGCGGGAAGGTGTAATTTCTCGGTAGTATACCATACGATCAGGTGTTGCTGTCCCGGATGGCGTAGCGCCCCAATAGCTGATCATGAGCGTAACAGTTCAATGCCTTCCATCGTCTCGGCAACCAGGTTATCAACGATGGCGCGATGGTCGTTGGTCTCCTGGAAGACCCGCAGTTGGCGGTCGGCGCTGCTGCCATGCTCGGCGATATGCAGCAGATACTCGACCTCCTTGCGGCTGCCCAACTCATCCACAACATCGTCCACCAGTTCGACCATTTCATGCACCAGCGCTTTAGCCTCGACCTCGGCGCGCTTGCCAAAGTCGATCAGTTTGCCATCCAGCCCCCAGCGCTGGGCGCGCCACTTGTTTTCGTTGATGAGTGCGCGGCGATAAGGGCGGAAAGTCATATTCTGTTCAAAGAGCTTGTAGAATTTGACCACCACGGCCTGCATAAAGGCCGCCAGCGCCAGGCACTCTTCCAGCCGCGTTGCCACATCACAGATGCGGAACTCGAGTGTGTTAAAAACCGGGTGCGGCCGCAGATCCCACCAGATCTTCTTGCCATCGTCAATACAGCCGGTATTGATCAGTAAGCTGACATAGTTATCAAACTCGGTCGCTGAGACGAACGAGGGTGGAACGCCGGTACGCGGAAAGGTACTGAACATTACGCTGCGGTAGGATTTAAAGCCGGTCGTGCGTCCCATCCAGAAGGGTGACGAAGAAGAGATCGCCAGCAGATGCGGCAGGAGATAGCGCACGATATTCATCATATCGATGGTGACATTGCAGTTCGGCATGCCGACATGGCAGTGCATCCCAAAGATCAACAGTTGCCGGGCAATGTCCTGCATCTCGTCAAGCAGTCCCCGGTAGCGGTCAAACGGCGTAATCTCCTGATCGATCCAGGAGGAGAAGGGATGCGTTCCGGCGGCGGCAATCTGCATGCCCTTCTTGCTCGCCAGTCCGGCAATGGTGCCGCGCAGATGTTGCAACTCGGCGCGAGCCTCGGAGATGGTGCGGCAGGGTTTCGTGCCGACTTCCACGATGCTCTGGTGCAGTTCGGCCTTGATCTGTTCGCGCAGGAGCGCATGCCCATCGTCGAGAATCTCGGTGATGCAGGAACGCAGCTCGCGAGTCTCCGGGTCAATAATTTGGTACTCTTCTTCGATGCCGATGGTAAAGGCAAAATCCGGGTCAAGGGGGTTGTAAACGCTCATGCCACCTCCTCGTCGTTCCATTCTGACGGGTATCGTCATTTGTGGGGATATAGATATTATAACGGAAAAAGTGGAAGGGTGCATGAGGGAAGGACGAAGGACGAACGACGGAGGACGAAGGTCAGCGGTCAATTACACGAGTTACGCGGTCTTAACCCGGAAGGTAGTTTCGCCTGCGGCAGGGTGGAATGGAACTTTACTTTTTCACAAAAATTTTGCACAAAGTGCAAAATTTTTGTGAAAAAGATGAAAAAAATACCATGCTGCCGCAGGCGAATCAGGCTTCCATCTGGTCAAACGTCCGGTTTGAACACCCACCGCGTAAGTCGTGTCAATTACAGGTAGTGTCGCGGGCGTAGACCAGCCATAAGTGTGGCTCCTCTCAATCTTCCCGCGTAACGTCAAAGTCGCAAAAACCCCCGCAGGCGCGACAGTATCCTGGTTGGATTGCCGAGGAAACCTGCGGGAGTTAGTATGCTGAAGGCAGATACGTATCAGCGTGTTCCCAGCGAGCTGCGTCGCCGGCCCCGGTTGCGCCGGCGGTCGCGCAGGTAGGCGATACCGTTACGCTGGTAGACCAGCCACTCGATGATCAGCACAATCAGCGCCAGGGCTGCCAACCAGCGCCAGAACTCCTGGCGGCCTACCCGCTCATCGGTTGCGGCCGACTGTAGGCCGCTGGTCTGGGTGATGGCAAGCTCTTCTTCCGGCTCAACCCGCGACTCATTGGCGGCAAACAGGTTGACGGCGTAGCGATGGCGCGCCTGGAGGTCGCCATCTTTGAACTCCTCAACCATATAGACGCCGAGCGCATCGGTGTCGGCATAGACCGCCTGCCCATTGTGGATAGTGATCTGGTCGCTGCGGGTTGAGCTGATCTGTGTACCGTCCGGGCGGGTCAGGCGCACCTCGGTGATCGCCGGGTCCACCTGGAGCGCCAGCGGCTGACCGGGCGTAAGTTGGGCCGCCTCCGCACCGCTACCGGGGGAGAGATAGCTCACAATATTGGAGAGCAGCAGCGGGAAGGCCACCTGCAGCGGCAGGTCGGAGAGGTGTAGATCAAAGGCCAGCACCACAATCCGCCGTCCGTCACGCTCACCGGCCACCAGCAGCGGTGCGCCGTCGCTATCCACCACCACGCGTGCCCAGTTGCCCGGATTGATGCGCGCCGCCTTAAGCACGCTCACCTCGCTCAGACTAACGTTGCGCAGGAGCGGCTCATCGCCGGAAACGGGCCGCACGGCGGGGAACTCCAACTCCCCCGTCACCGAGAAGTAGTCGGTACTGGTCGGCGGCGCGATAAACAGTAGGTTGCCGGGCGGCAGTTCTGCCGGTACCACGCCATCGAGGATAGTTAGCGGCACCTGGGCGGCCGTCTGCGTAAAACTGGTGGTGCTGGTGGGCACTAGCGTGGACTGAACGCCGGGCAGCAGAGCCAGCCCTGTCTCCAGGAAGCGATTGCCGGGCCCAATAATGCGCACATTGGTCTGGTCGCCCAGCGTACTGACGGCCCACGCCTGATCGTCGGTCGGCAGCGTGTCCGCATCACTCAATCGGGCTTCGGCCACCTCAACCTGAGCGGGAATATCGGCGACGATGCTCTGCTCGCGTCCGGGATCAATGGTGAGTTTGTAGGCGTTAAAGAGTGCGCCATCGAGATAGATATCCATGCGCCGGGTGACAATCGCGTCGCCATAGTTGGTCGCCTGAGCAAAGAGCGTCTGTCCGGCGGTACCGGGTTGCAGCGCCAGCGCACTGACGGCCACATTATCACCGCTACGCCCGATTGGAAAGAGGCTCACGCGCGCGGGCACCGTCAGATCCTCCGGGATGGTGACATTGCCGTCGGAGATAATGGCAACCTCGCTCTGCTCCTCGCGGGCGGCGAGGGCTCCCGCCAGCGTCAGCGCCTGCGCCAGATCGCTGTCGCCGCTGTTTTGCAGCGTGATTCCGTTGACTGCGTTGCGCAACTCGCGATGGTCGGTGGTAGCGGCGGCGGGGACTTCCATCTGACCACCGGCGGCAATGACCGTGGCGCGGCCGCCGTCGGGCAGTTGATCGACCAACCGGATCGCCTCGTCTTTGGCGGCTTCCAGACGAGTTGGTGCAACATCAACCGCGCCCATGCTGGCCGAGCGGTCAATAATCAGGATCAGATTGCGCCCCGCGATACCCTCGGTCAGGAAGAAGGGCCGCGCCAGCGCCAGCACCAGCAACAAGAGCAACAGCAGTTGCAAGAGTAGCAGCAGGTTGTAGCGCAGCTTCTGCCAGGGCGCGTTGGCCTCGACATCGCGTACCATCCGCTGCCACAGAAAGGTCGAGGAGACGGTCTGCTCCTCGCGGCGCAGTTTTAGTAGATACATCGCCACAATGATCGGCCCAATAATGGCCGCGCCGATCAGGGCAAGGGGAGCAAGCAGGGACATAAGTGTTACCTTTTATGAATACGACTTACGCGGTTGATATGCAAACCGGACGCTTCACCAGATGAAAGCCAATTTTGCCTGCGGCAGCTATGGTACTTATTTTTTGCTTCTTCACAAAAATTTGCTCTGCGAGCAAATTTTTGTGAAGAAGATTGTTTTGTTCCACCCTGCCGGCGGTAATATTCACTGCTAAACGCGGTGTCATATGATACAGATCAGCACTGACACTTTCGCGTTTTTCGCTCATTTCGGGCTGTTCGTGGTTCAAATACCCACCGCATAACTCCCGTTACAGTTTTGTTACTGATCTGTTGCATCGGGGTCAATGCCCAGAGCGCGCAGGCGGGCTGCCAGGCGTTCGGCGCGCTGGTGTTCCTGCTCAGCGCGCTGACGTTCTTGCTGCGCATGCTGACGTTCTTGCTCGGCGGCCTGCTCTGCCTGTTTGCGCTGCTGTTCCAGTTCAAGATAGGTGGCGAAGCGTCGTCCGTCGGGATAATAGAGCTGTAGTTCGCCCGCTTCAAATGCAAAGCGCACGCCCAGGCGGGGGCTGACCCATCCCGGCATGGCCGAAATTTCTTGTAATTCAGCACCGGCACGCAGCCAGCCGCTCAGGTCATTTCGATCCGGATCATAGATATAGTATTCTTCAACGCCATAGCGTTCGTAGAAGCGCAGTTTCTTAATCATCTCCGAAAGTGTATTTGCTGGTGAGAGTATCTCGAATACCACCTGCGGCGCAATATTGTTTTCTTGCCACTGCTGGTAAGAGCGTCGATCACCTTTCGGTCTTCCAAAAACGACCATGGTATCAGGAGCCTGGCAGATCGCCGACTGCCCTTCCACCGGATACCAGAAGAGGTCGCCGGCCACAAAAACATCGGGGTCATCCTGAAAGAGCGCATCCAACCCGCCCTGGATTGTGACGATCCAGCGGAACTGCCGGGTGTTTTCTGCCATGGGCTGACCATCACTTTCGGGATAGGTAATCGTTTCGGTTGTAAGTTCTGTATCTACACTCATACATCCCTCTCATCGGCAGCAAACGGCCCCGCGCCCTGCTGAGCCAGCGCACGTAGCTCGGCCAGCGCCTGCATCACGGCCTGGTGCGCGGCAGGATCGGTTGCTTCAAGTCCGCGCGCCGCATACTCCTCTTCGTCAAGTACCTGGATGGTGCGACGGTCGGGTGACACAAACAGATCCAGTTCCAGATCTTCCGACTCAATCGTATCAGCGTGAAAAACAGCCGGGCGGGTGATATTGCAGTACCAGCCCTTGAGCCGATTCTCGCTGGTGCGCAGTTCGTAGATATTGTACCAGCGGTCGCTGTAGAAATGCTCGTAGAGCTGATCGCCGGGCGCGAAGGTGACACACCCCAGATCGACCAGGGGACGCTCCCAGCGCGCGTGCAATAGAATGTGGGTAGCGTCGCGTTGCAGCAGTGTCCCCTGGTATGTAATGACCGTATCTTTGGCCGGTTTAATCAACTGGACGGTCAGGATCACCGCAACACACCCCGCTTCCGCATCTGCGCCAGCACAAAATCCTCAACCGGGATTGAGGTATCGACAAAGAGATAGTTGATACTCCGCCCGTTGCAGAAGCTCTCAACCTCGCCCCGCCAGGCGTCAAAGTTCTGGCGATAGCGCCGCAGCATATCCAGGTCGGCGGTAATTTCGACCGGTGTGCCGCTCTCGCTATCAACCAGGCGGAAGTCGCCATCCAGGTGCGGATCGATCTCCTGCGGAGCGAGGATGTGCAGCAGCGTGATCTCAAAGGGCCGGGATGCGAGCGCCCGTAGCGCATTTTCCCAGTTGGCATCAAGCAGGTCGGAACAGAGGATCAACGGCCCGGTATTGCGGGCCGTCTGGATATAGCGATGACAGGTCGCCGCCAGGTTGCCCGCGCCGCCGGGGGTGAGTTTCTGCAAAAAGGCAAAGAGCGGGATCGCGCCGCGTTTCCCGCGTGCGCCGGGCAGTTGCTGCAGATTGCTACTGCTAAAGGCAGTCACAGTAGCGCGGTCCAGGCTGCTGAGCGCGATATAGCCAAACGCGCCCGCCAGGCGGCGCGCATAGTCAAACTTGTTGGGTTCGCCCCAATCCATCGAGGCGCTGTTGTCCAGCAGCAGATGAATGGTCAACTCCTCCTCGGCCACAAAGAGCTTGAGGAAGAAACGCTCCATACGCGCGTAGAGATTCCAGTCGATCTGGCGGATATCGTCGCCCACGGTGTAGGGCCGAAAGTCGGCAAACTCCACCGAGGAGCCCCGGCGGGGACTGCGCCGCTCGCCCTGCATCTCACCGGCCATGGCCCGCCGCGTCAGCAGGGTCAGCCGATCCAGTTTGCGTAAGAATGCTGAGTCAAACAGTGGATCCATATGCGTTATTCGGCTTTTACCGCCTCAACAATGCCCTTGACAACCTCGTCCGGATTCACGCCTTCGGCCTGGGCTTCAAAGTTGAGCACACAGCGATGCCGCAGGGCCGGGAGTGTCGCCGCTTTGAGATCGGTAAAGGCGACATTGAAACGCCCATCGAGCAGTGCCATGATCTTGGCCGCCAGGATCAGCGACTGCATCCCGCGCGGCGATGCGCCGTAGCGCACATACTGTTTGGTGATGGCGGGCGCTTCTTTGCTCTCCGGGTGGGTCGCCGTGATCAGACGCGCGGCATAGGCCAGCACATGGCTGGCAATTGGCACAGTACGGGCCAGCGCCTGCATTTCGTTGATCATCTCGCCACTAGCCACCTTGCGCGTCTGGGGTTTGCGCGCGCCGGTGGTGCGGTTGGCAATCTCAACCAGTTCCTCGGACGAGGGGAACTCCACATGCACCTTGAAGAAGAAGCGGTCCAACTGGGCTTCCGGCAGCGGATAAGTTCCCTCCATCTCGAGCGGGTTCTGCGTTGCCAGCACAAAGAAGGGCATCCGCAGTTGATGAATGGTCTTGGCAACCGTGACAGTATGCTCCTGCATTGCTTCCAGCAGCGCGCTCTGCGTTTTGGGCGTGGCCCGGTTGATCTCGTCGGCCAGCACCAGGTTGGCAAAGATCGGTCCCGGCTCGAAGCGGAAGACCTTGCGACCATGCTCGTCTTCGCTGATCAGGGTTGTCCCGACAATGTCGGCGGGCATCAGATCCGGCGTAAACTGGATGCGGCTGAAGCTACAATCAATCACATCGGCCAGGGTACGCACCAGCGTGGTCTTGGCGAGCCCCGGCACACCTTCCAGCAGGGCGTTGCCGCCGGCCAGCAGCGTTACCACCGACTGGCGAATAAGTTCACGCTGCCCGACAATAACCTGACCGACCTCGGCTTCGATTGCCTGGGCCCGCTGGCGGAAGTCATCCGGGCTGATACGCGGCGCCTGGGGCGGTGGTGTCTGCGGCGGTATCGGCTGCGGCGGGGTTGTCATATGGTACTCCTGTAGGTGATATGGCTAGAAAAATCCTTAGGAACTGTCTAAAAAGGATTCCGCATGACGACCGGATTATTCGGGGGCATTCCCCGGCTCCAGTTGTGAGAAGTAGTCACGCACATAATCCTTGAGATGCGGCGGAATATAGCCCCGGTCGAGGGCTTCGCCGGCAGAGCGGGCATAGTCGGGGTAGACCTGCTCGTAGGGCACCACCGATGAGTTCTCCACTCCCGGCAGATTACTCTCGCCCTGCTGCCGCTGGGTCTCGCCCTGCTGCCCCTGCCGGCCCTGCACAAAGTCGGGGTTGTTCTCATTGCCGGAGGGGTCGTAGGGCTGGTACACCAGGTCATCACTGCCGGTCCCGGCATCCGGCCCGGATGAGCCATCGGGATCACCAGAGGTATTACCGCTCTGGCCCTGCCCCAGGTTATCGGCATCTGAGCCGCCACCGGCAGGTGAACCCTGGCCCTGGCCTTGCTGGCCTTGCTGCCCTTGCTGCCCTTGCTGGCCCTGCTGCCCTTGCTGGCCCTGCTGGCCCTGCTGCCCTTGCTGGCCCTGTTGCCCCTGCTGGCCCTGCTGACCCTGCTGCCCTTGCTGCGCGGCCTGCTGTCCCTGCCCAGACTGGGCTACCTGCTGACGGCTATCCTGGATCTGCGAGAGCGATTCCTCGACCGCCTCCTGGTCGGCAAGCTCACCCTGCGCGTCCCGCACACCCTGGGCGGCCTGCTGGAGTTGCTCGGCAGCCTGCTGCGTATTGCCGTTCTGCAATGACTGGGCCGCATTCGAGAGGCTCTGCGCGGTCTGCGGGTCACTGGAGGCCATCTGGCCGGCCTGCTGCGCGAGTTGTTCGGCCAGTTGCCGGCGCTCCTCCTCGCTCATGTTTTCCAATTGCTCGGCCAGTTGCTCCAGTTGCTGCGCCGCCTGATCCAGATCGGGGCGCTGGCTGGGGCTGCGGCCGGACATCTGCTCCAGGTTGCGGGCCATCTGCTCCATGGCCGCGCGGCGGGCATCGGCCTGCGGATCGAGTTGCTGCTGGAGCCGCGCCTCGGCTGCCGACAGGTCCGCCAGGGCTTCCTCACGATTGCCGGAGTTCTGGCGCAGACGCTCTTCGAGTTCCGCCAGTTGCTGTTCCAGCATGGCGCGCTCTTCCGGCGTGAGCGTTTCGTTGTTGGCAACCTGTTCGCGTAAATCATCGAGCTTCTCGGCCTCCTCTTCCAGGACTGTCGCAACCTGCTGCTGCTGCGCCAGGATTGCGTCCTGAGGATTCGGCACAAACAGCAGAATCACGCCGAGCGCCAGCGGCACCAGACTCCAGAGCAGGGGATTGCGCTCGACCCGCAGCGGAATCTGACGCGGTTGCAGGCTGCGGGCCACAGCGGCGGCATCCTCCTGCTGAAACGGAGTGAGCGGCCCCTGCTCCGGCCCTTCATGCAGTTCCAGCGCGGTTGAGAGGCGTTCGCGCAGATCCAGCGTGCTATCCACGCGGCGCGCAACCCGCTGGAGCGGCAGCCGCCGAACGACCAGATGCCCGATCATCACGATAGCCCAGACGACCAGCGGGAGCAGTGCCAGGATACGCAGATGCGGAATGGGCACAAAGAAGCCGAGCAGCAGCAGCAGCGCAAAGAAGAGCGTGGCAATCCAGAGAGTGCGGACGGCAACCAGGAGCGTATCCCGCAGCCGCAGTCGTCGGCCCATCGGCTGGAGTTGGCGACGTACAGAGTTATAGGCATCAGTCATCTGGGAAAATCCTTACGTATGAGAACAAAGAACAAAGTAAACAAAGAACAAAACGTACAGTAAAGAACATAAAGAAGCAAAGAACAGAGAACAAATGTGTTATCTGACAGCGATGCACTGAGTGTCCTCTGTTGTGCGCTCTCTAAACATTCGTATACAACAAAGACGCTAACCGACAGGCGCTGGTTCCAGCGATGAAGCACCAAATCCGGTTCTTTGTTCTTTGTTCTTTGTTCTTATCTTATCCTTCGCGCCGCCAGACCGAGCGCTCGACCGTCTGTCGGGCGATGCCGTCCCGGTCCCAGATTTCGACAACACGCCGGCTCAAGATCGTGACAACGTTACTCGATGGGTTGGGATTGGTCGGCACAATTTCCGCTTCCGAGCGAGAGGTAGGCACAACATACCGAACCTGACTGGTAGGTTGCTGCGCCGTGGGGACCGAAGACACCCGAATACGTTCGATGCGCTGGCGCAACCAGGCCAGGCCGGCCTCAGCCGCCAGCGTCGCCAGACTGACCGCCATGGCCTTGCCGACCTGTTTGAGTTGCGCGGGGACAGCATGCCCGGCGATAACGATGTCATTTGACTGACGCGGGGCCAGTTCATCGCGGTCCAACGAGTTGCCACATTGTCCACAAAAGCGATTCTCAAGCGGATTTCCCCGCCGGCACTGGGGGCAGATACGCTCAACCATCACGCTACTCCTTGTATCAGGTGGAAAGCATCAAGCCGTTTATCACACATATAAAGTATCCGGTGGGAATGGTGTGTTATGTCAAAGACTCGCTTGCAGTATAGCATAATCAAGAACCGAGAACAAAGAGAACCGAAACCCCGATTTTCGATTTTCGGCATCCCTTGACTTATACGCATAAAAGGTGTACAATCTACATTTGTGGCTGAGTAATCAGCCCGGGATCCGCGCTCATCTGGCACCAGCCGCCACTCGTCGCTGAGAGCTCCGCTGGTGATCGGGAATGGTCCTTGCGACTTGTTCGTGTCAACTACCTGGCGCAGAACGCATTTCCAGATGAGCTAGTGTGAGGCTGTATGGACGGTAGCAACAATTTAGTTTGCGGCGAGTTGCTCTGCTGTGCGCTCACAGCGCATCCTGGTTGAGGCCTACATATGGGTGATTTATGCGTTCCTGACGCCTGAATCAGTGACCCTCATCGGCCCTTGCATCCAGTGATGCAGGGGTTTTTGTATGCTTCTTCCGGCCCCTAGCCACCAGTTGCCCCTCTGAGCGTACCAGTTGCCTCGCCTCCTTTTTTCCTGACGACCGACCATTGACCACCGGCGAACGCCCGGTTGCCGCGGAGAGTTGCCGGCTGCTCTTCCGTCTGACCGCGCCTCGTCGCATCGTCACGCCACTCGTCGTGCCGTTTTTTGACTTATATGTACAAGGAGGGCATTGGTACAATTGAACAAGCAGACCTACACCAGCTTTTTGCAGGAGCGCTACAATCGCGCAAGTGAAGGCCCACTGACGGACTTTTTGACACGCCGGAACGGGTGCCTCTATCTCGGCAACCGGGTCAACCTGAACGACCTGGCCCGCCGCTATGGCACTCCCCTGGAAGTCGTCTACTATCCGCAGATTACCCGGCAGGTTAAACAGATGCAAACCTGGGCCGACCAGGCCCGCCGCGAAACCGGGTATGCCGGCAGCTTTCTCTACGCCTATGCAACCAAGGCCAACTTTACCGCTGAAGTCGTGCAGACGGCGCTCGATGCTGGTGCGCATTATGAAACCTCGGCCGCCACGGATGTGGAGATTGCCCGCTACCTCTGGCGGCAGGGCATTCTGCCCCGTGACCGGCTCATTTTTTGCAATGGCTCAAAAGATATTGCGTATACGCGGGCGATCCGTACGCTGCGGGAGGATGGCTGCACCAGTCTGGTGCCGATTATTGATGATCTTGATGAACTGGCCGAACTCCGCACCTGCCCCGATCCACTGAAGTTTGGCGTACGCGAGCGCACCGCCGGCAACCGCGACGGCACCCACCCGGGCAATGACCGCTTTGGCCTGACCAGTGCGGAAATCGATCAGGTTGCCGCCGATCTGCAGGAGAGCCGGCATCAACTCGTGCTCTACCATGCGATGATTGGCAGCCAGGTTGAAGACCGCGAACATTTCCTGGCAATGCTGCGGGAGTCGGTCGCAGCCTACTGCCGGCTGCGGCAACGGGTGCCCAGCCTGCGCTACTTTAACTTTGGCGGCGGTATACCCACCTCCGGCTATTCCCTGGATTTCGGTTTCGATTATGTCACGTTTTTACGCGAGCTGATGGAACAGATTCGGGAGGTCTGCGCTGCTTATGCCGTACCCGTGCCCGATCTGATCGGCGAGTTTGGTCGCTACACTGTTGCCAACCATAGCGCCTTCCTGTTTGAGGTGGGCAAGGTCAAGGCCGGGCAGCATGGCGCGCCCGCCTGGTACATGATCAATGGTAGCCTGATGGTCAGCATGCCCGATACGGTGCTGGTTGATAATCAGCAGTTTGTGATTTTGCCGCTGGACAACTGGGATGCGCCGGTGCGCCCGGTGCGCCTGGCCGGACGCCAGACCTGCGACTCGGACGATATCTACCCCCGCCCGGCACAGGAGCCGCTGCTGCTGCCCGATACCGGCAGCGGACTGGTACTGGCGGTCTGTGGCGTGGGCGCGTACCAGCAGATGATCTCCGGGCGGGGTGGGGCACACCACTGCCTGACGCCGGAGCCGCGCCGTATCGCCATTGGCGAACAAGATGGACGGCTGCTACTGGAGAGCAAACCGCAGCAGGAGCGCACCGCGATTATGCGTCAACTGGGCTATCGGCCGCAGCGGGTGGCTCCACCGCTGCGCATGGTGCCCCGCCCGGCAACCCGCAAAGCCGCCCTGACCAACCCTTGACTGACCACTCCCTGGTACAATTTCTGCTTGAACAAGACGGGCGACACCTATGTCGCCCGTCCGTAACTCTCCGGCATCCATTACGTGACACGCGTTACGCAGTTGACATACAAACCGGATATTTCACCCGATGGAAGCCAGATCCGCCTGCGGCAGCATGGTACTGTTTTTATCTTTTTCACAAAAAAATCACGTTGTGAATTTTTTGTGAAAAAGCATGGTGCTTCCGCCCTGCCGGAGGCGATATCCCTCTCAGGTGTAGACATTTTATGGTAGGGACGCGATTCTGCGCGTCCGCAACCCGTCCCGATGCGGGCAGGGCTTTGCTCGAACGGCAGTCTCTGCCACGCGAACCGACCGCATTCCACGGCGATCTGGCGAAAAAGTCTACACTTGAGAGAGGCGATATCCCCCGCCAAACGCAGGAGCGCCTGATCCATGGCAGCATTGGCAGATTCGCGCTTTTCGCTCATTTCGCGGCGTTCGTGGTCCAAACGCCCACCGCGTAACGCGTGTACGTGATCCCTTTTTGCCGGCAAGAAGATCAACACTCACCGTTCGCTTATTTTCGGAACGAGTTCATAAAAATTCCCCACGAGCGGGTCAAAAACGGACACTTGGGAAGCATCTCGCCCCACATGGTGACGAAAATTGCAGAAATGTTTTACACATCACG
>DAOTUI010000124.1:0-5415 GCA_034437035.1 Chloroflexaceae bacterium
TGTTGCTCATAATGAGTAGTATAGCTTAAAATCATCCAGAACACAAGTGCGACTGAAGCGGCGAAAGCGAGTGAAGCCCTTTTATCCCAGGGCTAGAAGCACCTGGGCTTTACGGGCTATATCCGTAAATCGTTCCCGCCTACTTGTCTATTAGACAGTCTGCACAAATTAACGGTATGTCGGTACAGGCAAACTCCAGAACAGTAGGGGAAAGCTCACGCGGCAGGCCGGCAGGATCAGGCTGATTGCCGCGATAGATCTATCGGTGTACAATGCCTCCACTGTGCCGCATACTATCAGGAGGAACAGAACATTATGGGCGACTTCTCCGACTGGATCGAACAGATTTCTGGCCTGACACCAACGGCCCAGGGCCGGGTTATCACAACAA
The DNA here is from genome assembly GCA_034437035.1 of Chloroflexaceae bacterium. Classification (GTDB taxonomy): domain Bacteria; phylum Chloroflexota; class Chloroflexia; order Chloroflexales; family Chloroflexaceae; genus CAKZQX01. Next base: position 392 of record DAOTUI010000124.1, read on the forward strand.
TTATTGGGATTGGTGTGCTCTGGATCCTGCACCAGGTGTTGATGCGGGTCATTGTCCGGCGCACCAATACGCTGGAGACACGGTACCGCCTGCGCAAGGCAACCTCCTACGTGCTGATCGCCGTCGGCGTGGTGTTGATCGGGCGCACCTGGTTCGAGGGGATGCAGTCGCTGGCGACCTACCTGGGCCTGCTGTCGGCGGGGTTGGCGATTGCTCTACAGGAGCTGGTCGTCAGCGTGGCCGGGTGGCTGTTTATTATGTGGCGGCGACCCTTTCAGTTGGGCGACCGCATTCAGATAGGTGAGCATACCGGGGATGTGATTGATATTGATGTGTTACAGTTTACGCTGATGGAAGTGGGGAACTGGGTTGATGCCGATCAGACCACCGGGCGGATTATTCATATTCCAACCGGGCAGATCTTTCGGCAGTCGCAGGCCAACTACAGTCAGGCTTTTCGCTATATCTGGAATGAAACACCGATTGTGATCACGTTTGAGAGCGACTGGCGCAAGGCCAAGGGGTTGCTCGAGGAGATTGTGGTAAAGCATTCAGAACATCTCAGCGAGATTGCCCAGCAGCGCCTGAGCCGTACCGGGCAGCGCTTTATGATCTCGCAGCCGCGCCTGACCCCGTCGGTCTACACCAGTGTGGCCGAGAGCGGCGTGCGGTTGACCCTGCGCTATCTATGCGAGCCGGCGGAGCGGCGCGACAAGGGCCAGTCTATCTGGGAGGATGTGCTGGATGCCTTTGACCAGCATGCCGACATCGAGTTTGCCTACCCGACACAGCGCGAGATCCAGACGCCGGATCGGGATTGAATTTTGTATGCCAATCACGCAGATCCATGTTTTTGGGGGCGCCCGGGGCATTGGGCGCTGGTTTGTTGAGCAGGTATTCCGCCCGACCGGGCTGCCGGTGACGGTCTACGATATCGATCTGCCGGCGGACCCACCGGCCGCTCCGAATGTCACCACGCGCCAGATCCGCTATGGGGAGGGGCGGATCGCAGGTGTACCCGCATTCACGCCCAACGCCGCGATCATCCTGGCGGTACCGATCAGTGCGCTGCGCTCAACCTGCGCCGCGCTCTTTCCGCTGCTCCCGGATGGCTGCCTGATTGCCGATATGTCCTCGGTCAAGGTTGAGCCCCACGCAATCATGGCGGCGTATGCCGGGGGGCGGCTTGCAATCCTGGGCATGCATCCGCTGTTCGGGCCGCTGGTCGCCTCACCCATCGGTCAGATCGTCGTGCTGACCGGCTTTGCGCCGGAGGACGCGCGCCACACCTGGATGGCGGACACGTTGCAGGAGTGCGGATGTCTCGTCCAGCAATTGCCGCCGGAACTGCACGACGAGTATATGCTCTATGTGCAGGTGCTGACGCATTTCCTCTTGCTGACCTTTGCCCGCGTTCTGGTGCAGAACCGGCACTCGATGGCGGCGCTGTTGTCGGTACGCACGCCGCCCTTTATGTTTTTGAGCGCTTTTGCGGGACGACTGCTCGGTAGTAATGCCCTGACCTATGCCAATATTCAGCGGCTACGCGGCGCGGAGCAGTTGCGCGCGGCGGTGCTGCATGCCGCGCAGGATCTGCATCAGCGGTTAGGGCCGGAGAGCGACCCGGCAACGGCGGTGGGTGCGATCCAGGAGTTAGGGGAGCCCTTCAGTGGCACCGAAATTGCGGAGTGTTTTGCCATCTCGAGCAAGGCCATCGGAAGTGTGCAGCAGATCGAGCAGCGCCTGTTTGACCTGGCGGCAACGGGGCAGGTGTGTGGCCTGCAGCGGGCTGATACCAGCCGGGTCTACATTGGCGTGGTCCGTGCGGTCGCCGCCGACCGGGTGTTGTTTGAGGAGCGTACCCGGCAGATGCCCGACGGCCGCTATGCGCTCTACAGCAACGCGCAGACGCGGCAGAATTATGCCCGGATGGGGATTGCCTTCGGCCGGCTCAAGCAGTTTGAACTGCTCAAGCGTAACCTGCGTATCCTGCCGGAGGAGGAGTTGCAGGCCTGGATCACGGCGAATGTGCTGCTGGTCCGGCGTGATATTAATGTACCGGCAGTGGGGCTGTTAGCGCCCGCCTTCTACGAGCGCTATCTGCCGAAGCTGATCCCCGACGTAGTGAACATCCGCTTTGTCGAGTTTTACCAGCCGGACGTAGGAGCGGGCCGGGTGACACTCACGGTGACACACCGGCCCGAAGTGGCAACGGAGGAGATTATCGCGCGGGTAGCGGCTCTGGTGCGGGAGTGTGTGCGCGAAGCGTAGTGCCTGCGGAGCGCACGTTCGCTACTCATCCACCCCCATCCACTCCACCGGCCCCAGCAACTCCAGACCGGGATGCGCCGCTACCTCGGGCAGCAGCGCGGGGCTGACCAGCAGTTCTTCCAGCAGCAGCGTGTTGGGAATACGTGCCAGCCGGATGGCTTGCAGATCAGGCTGACCGCACATGCGCAGCGCCGTGGCAATTGCCGCGCGCGACGAGGGCAGGGTAATCGGCAGCGCGCCCTTGCGCAGCCCGATCAGGCCCGAGGTCACGTTATTGATGTAGGTGGCGGCAAAGTCGATTTTCTGGGCCAGTTGGGCCGGGATCAGGTCGGCCAGGCCCACGCCGGTGGCATTGCCATGGCTGGCCGCGGTCAGATCCAGGGCCACGATCACCGTAACCTGTGGGGTAGCCGGCTCCGGTTCGCCGGGGATGCGCAGTCGCCCGATCACATTGGTATCCATGCCGGTGCCGCTGATGTTTTTGCCAATTGCATCAACCACCAGGACATCCAGTTGATCGAAGGGCAGGCGGGCCATCAGCACTTTGCTGCGCTCCAACAGGTGCGCCTCCCCCGCACCGCCGATCTCCGCCGGGGGCAGCGCAACAATGGCTGCCGTCTGCTCGCGGGCATCCTCAATCAGGGCCAGCCCCGCCAGCACCTTCCCCCGACTTACGACCATGCGCGCCATCGGTACCAGCAGCGTACGCAACCCGACCACACCGCGCCGATGGACCATCTCCGCGCCGAGGCGTTTACCCAGCCCGACCGCGCACATCTTGGCAATGCCGCTCTCGATATCGGCCTTGAAGGAGGTATGCGGCTTGATCCGGTTGACCACCAGCACGCCGTCGGCCGCGGCAGCATGACGGTCCAGGTAGACCGGCGTGCCATCGTCCAGGTGCCCCAGTTCAATCACCTCCATCGTGGCCTGGATGGGACAGCCCATCGTTGCCGCAGTGACACCCAGGTCGGCCAGCAGGCGTACCTGCCCCGCGGCGGTTGCGCCGCCATGGCTGCCCATAGCGGGCACAATGAAGGGCTCCGCACCCGCTTCCCTCAGCCAGGCAACACTGGTCTGCAAAATCTGCACCATATCGCGGATGCCCCGGCTGCCGGCGGTGACGGCAACCCGCATCCCCGGCGTGATCTGCGCGCGCAACCCGACGGCGTCCAGTTGTGCGCGCACCGCTCCGGCAACATCGGCAAGGGGTTGGGTCTCCCAGCATTGGCGCACCCGGTAGAGCGGCGGGAGCGAGATATCGGATGCCAGGTCTTCGATTGCCAGGTTGAGTTGCATGCTGTTATCTTTCTCTATGGGTTAACGGTTATGGGTTAACGGTTACGGGTTAACTTCTGACGATGTAGCTTTATGATACCATGCGTGAGGCGTGAGGCGCGAGGCTGCGCGGGACGGGAGCGCTTCGTATGCGATGCCCAGTTCTACTAGCGGCGAGCCTGGATACGGCGGATGGCGTGGCGCACCGCGGCGACTCTACTCCAGCCCTATCCGGTCTGGTTGAAATCGTAAGATTATGACGCACTCGCTGCATCATTTCGTGCGCTACCACCTGCGCCGCACTTAGGAGTGGTTTCTGTCGAATAGCGGCATGCTGAGCGACCAACTCCTGCCAGACCGGTATGCAAGCTCCTTGCCGATAGCGATCAAGGTACGTTTCCATGGGTTCGCTGTATACTCCTCTGGTTGCCTGGTAGTGCAATCAAGTCTCAAGCGTCACCTGTTCATAAAAGACATCGGTTCTGTCCGCCCCCTTCCCTTCGTAAACCGGCTGTGGTATACTATGAACCGGAACAGGCGTGCTTGTAACGCGCCGTCGCTGGAGGATAGACCCTCCAGAGGAACTTCCCGACTCCTCGCCCATCGGCAACGATGGAAGGCCGCCCCGCGAAACCGTAAGCGGGGGCACATGTGACGTAAGTCGCATATGACGCAAGACGGCAACAGAGAGCAGTCCCGCCGGGCTGCGGCCCGGTAAGGGGTGAAAGGGTGCGGTAAGCGCGCACCGGCGTCGGCAGTGATGTCGGCGGCCAGGCGACTGCGCCGGTTGATGAGGAGCAAGGTGTGTGGGGCGGGCTTATCGGTGGGAGCCGTACGGCGTCTGGACCACCCCGCTCGCTCGCATCGCAGCCGCGACGGTGAGGCCGGGTAACACCCGGCAAGCCAGGAGCGGCCTCTGCAATCGCAGAGAGATAGATGACGGCCAACAACAGAATCGGGGGTACGGTTACAGGCACGCCTTCATCGAACAAGAACACAGAACAACCAGAACAAAGTATTCGCGCTACGCAAGGTTTCGCGTGAAACCTTGCGTTTCTTTTTGCCCGATGTACGTAGATCTGCGTATAGTGTATGCCCGCCGGCTGCGGTATGATGGGTATGCAGCGGGAGCCTGGATTACATCTGGGCAGGCCCGCAAGAACACTTCAACGGCATGAGTTACGCAGTTCTTCCTCTGGAAAGGGATATCGCCTCCGGCAGGGCGAAAGATTCCCGATCTTTTTCACGAAAAATTGGCTCTCCGCGCCAAATGTTCGTGAAAAAGATCAAACAGTACCACGCTGCCGCAGGCGAAACCGGCTTCCACCTGGGCAAACGTTCGGTTTATACCAATCTGCCGTCAAACGTGCAAAAAAACCACGAAGGTCACAAAGAGCGTAAACAGTACACCTGATGGATACCCCGATCGTACCCACGATGCAGCCGTTCGTGTTCCTTCGTGTTCCTTCGTGTGC
>DAOTUI010000125.1:0-10870 GCA_034437035.1 Chloroflexaceae bacterium
CTTTTTCCGGAAAAAGCATGTCCCATTCCACCCTGACGGAGGCGCATTGGGCCAGTTGTCCCGGCAGACGCCTGTGTTTGAAACCGACCGCGTAACTCCTGTAGTTAACAGGACTTACGCGGTAGGCATTCAAACCGGATGTTTGACCAGACGGAAGCCCGATTCGCCTGCGGCAGCATGGTATTTTTCCAAAAAGGATGTCCGGTTCTACCCTGCCGGAGGCGACATTTCCTTTCGGGTTAGGAACCGCGTAAGTTGTGTAATTAATTGACTTCGTGCATTAAAGTTTTCGCAAGGGTTGCGCCCACCTCGTCTACACTGGGAACGGCAACCTGTGGTACGATCGGCCCAATCTCAAGATGATTTTTCCATATCAGGCGTAGTGGCGGACGTGTTTCTGCGCGCCCCTCCGGGGTGGCCTGCACGGGAGCGGAAAGTGAGAGCCCATGCCCCAACTACCAATCGCCCTCCAACTCTACTCGCTGCGGGCGGAGACGCGGAGCGATTTTGCCGGCACGCTGCGCCGGGTGGCCGCCATGGGCTATGACGCGGTCGAATTGCCCGCCACCGGCAACCCGGCTCCGGCGGAAACGGCTGCTCTGCTGGATGACCTGGGCCTCAGCGTTGCCGCGCTGCATGCCCGACTACAAGACCTGGAGCAGAACCTGGATGCGGTGATCGCCCGGGCGCGACAACTCGGTTGTGGTTACATTGTCTGTCCGAAGCTGCCGTTAGGACCGGACCGCTACCGTGCGGCGGGCCGGCAGGCGGCGGCGCGGCGGTTCAACCGGATTGGCGCGGCATGCGCGGCGCAGGGGGTGCAGTTCTGCTACCATAATCATACCTGGGAATTCCGACAATTTGGCGGTACGACTGCGCTGGAGATCCTGCTGGCTCAGACTGACCCGGCGCATGTCCAGATCGAGTTGGATGTCTACTGGGCGCAGGCTGCCGGGCATGATCCGGTTGCGCTGGTGCGGCAACTGGTGGGGCGGGTGCCGCTGCTCCACCTGAAAGATATGCGCGGCCGCTTCCGGCGTAGCTTTACTGAGTTGGGACGCGGCCGGATCGATATTCCCGCACTTGTCGCCGCTGCCGAACAGTCCGGGACTGCCTGGCTGATCGTGGAGCAGGATCGCTTCACCCGCCCGCCGCTAGAGAGCGTCCGCCTGAGCCTGGAGTATCTAAGGGCCACTCCTGAAATCTGTTAACGGTTGTGTACTCCGGGCAATCGTTTCTCAACCGTCGGATGCTTGACGCCACGCTGCCCGAGTGATATGGTTCTAAGTGCAACTATTTCTTATTCGTAACTACTCCAGCTTCCTGCATTTGGCCCACAGACAATCACACCACCGTGAGCGGCTGATCCGTGAGGCGCTTGTGATCTGTTAACCGCACCTGTTCTTGTGTGACGCAATCTGCTGGAAAAGAAAACAGATAAGAAGCCGTGATTGTACCCTGCCGGCGCGCGTCCGGCCGGAATGACAATATGCAGGTCAGGAGGTAGATAATGGTAGATAAGAAACATGTGGGCGTCTGGGTTGGCAGTCTGAGCGAGTATCCGCTCCAGGTTGAGGATCAGAGCAGTGATATGGCCTACACCAGCGCGTTTTGCGCCGATGCGGTAGATAGCGACGGCTGGGTGCTGGCGTGCTGCTCCAAAAATGGCACGCTCTTGACGATGACCGCACTCCAGGAACATGCGCCCACCGCTGAGTTGAACTGATGCGTTGAACTGAGGACTTTGCCGGCACCAGTGCCTCACGGATTAGCCGCCCAGGCGATGGAACTGCTGCACAGCAACAGCAGGTGTCCATTGACAGCACCATTGCCCGGTAAAAACGGTGATCGGGAGCAGATGAATGCTCCCGGTCGGCACAACACAGATGTATCCGCGCTATGTATGCTATGTATGCACCTGCCGGCGGGTCAACATGCCTACCACGGCGGCAAAAATGGCTGAGCCGATGACGGCCCGGATGATCGGATAAGGTTTCGCCGCCAACGCTAACCGGCAGCAGCAGCGGCAGTTCCAGACCGGTTGCCGGCCAGGAGCCCGGCAGCGCCCCGATAAACCCTACCACAGTCGAAACCGGCAGACCCCCAGCGAGTACCCCGCCGGCGCCTGGCCCACCGCACCGGCAATCGCCGTAATAATCAGCAGTAAAATGAAACCGAGGAATGACATATGTTACCTCCTTACACATACTTTTTCTCTTGCCCAGGATAGGTAGTATTTTCTGTGCCAGGACTGATGCGTGCAGGTTGCTGGTGGATCTGGCTGAATTGTGTAATGCGTGCGAATGCAGGGAAGCAACAAGCGTTGCCGGCAGCAGTGAACCGGTTTTCACCACTGCCGGCAACGTTTACCCTATCTCCTGTCTCCTGTCCCCTGTCCCCTACTTCCTGTCCTACCGCACAATAATCGGCAGCAGAACCCGACTGGTCTCCAGGTTTAGCGAGAAACCGCCCGTCGTTACGCCATCCAGCAGCACTGCGACCTCAACCCGGCTCTCGTCGCCATAGCGGAAATCGCCTGGCGGTGTTGCCTGGCGGGTATTGGCCAGGGCTGCGTTCGGGGTAAATTGCAGTCGCAGTGTGATCACCTGGCCCGGCTCCAGTACCTCGGGCGGCGGGTTGCCGTTTTCATCCACGATATTCAACTCCCAGAAGGGTTGGATACCATAGATCGTCGGGCTGATCTGCAGCGTATGCTGAACCAGGTCCGGGTTGCCAATCTGTACCGGCACATCAATTGTGCCCAGATCGCCCGGTTTGACGCGTATGATGTTGATATTGCGCTGACTGGTCTGATCCGCGAAGTTGGCCTGCTTGAGTGTCACGAGGATACAGCGGTGCAGCGTGCCCCCGGCGTCGGGTGTCCAGTCGATACAATATTTGTCGAGGCTGTTGGGCGGTAGTGTAAACTCTTTTTCTCCGATGCTGGTAAAGAAGATGCCCGCACCAAAGTCGGCCACGGCATAGTCCAGCGTCACAGTGCGCTCAACCGACAGCGGGTTTTGTAGCTCGACACAGATCTGGGCCGGCTGACCGGCAACCGGCGGGTCGGGAATAACGCTGATCTCGCGCTCCATCCAGGGCGGGTCAACATTGGGCGGCAGATGGACCGGCGGCACATCCAGCTTGCGAATCCCGCCGATAAGCTGGTCGTCAATCCAGCCCTGTACGTCGATATAGCAGCCCGAACCAAGCGTAGCCGGATCGGGTGGTGTGACCGTCAGCGTGGCATTGCGTACCTCGCCGGGAGCCATTCCGCTCAAGGTATTTGGACTGACTACCGCCGTCCAGCCGGGGCAGGTGTTATCCACCACCAGGGTGACATCGGCCGTTGCGTTGGTCGGGTTGCCCACCTGGAAGACCAGATCATCCGGCTCGCCGGGAGTGAGATCTTCGGTCACGTCCAGGTTGCGTTGCGTGACCAGCGGCTCCATGCCGGGTACTTCAACCACGATCTGGATGCAGTAGTGCCCGGATGAAACCGGGGTAAAGGTTGTCTCGACAATCACATTACCGTTGGGTGGGACCGTTACCACCTGACTGTCGAAGGTATTGAAGTCCAGGCCAATGCCAAAGCGATCCGGGCTGGTCTGGAACGAGACCGTCATTGTTTGTGATGATGCCGAGTCGTTGCTGACCTTGACGCTGATCGTGCTGGGCTGCCCTGTCACCAGTGGGTAGGGCTCGATCCGGATCTCGCTTTCCGCATAGGGCGGCTCATCATTCGGGAAACTTACCGGCGGACACTCAACCGGGTGCGAGACCAGGTTACTCAACTCCGGCGGGGCCACCCCGGTGATCAGGCGCGCCTGGTTGTTGACCCGGCGCTGGTTGTTGCACTGGGTGTCCGACACGCGCACCTTAAAGGTCTTCGTCTGCGGACTACTGGCGGGGGTCACACTCCAGACCAGCGCACCGTCGGCGGTTGGATCAATATCGTCGCCGGCGCTGCCCGGCACATAGATCGTATCCTCCGGGATGACATCGATCAACCGGGCGCGGTCGGGATTCTCGCAGTTCGGGTTGTCGCTAAAGGTGTATGTCACGGTGTACTCAATCACATCACCCGGTGCGACGGGCGTACCGTCGGCGGGGTCGGCACTCTTGGAGACACTGATGCACTCCCCCTCTGGCGGTGGTGGTGTGGCACACTGGAACGTCAACGCATACCCGACGGCATTGAGGAAGAGATCCTCACCCGTGCCGGTCATCTCGCGTGGGTTGCCGCTAAAACCCCATAGGTGGCGGCAGTCCTGAATAATTAGCGAGGCATGATCGGGGCCAGGTGGCTCCAGGCCAATCGGTACAACGTCGGTCGGTAGCGTTTCTGTGCCACCCAGGTAGATGCCCACCTCGTTCACCGGCTCGCTGTAGACCTGTACCGGATCGGGCGGAATACCCGTATAGTATGCCGGTGGCGCACTGGCTGCGCGTAAAACGCTATCCTCCGGCCCATGCCAGCCATTCGGCCAGCCGATGAAGAGCGATAACTGTCCAAAGAAAGCATACCCACCCTCACCCAGCCCTAGAATAGGAACAGGGATATCAAGCTCGGTAATCTGTTTAACCTGATCGGCGGTGTCGCCGGGAATGCCCCACTGACTCAGATAGCCGCTGTCGTCGGCAATAATAATCAGGTCGTACAGGTTAAAATTGGTAGTAAGCACATCACCCAACGGTATCAGATCCACGGCATAGCCGTTAGCCGTCAAAAAGTTGAAAAAACTGGTGGCGTCGGCGGTATCTCCCCGGTAAACATAGGCGATTCTGCCGTCGCGGTCTGTACATCCGGGATCCTCCAGTTGCGCAATCCGCCAGGTGCGTGGCTGGTCAAAGAAGCGGTTGCTGGGCCGGCCATAATCATCGCCGACCTGCGTGACCCAATGGTGATAGGCGGCAATCCCAAACAACCGACAATTGTCGAGGAAGAAGCGCCCGGTTGAGATACTATACTCGATGGCCTCACCCGCCTCGCCGGTTGCGGCTACGCCTTGCCAGAAGTCATTGATCGCGGCATTTTGCGTATAGCCGTTAGCGACGCCGGTCCCGCTCAGGCTGGTATTTGTGTTGCCGGGGATGGGAACCCGCAGCGAGTAATCATTCTCCTGCGCAAACTGATAGTCGGCACCATCGCCCTGCGGGTCCAGGTAGACCGAGGCAAACCGTTCGTCAAATGTGCCGGGCTGCGCCCTGATGCAGACATACAGCATTTGACCGTCATGTTTGAGCAAAACCTGGCCCGGTCCACCGGCATCGTCAAACGTCTGGGTGATTGCATCACCATACTCATTGTCGGAACAGATACCATCAATCTCCACTGGATTTTGTCCAAATGGAATGGTCAACGCTGCCTGAAGACTGGCCCGTGGTTGGGTTTGCGCGGCGCGGGTCGAGCCGGCCGGGGTGCTCAGCGCTGGAAGCAGCAGCGCGCAGAGAGCCAGGGAGACAACGATACGTGCAGATAGGCGGAACATACAAGCCTCCTTGCTGTGAGCAGAATACGGAGATCTCCTTCTCCCTCCTGCAAATTTCTCGGGTGTATAACCTCCTTGTGATACGTATGACGCGGTCACTGCCCCAGAAGCGTATTTCGCCTCCGGCAGGGCGGTCTGTGTTTCATCGGGTGAAACGCTCAGTTTGATCGTCTCCCGCGTAACGCGTGCTTGTGACAGGTGTGGATCGTGGACAGCCGTATCCACGAACCGACGTGACAGAGTTACTGGTGCAGGCTGCCGGGACAAACATCTGGGATGCAAGTGGAAAAGGTGGAAGATATCAAGCCGTCCGGCAGCCGTGCCTGGGTCTGGTAGCCGTATCTGGTCACCTCCTTGTGATGATGCTCTGCGCAACACCATTGACGCGCAGAAATATTCGGTTGGCGATTGCGCGAACAGCCCCCGGGATTACAGTACGCAGGTGTATGGGGAGTTTATTATAGCACGCTGCCGCCGCGCTGGAGATGACAATTTTCAGGAAAAGAAAGTATTGGCGTATCCCACCATCGGCAATGTTTACCCTGTCTTTAACATCGACAGCGGCAACTTATGGTAGACTATGCATACATGCAGAGAGGAGCATATGGTCGTCCTGATAGTGTGCCGGATACAGATGGGCGGCCAGGTTTTGGGTTGAGCATACACGGTGAAGTGTGTGCCGGCAGGTAGCACTCCCCATTCGGGGCACGTAGTCGTGATAGAGGGGGTATATGATCATGAGCAGAAAAGTCAACTTTGTCGATGTGACGCTCAGAGATGGGCATCAGAGTCTGGCGGCCACCCGGATGAGCACTGAGCAGGCCATGCGGGTGTTGAAGATGGTCGATAACGTCGGTTATGCCGCGCTGGAACTCTGGGGCGGCGCAGTGCTGGATAGCTGTATTCGCTTTTTGGATGAAGATCCCTGGGAGCGCCTGGAGACATTCCAGGAGACACTTGGTTCCGGCAAGAAAATCCGCGCGCTGCTCCGAGGGCAGAACCTGTTTGGCTACCAGCCTTACGCGGACGATCTGGTGATCGCGTTTATCAAGCAGGCGGTCCAGTCGGGCGTGGGCATTATGCGCATTTTTGATGCGCTGAACGACTGGCGCAACCTCCAGTTGCCGATTCTGGCGACCAAAGCCTATGGCGGCCTGGTTGAGGCGGCGCTCTCGTACACCACCAGTCCGGTTCACACCACCGACTACTTCGTCGATTTTGCGCTGAAACTTCAGGAGGAGGGCGCAGACCAGATTGCTATCAAGGATATGGCCGGGTTGCTTTACCCGACCGAGGCGCTGGCACTCTGCAAGCAACTCAAGCAGAAGCTCTCCGTCCCCGTCGTTATCCATAGCCACACAACCACCGGCGTTGCCTCGCTCAATGCGGTGATCGCCATGCAGGAGGGCATCGACTTTATCGACACGGCGATTACGCCCTTTGCCGGGGGTACTTCGCATCCGCCGATTGAGGTGATGATCGTCTTCGCCGAGGAGATGGGGCTGGACCATGGGCTCGATAAAGATCTGATCCTGAAGGTACAGGAGAAGCTCTTCCCCGTCTTTGATGAACTGGGCGACAGTATCCCCGACAAGATCAAGCACTATAAGCCGGTGAAGTATAGCGATGTTGATCGCAAGAATGTTAACCAGATCATCGAACTGGTTGCCAAGTCTGAACCGGCGGCCATCGAGCAGGCTATTCCGCTGATGCGCGAGTTGTTGATGGGGTTAAGCTATCCCAAGTTTGATGACAAGATTTTCGAGGCGCAGGTGCCCGGCGGGATGCTCTCGAACCTGCATAATCAGTTAAAGGGGATGGGTAAGCTCGACATGATGGATCAGATCCTGGAAGAGATCCCCTCCGTTCGTAAAGATGCGGGGTATGTGCCGCTGGTGACGCCGACCAGCCAGATCGTCGGGTCACAGGCGGCCTTTAATGTAATCTCCGGTGGACGCTACAACGTCGTCTCGGACGAGTTCAAGATGATTCTCAAGGGCGAGTTCGGTAAAACGCCGGGGCCAACCAATGCTGAGATCCTCCAGAAGGTGCTGCGCCCCGGGGAGGAGCCGCTCAAGTATCGGCCGGCCTCCTACCTGCCTCCGGTGCTGGAAGATTCGCATGACCTGCCTTTTGTCAAAACACACAAGGATCTGCTGCTGCATCTGATGTTCAAGCAGTCGGCGGATACCTTCCTCAAGCGGCGCTATGGCGTTAGCTAGGGGATAATGGTCAGAACAAAGAACAGAGAGCCGCGCGCAACTACGTCGTTCTCTGTTCTTTGTTCTTTGTTCCTGGTTTTCGGCTCGTGGTTCCTGGTTCTCAGTTCTAACCATAATTATGAGGAGGAGTTTTTCTATGCAAAGACCGGATTTTACTATCCGTTTACCGCATGATGCACGTGGACTTGCACAGACCGAAGAATACTTTATCCTGGTTCAGGAACGCAATGAACGGCGATTACGTCTGCATGACTACCGGGAAATCTACAATGTTCCGGGGCTCTACGATCATCTCCTGTCGGATCTGCTACAGTGTGCTTCACCCGAGGTTATTGCCGGGATGTTGAGTGAGGAAGTCGGCAAGCGTGGGCTGCCCATCGCCGATCTGGTTGCGCTGGATCTGGGGGCGGGCACGGGACTGGTCGGCGCTGCGCTGCAGCAGCGGGGCATTCGTCGGATTGTCGGCATTGATATCCTGCCGGAGGCGCAGGAAGCCGCCCACCGTGACCGTCCCGGCGTCTACTGGCGCTACTACGTCGAAGATATGTGTAACCTGACGGCGCAGGCTCACCAGGAGTTGACCGCGACCCGATTCAACGCCATGGTGTGCGTCTCGGCGTTGGGGCTGTCACATGTACCAACCGCTGTGTTTACGCAGGGCTATAATCTAGTTGTCCGCGATGGTTGGGTTGCCTTCAACTTCAAACCGGCCTCCCAGTCAACCCGTGATGTGGCGGACTTTCCGCATTTCATTAGCCGCGTGATCGAGGCAGGCTTGCTTGATCTTCAGGTCTCGCATTCCTACCGCCACCGCCTGGCTGTTGACGGCAGTCCGGTCAACTATGTTGCCATGGTGGGCCGCAAACGGGCGAACATCCCCCCCGACTTCATCCTTCAGGTGTAAACCGTATTTACCGAATTGCACTGGAATGGCATCGGTAGGGGCAGACATAGCAGTCTGCCCAGGGCCGGTTTTCCTCCCGATGTATAGAGGACCGCGTACGGCGATGACCTTTTGCTGCAAGGTACGTGGCACCGTGAGCGGATCAGTCACCTGCGACACTTCATATTTCCCACATTTCGTGTACCAGGGGTATTTTAATTTAAAACTATGCAATTGTCAGTTTTAGAATATGCCTTCCTGATGGCCTGAACCCCTTCTGCTCACCTGCCGGATCGGTGTACGACTTTTACCTGGCATGCCCATATCTACATTTTGATGTGGTATACTTATCATAACCTTCCTGAAACGCAACTGATAGCGCAACTGATAGACAGGTTTACCTGGAACAACGCCGGTATCGAGTAGATGGGGTATAGACGCCTGTTTGAAAATAATGTAAGGCACTTGATGACGCGTTATGCGGGAAGTCCACTGGTGCAATCCTGATCTGGTGTAATAATCCAGTCTGTGCCCCGCCGAATGGTTCCGGGCACTTTCACCGCTCTGGCTGGAACAGCGTTGTTCCGCTACTTTGCTCCTGGAACAGAACCGTATCCCAGGCAGTGGATTGCCTATGCAATCCGCGATTGCCCGGATATGATGATCTGATGAGCGTCTTCAGTGCCGGCTCCCTGCAGAGAACGTAAAACAATAGAACAAAGGAACACAGAACAGAGCGCGCCCGGTGCGTTGGTGTCCTTTGCGTGTCTGTTCTTTCTAGCCGTTATCATATTATGGAGGAGATTACTTGATGGAAGCCAGAGAACACAAGGACCCCAAGATACGCGTTGAGGATCTGGTAATGATTTTTGGCCGGCAACCCGGACGCGAAGCGCTGCCCTTGCTGAAAGAAGGTGTAGCGAAAGACGAGATCCTGGCGCGCACCGGGCATGTCGTCGGTGTATCCAATGCCTCGTTTACCGTGCAGGAAGGCGAGATCTTTGTGGTGATGGGGCTCTCCGGCTCCGGGAAGTCTACGCTGATCCGCTGTGTCAACCGGCTGATCGAGCCCACCAGCGGCAAGGTGTACGTTGATGGCGAAGATGTCTTACAGGTGGATAAGCAGCGCCTGCGGCAGATCCGCCGCACCAAGATGGCGATGGTCTTCCAGCATTTCGCGCTGCTGCCGCACAAAACTGTGTGGGAAAATGTGGCCTACGGGCTCAAGATTCGCGGTGTCGCGGAGCAGGAGCGCCGTTCGCGGGCGCTGGAGTCGCTTGACCTGGTCGGGTTGAAGCCCTGGGCCGATCGCCATCCCGCTAACCTCAGCGGTGGGATGAAGCAGCGCGTCGGTCTGGCGCGTGCGCTGGCAATGGATGCCGATATCCTGCTGATGGACGAGGCCTTTGGCGCGCTGGACCCGCTGATCCGGCGGCAGATGCAGAATGAACTGCTGCAATTGCAGGATACACTGCAAAAGACCGTGCTGTTCATTACCCATGATTTGAATGAAGCGCTGCGCGTCGGCAACCATGTCGCCATTATGAAAGACGGCGAGATTGTCCAGATCGGTACGCCCGTCGAGATTATTACCGAGCCCGCTACCAATTATGTTGCGGCATTTGTGCAGGATGTTGACCAGAGCCGTGTCCTGACCGCCGAGGTGGTGATGAAACCGGCCGATGTGCTGGTGCTGGGGCGCGATGCCGTGCAGACGGCGGTGAACCGGATGAAGGCCAAAGACGCCGCCAGCCATTTTTATGTTGTGAATGAGCAGAAGCAGATTGAAGGTCTGCTAAGCCGCCACCGTATCCTGCCGGACGGCAAAGCCGATAGCAAAGAAAAAGATCTATCTCGTTACCTGGAACGAGAGTACCCCTCGACGCGTCCCGGTGCCTCCCTGACCGAACTCTATGCGCTGGTGGCCCATGGCGTCCCGGTTGCCGTCATTGATGCCTCCGGGCGGTTGATGGGTACGGTGCATGCCTCGGATGTGCTCTCCAGCCTGGCAACAATCGAGGAGATTGGGGGAGAGGCCGATGAAGAACAGGCAACGGGGATTGTCACCGGGAATGTGAGTGAGAATGGCAGGAACGGTAACGGCGCGCAGCAAAAGCGGGAAGATACCGTTGAAACAACATAGGACTTACCGTTCGCTTATTTTTTAGGGTACTAAATGGAATTTTCATCCCACTTGAGCCTGAAAAATCGACAAAATTTGAGGCAATCTCCCCACTTTGGTGTACACGTTTCCGTAATGTGTAAAACATTTC
>DAOTUI010000126.1:0-12768 GCA_034437035.1 Chloroflexaceae bacterium
GCTGGTGCTGGTCTTCAACAAAAAGGTTGCCACCTCAAAAATCGGCACAGTCTGGATTTCGACCAAGCGGGCTATTCGCGAACTCCATGATGAATTGAGTTGATTTGCGCTCCACGGTTAGCTATGCTACACTCGCCGACGCAGCAAACTGCAATGGGGCTCGTGTTCGCAGTCTGTCGCACTGAAAGGCTGGGCCAGATCATACAGAAAGGGTGATCTATGGACGGCGAGATTACGATCAGAGACATCGATTACGCTTACAGCGATACAGGCAGCGACGGCGATCCGGTACTTTTTCTTCACGGGTGGCCGGATGATCGAACAATCTGGCGCAATCAGCTTGCTGCGCTTTCAGCATCAGGGTTTCGAGCTGTTGCCCTCGATTGGCCTGCCCACGGTGAGAGCTCAGTTCCGACGCATGTCCGCAGACTTGCTGCGCCGGAGCTTTGCAGCGACCTGCCCATGATCTGTGAGGCGCTCAGTCTCGACCGTCCGCATCTGGTTGCCCATGACTACGGAGCTACGATCGCATGGGAGGCAGTGGCCCTGCACCCGGAGCGCTTTCGAAGTTTCGCAGCCGTGTCGGTTGGCCACTCCATGGCGCTGATGCGCGACATCGCGCTCCACCCGTTGCGATACAGCTGGCTGGTTCTTCACGGAATGCCGAGGGCAAGTCGCGCATGGTATCTGTCTGGAGATGCGAGACGCTTCCGCAGAGCCTTCACCGACCACCCGGATGCCGAGCGCATCCTTCAGAGGTTGATCAATGGGAACGATTTGTTCTGGACGGTCTGGGAGCGGGCCAACCCGGCCCCTGCCGTTCTTGCGCGGCATCTCTTCGGGAAGCTTCGGCAGAAGCTGGTTTCGGTTCCGACCCTTGCGATATATGGGGAAGCCGATCCCTACATGACGCCGGCGCAGATGAGCCGCTCGCGCCGATACGTGACGGGGGCGTGGCGGCACGA
This sequence comes from Chloroflexaceae bacterium, assembly GCA_034437035.1. GTDB lineage: Bacteria > Chloroflexota > Chloroflexia > Chloroflexales > Chloroflexaceae > CAKZQX01. Next base: position 966 of record DAOTUI010000126.1, read on the forward strand.
AACCCTGAAAGGTGGGCACTGGCTTCCACTTGAGACACCGCAGTCCATCAACGAACTGCTGGTAGAATGGATGCGCTCCATCTGATGATTAGCCGCGGCAAACATCCGTGCCGATGAAGTTGAAGGATGTAGATCAGCGTCTTACTCACTTGAAAAGCCCCTCCACCCAGTTCGCCACGATCAGCCCCGGCACGCTGTCGAGCGCCCGCTCGGCGTCGCGGTCAAGGTCGAGCCGCTTTGGCAGCTTGACCTGTGGCACCAGCAGGAAGATCGGCGCTGTGACCTGGTTGCGGCCAGTCTTCGCGCGCGATGCCACCGCGATCGGGCAAGCTCTTGTAATTTTACGATTTGCGGCCAGTCTTCACGCGCGATGCCACCGCTTGGCCCCGGGTGTTGATGCGGGCCCGGTCGTCGACGAGCAGGCTCGGGCCGCGCCGGCGGTAGACGAAGCAGAGACGCAGCCCGTGCCGAGAATCACGCCCTGCTGTCCCCAGCGGTCCACGACCCGCCCTCCGATTGCCATCGACGGGAGCGAGGCCAGCAGTCCCCCGGAGATCGCCAGTCCCAGTTGGCCGGAGGAAATCTGCAGGGTCATGGTCAGGTCGGCCACGAGCACCTGCCAGATGCCAAAGACCGCCCCGAAGAGCGCAAACACGCCAAAGAGCAGCAGCAGCGAGATACGCATATGCATGTCAGCATGGTCAGATATGTCAAATCGCAGTAATTTCATACCAACCGTCTTTCCTCAGATCCAGAAGTTACGCAATCACTGATCCGGCAGGGCGGAAGAAACCAGGTTTTTTCACAAAAACTTTGCACTTTGTGCAAAGTTTTTGTGAAAAAAAGAGAAAAACACTACGCTGCCGCAGGCGAAATACACCGTTATCGGGGGCAAATGGCCCATTTGAACACGCACCGCGTAACGCCTGTCAGATCCTGATCCGCTTGAAATATAAAACATTACCTACAAGTTCGGACGTAAGAACTTGAAGTCGCGTTACAAGTAGATAGACCAGAGAACAGAGAAGCAAGAACAACGCACGGCGCATGCAACTCCGGCAGAATGCAGCAGAAGCACTATCCTATCAGATCACAGCACGGTATCGGCTGCCTGTTGCTGCCGGTGCAAACACGGATGCACCGGTGGCCGGGCTTTTTCCGGTTTTCCGGTAAAGCTGTTGCATCACTCCGCGCAGCGTGCTATACTGCGAGCCATACGGCGATGAACCAGAGGAGTACCCGGCAGGCCGGTCTGCAGCGAGCCAGGGATGGTGCAAGCCTGGCGGCAGGGCAGCGGGGAAGGGCGCTGGGGAGCCGTCTCCTGACGAGTGAGTAGCACGGTAGCGCATGCCGGGCTGCTAACTGGGGTGGAACCGCGCTTTGCACCGGCAGATGCGTTTTCTGCCGTATCATTGCGTCCCCAGGCGATATTTGTCGCCTGGGGATGTTTGTATTTCAGGCGATGTTGTTCAGACGGAGGACGGGTTGCGACGGACGGCGGACAGCAGATGTTTGTAAAGGAACCCGGTATTGTGCGTGACTATTCGTAGTTCTACCTGATAACCATTAAAAATAGTCCGGATATTCAGTACGGCAATATCTGGATTTATTTTTCAACCTTCATCAGACCGAAATACGTGCAACCCGTAACCTGTAACCTGTAACCTAGAGTCTATGCACAATAAGCGGATGTGGCTTCCCAATGGGCTAAAAAGACAACCTTACCTGGTGGTGTTTAGCGCATTCTGATGCGGTTTCGTGCTTATTGTGCATAAGCTCTCCTGTAACCTGATAAAGAAGAGGGATGCAATGCCGGCTATGACCATGGATCAGATAGTTTCGCTCTGTAAGCGGCGCGGGTTTATTTTCCCCGGCAGCGAGATCTACGGGGGGCTTCAGGGCACCTACGACTATGGGCCGCTAGGAGTTGAACTCAAAAATAATCTCAAAGCGGCCTGGTGGCGGGCCAATGTCTATGAGCGCGATGACATGGAGGGCATTGACGCCGCGCTGCTGATGAACCGCCTGGTCTGGAAATATTCCGGCCACGAGGAGACCTTTGTCGATCCGCTGATCGACTGCCTGGTCTGCAAAGGCCGCTTCCGGGCCGACAAGCTGAAAGACTCGCGCTGCCTGCTGCATCCGAGTAAGCAACCCGGTGAGTGTGAGGGGCAGTTTACCGAGCCACGCCCCTTCAACATGATGTTCAAAACGCAGGTCGGCCCGGTGGCCGACTCCGACTCGTTTGCCTACCTGCGTCCGGAGACCGCCCAGGGCATCTTTGTTAACTTTGCTAATGTGCTGGCGACAACCAGCCGTAAACTGCCCTTTGGGATTGCCCAGATCGGCAAGGCGTTCCGCAATGAGATCAACCCGCGCAACTTCATCTTCCGGGTGCGCGAGTTTGAACAGATGGAGATCGAATATTTTGTGAAGCCGGGGGAAGAAGATGCCTGGCACCAGCGCTGGTTAGATGATCGGCTCGCCTGGTGGCGCAACCTGGGGTTGAGCAGCGATAACCTGCAGGTCTACGACACGCCGCCGGAAGAACTGGCGCACTACTCCAAGGCAACCTACGACCTGATGTACCGCTTCCCAATCGGCTTTGAGGAGCTTGAAGGGATTGCCGGCCGCACCGACTATGACCTCGGCTCCCACTCGAAAGATCAGGCGCGGCTGGATCTGACGGCGCGGGTGATGGAAAACAGCGACAGTACCGAGCGACTGACCTATTTTGACCAGGAAACACGGCAGCATCTGGTGCCGTTTGTGATCGAGCCATCGGCGGGGGTTGACCGGGGCGTGCTGGCGCTGCTGACCGAGGGCTATGATGAGCAGCAGGTCAAGGAGCTAAAAGAGGAGCGCCGGCAGGCCGTGAGTGAGGCGCTGACCGCCTTCCTCAAGAGCGTTGATCGCAGCGACAAGCTCACGCCGGAGCAGCGTGATGAGATCGTCGCCTATGGGCAGGAGATCAGCCGCAACCTGCCGGCCGCGCTGCCACAGGTGCAGGCACTGCTCGACATGCCCGGCGCGCGCAGCATCGATCTGAGCAAAAAACTACGCGGGCAGGCCGAACCGGCCATTGACGAGGCGTTCCGCACAGTGCTGCATCTGAAACCGGCCCTCGCGCCGATCAAAGTAGCGGTCATGCCGCTCAAGCGCAACAATGACGAGATCGTCGCCACCGCCCGCCAGATCCGCAAAGATCTGCAGGCCAACGGGAGCATGCGCACCGTCTATGATGATACCGGCGCAATCGGGAAACTCTACCGGCGGCAGGACGAGATTGGGACGCCCTTCTGCATCACCGTCGATTTTGACACGCTGGGACAGGGCAAAGATCCGGCCCTCAAGGATACCGTTACCGTGCGCGACCGCGACAGCATGGACCAGGATCGCGTGCCGATCAAGGAACTGCGAGAGTATCTGTCTGAACGTATGCGTTAATGCATCAGAACCGAGAACCGAGAACTGAGAACTGAGGATTGATGCATAGCGTAGGAACGTGTAGGGGTGAAAAATATTTCGCCCCTACCGCTTTTTATAGATCAGAAAAACCCCTAACCCTTAACCCTTAACCCCTAACCCCTAACCCCTAACCCCTAACCCTTAACCCCTAACCTGTACAAAAATACATCCGAGATTCACCTTGATCAGGGGCATGGTGGTGTATAATAGAAATTATCACCTGATCTCGGTTATACACAAAGCGTGGTAGTATGCGGCACACAGCATTGCTATGCCGCATACACCATCAATCAGTCACCCCAGAAGGAGGGAAGGTCTATGACAACCCAGGAAGGGCTCTTCACGATACCGACACGCGTATTTCTGGCGACAGAACATCGGCGTAAACTAGAGGCGCTGGTCATGCGCGAGGGTGTAGATCTGCCGGACCTGCTGACGGAACTGCTGGTCAACTACCTTGACCAGATGCCGGAGATGGAAATAGCAGTGGCCGAGCCGCCCCGCCAGAATGTCGAAGCCGAACTCAAGCAGCGCCGCGCCGAACTGCGCCGCCTGCGCACGCGCCTCTCAACCGAGGGGCCGCAAGCGCCGCAGTGGCTGAAAAGCTATATCGCCGACCTGGAGGGCGAGATCGCGCGCATGGAGGGACAGCGCTCGTGACCAGAACACGCCTGGATCAACTCCTGGTGGCACGCGGTCTGGCCGAGAGCCGCGCCCGCGCCCAGGCGTTGATCCTGGCGGGAACGGTACGCGTCAACGACCAGGTGCAGACCAAACCGGGGCACACGGTTGACGATGCCAATGAAGTGACCGTTGCGACAGGTCTGCCCTATGTCAGTCGTGGCGGGTATAAGCTGGCGCATGCCCTCGAAACCTTCCGGCTTGACCCCGCCGGCCTGACGGCCCTCGATGCCGGCGCTTCAACGGGGGGCTTTACCGATGTGCTTTTGCAGCAGGGAGCCGCCCATGTGTATGCCGTCGATGTGGGCTATGGCGTGCTCGACTGGCGCTTGCGGCAAGACCCCCGCGTCACCGTGCTGGAGCGGACCAATATCCGCTATCTGGAAGCATTACCCGCTTCGGAGGCGGAGGACCGGGAACCGGAAAACGGAGCAGATGCGGCCACGCCCCCCCCGCCGGCGCAGTGCGCAACAATTGATGTGTCGTTTATCTCGCTGCGGCTGGTGCTGCCCGCCGTTCAGCGCCTGATTACTCCGGATGCCTGGATTATCGCGCTGATCAAACCCCAGTTCGAGGCGGGCCGGCAGCAGGTGGGCAAAGGTGGCGTCGTACACGACCCGGCGGTGCATCGCAGCGTTCTGCGCGAAGTTCTCTCCGCTGCCGCAGCTCCGGGTCTACCGCTGTGTGGTCTGACGCGCTCGCCAATTACCGGCCCGGCGGGCAATGTTGAGTTTCTGGCATGGTTGCAGCACAACGGCCCTGAACTTGCTATAGAACAGGCTATTACGTCTGTTGTGTGAGTTCTACGAGGAGGGCAGTTGCATATGCCGGAACGAGTACCGTTTGATAACTGGCGACCCCACCCATGGCATGGTCTTTCAGCGGGTAAAGATCCCCCCTACCTGCTGGATGCCTACATCGAGATGACCCCGTTTGATGCCGTGAAGTATGAAATTGATAAAGCCACCGGCTACCTGCGCGTTGATCGCCCGCAGATAACCTCATCGCTGACGCCGACGCTCTACGGGTTTGTGCCACGTACTTTCTGCGGCCCCCGGGTGGCCGCGCTCTCAGAGTCGGCTGATGAGGGTGATGGTGATCCGATGGACATCTGCGTGTTGAGCGAGCGCCCCATCGATCGGGCAGAGATCCTGCTGCCGGCGCGCGTGCTTGGCGGTCTACGCCTGATTGATCGCGGGGAAGCTGATGATAAAATCATTGCTGTACTGGATAATGATACCATCTGGAAGAAAGCCCGAGATCTCGCCGATGTTCCGGAAGAGCTGGTCGAGCGGCTACGGCACTACTTCACCACTTACAAGCTGATGCCCGGCAAGCCGGCCGATGTCACTATCGAAGATGTGTACGGAGCCGAGACAGCAGCAAAGGTGGTCCAGGCATCCATGGAAGACTACCAGGATACTTACGGCAGCGAGGTTGAGACATAGGTGGGAGTAGGGGCGAAGAAATTGTAGGGGCGAAAAATCTTTCGCCCCTACAATTTCTACAATTTGCATGGCACATTCGGCGGTTCCCCACATGTTATGATACGGCCGACTGATCCTCCGCTGTGGCAACACTGTCCGGTTGCGGTGGCTCTTCCGCCGAAGCGGAAGTATCCGGGGGGGGTGACGCGGGGATGACGCGGATCTGCTCATCCGGGTGGGCTGCCAGCCAGATAGCATGCACCAGCCCCGGAATATACCCCAGGATTGTCAGAAAAATATTAACTCGGAAATGCAACCCTTTCCCCTTGCGCATAAACACCGCCAGCGGTGGGAGCAGAATCGTGGCACTGGTTTTCAGTCGTTGCATAGCGACAACTTCCTCATCGGTTGCGACCGGCGGGGTCAACTTGATGACCGCCGATCCTGGTAGGTCTACACGTTCGGGTCAGTGTACCACAGAAGCGAGAACATAGCGGCAGCATGGCTGCTACACTCCACAGGGTCATACCAATTTGCCGGCAACCCAGCAATCAACGGGAACGGGCGCAATGGGCGCAACGGCGGCACGTTCCCATGTATCATCTCTGCGTTCTCTGTGTGCTCTGTGGCTATAACAACAAATCGGTATCAGGCGGCAGCATGGCTGCTGCATTCCAAAATGGGTAAATGCAAAACAAACACGCCGGGCAACCTGTATGGTTGCCCGGCGTAACTGCCGTAGGCGCGCGCGATGAGACGATACTTCTACTTCCGGGGCCGGCGCACATAGATCGGGCTCTCGTCCGGGTAGAGCCGGAGCGCGCCCTGCTCCGCCGTGACCTGCCAGTGATTGCCGTTCCGATTGTAGACCTCGGCTTCCGCATGCCCGGTTGGCACATCGATGACACTCGGCTCCAGTGCCCAGATAACATCGACCGTCTCGTTGTCCTGCAGGAAGCGATAGGCATACACTCCGCCCCCACTGACCAGGCGGACTTCGTCGAGGGGCCGCTCGAAGGTTGTGCCGCCCAACTGCCGATTTAGCGTCACAAACGCGGTATAGGCCGGCCGGGGCTGGCTGTAGTCATCATAGTTCCCGGCGAAGCGCATCAGGCCATAGCCGTTATGCACCTCGTCCTTGATGCTGTACCAGAGCACGCGCCAGACCCCCGCCGCGCGTAGCAAGACTGCCGCCCGCACCATGTAATTCGCCTGGTCTTCTTCACTGGCCTGACCGGCGGGATCACGATCGGTTGGGAGACTACTCCAGCCATACTCTGTCACCCAGATGGGCTTGCCGCCGGCCCAACTGGTGACCCGTTCAATGCTTTTGATCGATGCCATCCCAATCTCGCCCTGGGCTTCGGGCGTAGCGGGATCGACATAGGGATGAATGTTGATAATATCGAAGGCCCACCAGGCCCCATGCTCGGCAACGGTCTGCAAGAAGCTGCTGTCAAAGGGGTTCAGACCACCGATCAGGACATTCGACTCCGGGGCGACCGCGCTGATCACCGGGTAGACCGTGCTTAACAGATCGGCATAGGCGATCGGGTCAGGGTGGGGCAGCCAGAACTGCGGATTATCCGGCTCATTCCAGATCTCCCAGTGAACGATGCGGTGGCGATAGCGCATCACCACCTGGGCGGCAAACTCGGCGAAGCGCTGCGGGTCCGGCGCATAGAACGATGGCCCCGAGGGATCATCGCCGGGTTCATAGGTAGCCCACCCCGGCGGATGTCCCAGCACGCCGATGATATGTAACCCGCGCCCCACCAGCAGATCGACCATGCGATCATAATATTCCCATTGGAAATTCCCCTGCTGCGGTTCGATCCAGAACCAGTGAAAATCCTCGCGGACCCATCCGGCACCACTGCCGACGATCACGTCGGCCGGCCAGTTCATAACATCATAGTTGCCATAGCGTGAGGCGATATGACTATTGACGCCAAATTCGGACGCGCGCAGGATCTGCGCCTGTGAGGAAGGTGATAGCGAACTACTGATGAAGATGACGAGGAGGAGCACCAGGATAGCGAATTTGCGTGGCATGGCAAACTCCTGTGATTATGATTGTAAACAAGAATGCAGCGTCGTACGTACGGAATGCGGCGGAGAGAGACACCGGCCGGCAGGATCACGGCGGCCCCATGCACATTTCAGTGGAGAGTAGAAATAACAGAAGTTGTTGCTACTGTCAAGTCAATCAAGGTGGTTGAAGATGAATAAAAATTCATCTATGAAGTAGAGAGAACTGGAGAGCTGAGAACGGAGCAGAACAAAAAACAAACACCCTGGCGGCTCTCTCCTACTTTTTAAAGCAGTCTTTGCCCGGCAAGCGGATCTTCTGAAAGTTCTAGATCGACATGCATGCCCAATAGTTTCCCCAACTCCCCCTCCAGCGCAAAAAACGTCGGCAGATCGGGCAGGTGGGTAAACTGCACCCGCAGGCGCAGCAGCTTTGGGCAGGGTTGTTCGTCCGGCAGGCCCAGGGCAGCGATCGCATACTGCTCACGCAGGCGCTCCCGGTGCGGGCAGAGGATTGCCTGGAGGTGGGTCAACTGGTCGACGGCAGTGGGTATGCTATCGTTTGCGGCAACATGCGGCGGTGCCGCCGCTGACTGCTCCGGTTGCGCGCGGGTGTAGTGGGTACTGCGGCCTTTGCCCTGCTTCAGCAGGTAGCCCTGCTCGGCCAGGCGGGTGAGGCGGCGGGTGGCCGTGCCCTTGCTGATGTGTGCCACCGTCATCAGCAGCTTTGGCGTTACCTGCCCATGTTGCGCCATCAGTTCCAGGATGCGCTGATCCTCCGGTTCCAGACCTTCGCCGGTCGTACCGTCTGCGTGTACCGCATGCTCTTTTATGTCAACTTGAACCGCTTGCAGGGCCGGAAAGCGGGCGCGCAACTCCTCCAGAAAGCTGATCTCATCATCAAAGCCCGACATCCGGCTCAGGCGGTAGCCGGCCTCCCAGTGTTCCCGCGCCGCCGCATCCCGCCCCAGTTCCGCCGCGGCCTCGGCCATGTTGTAGCAGGCACGCACCTGCACCAGCCGCAGATCAATCGCTGCGCAGATCACATGGCTGCTCGCGTAGAATTCCAGCGCCGTTTCCCGCCGCCCGGCCAGATGGTGCGCCATGCCGATGTTGAGCAGCGCAGTTGCCGTGCGGTCCTGATTATCCAGCCGCCGGTAGATGACCAGCGCTTCCTCGTAGGCGCTGATGGCATGCGTATAGTCACCGATGGCGCTGTAGAGCAGCCCCAGGTTGTTCGAGGAGTCGGCGATACGTGGCAGGTTGCCCAACTCTTCCCGGAGCGCCAGGGCCCGGCGCGAGTAGTCGATGGCCGGGGCATACTGCTGCTGTTCATAGTGCAGATTCGCCAGCGCGTCATAGATATCGGCGCGGCGCTCGCGGGCCGTCTCCGACGTACCGGTCAGCGCACGGGTCAGGTCGGCCGCGGCGCGCGGCCAGTCGCTACGCAGAATGTACAACCATCCCCGGTCCTTGAGCAGATCGATCAGTTCGGGATCACCGGGATCAAACCGCGCGGCGGCCTGCTCGTAGTAGCCAAGTGCATGCAACTGGTTATGCTTCTCGTAGAGCTTGCCCATACGCCGGTAGATCCGCGCCTGGTGGCGGGCGTCGGTTGTCACCTTGAGCGCCCGGCGGCAGGCGGTCAGGGCGGCGTCACGCCGGCCCAACTGCCCACAGAGATCCGCCAGCAGCAGTTGCAGCTCACGCCAGCGGTCGGGTGGCAGGTGACCGGCCTTGAAGGTCAACAGTGCATCGCGCAACTCGTCCGTCTGGAGTTCGTTGATCAGGTCGGTGGCGGCTGCCGCCAGCAGGGTGGCGGCACGTTCCCACTCGCCCGCCTGCTGCCAGTGCCGGGCGGCACGCAGCGGATCTTGCCCGGCTTCATAGTGGCGCGCGGCATGGGCATGGCGGCGCCGGCGTGGCTCGGGCCGTTGCCGGTCGTAGAGATAAGCCTGCAACACGGGCGAGAGCCAGAGTTCGTTCCCGGCATCACCCATCAGCAGGAAGCGCCGGGTTGTCAGATAATCCAGAGCCGGCTCGACCCCGGGCAACCGCTCGTCGGCAGCGATGTGCAGGAGCAGATCACGCGGGAAAACCTCGTCAAAGGTGGCGGCAATATCCAGCAGCGCCATAGCTTCCGGCTGCTGCTGCAGGGGGCGCACCACTTCCTCCAGCGCCATCCGCTGCACGATTTCATTGGCTTCCCCCTGGAGAAACTGCCGGCGCAGCCACTGCGCCACCTCCCGAATGGCGCGGTTCCGCTCATCGAAGAAGGTATCCGGGCTGGGAATGCCGGTCAGAGCAATCAGCGTCTCGGTATAACGCCCCCCCGCCACAAACTCATCCGGGTGCAGCGGCTCCAGGTAGCGATGCCGCAGAATGTTGTAGCGCCACCAGCGCGGGTCACGCCAGGTCGGGTCATCATAGGGGCGAAATGTCCCCAGCGGATAGATGACCGGTTCCGGAGCCAGCCGATCCACCGCCCACTGCAGGACCAGCCGTAACGCATGGCCGCGCTCATCGGCGGTGGGCGCGACGGTATCCAGCACCAGCGCGGGCGCAATCAGTGCCGAGTTCGCCGGCGGCAGCCGCGACAGCGCCAGCACGCTCTGGTAGTTCTTAAAGGCGGTGTTGACCTGTTGAGTAAAACTGCCCTCCGACAGCGCGCCGGGAGACCAGTCCGGGTGCGCCGATACGGCAGAAGATTGCATAGGTTTTTCCATAACTGATCCGATTATGCCCAATCTGTGGGATGTAAATGCCGGCAGAATGCTGTGCGCTTCCGCTATGATAGAATTCCGTCCACCGCAATGAGCTTTTGAGGAGGAGCACTATGCCCGCGAAGCATCCCGCCGCACTGCGGCGCTACCGGATTTTGTTTATGACTATCGGCGCGCTCTGTATGTTTATGCCCGGCCTACCCCTCGGCCCAATGCATGCACAACCGCAGCGCCAGGTACGCCAACCGCCTGCGACCCTCTGCGCCGGGGTGACGACCATCCCCACCGAGGAGTGTTCCGCACTGCCGGCGCTGTACGCGGCCACCGCCGGCGACACCTGGCGCACCAGTACGAACTGGCTGACCGTGACGGAGACCATCTCGCCCTGCGACTGGTACGGCGTCGTCTGTGCAGATGGGCATATTGTTCAGTTGAACCTGGCAGACAACCAGTTGACCGGCACGCTGCCCCGCGCCATCGGTAACTTCGCCGCGCTGACCGATCTGCGCCTGGAGCAGAACCAGTTGCGCGGGAATGTGCCCGCGACCGTCTGTGCCCTGACCGACACCGTGACAACCGCCAGTTTTGCCTACAACGGCCTGACAACCGGTAAAACGAGTACCCGGGCCTGTCTTGACACACTCGATCCGGACTGGCAACAGACGCAGACCGTCCCACCGACCGATGTACAGGTCAGCGCAATCCAGAGCGACGCCATCCGGCTTACCTGGACGCCGATTAGCTACAGCGACGACGGCGGCTACTACGAGGTGCGCTATGCCACTGCCATTGACGGCCCCTACACTATTCATGGGCGGACTTCCGACAAAGCGGCAACCGGCTACCTGGTTGACGGGCTCACGCCTGGTATTACCTACTATATGCGCATTCGCAGCTTCACGCCAGCCCATGCCGATCAGTCGGCGGACTTCTGGAGCCGAGACGCGCAGAGCATCGCCGTGACCCGCGCCGGCGAGCGTGTACTGGTGCTGGTCTACTTCCCCGCCGATAATGACCTGTCGCACTACATTCCCGGCGTGACCGAGCGCCTGCGCCGGGGCACCATCCTCAACCCGAATGCTCAGGTTGTCCTGCTCACCGACGGCATCACCGACGGTGATACCACGCTGGTGACCATCGCCGAAGGCACGGTCAATCAGACGGGCACGATTGCGGAGCGTTGGGGCACGGATGAACTGGACACCGCCGACCCAACGATTCTAGCCTGGTTCCTGGAGTATGCCCGCACCACCTACCCCGCCGACCGGGAGATCGTTGTCATGGGAGGGCATGGCATTGCGCTGGTGCCGGAACTGGCCTGGCCCGCAGCCGGGGCGGCCGTCACTGCTGCCACACCCCAGGGCAACCTGCCGCCGCTCCCACGGGGCATGGCGGCGACACCGGGCGATGTCACCAACAATGGCTACATGAGCACGATTGATCTGGGGCAGGCGCTGAACAGTGCTACCGCCG
>DAOTUI010000127.1:0-18725 GCA_034437035.1 Chloroflexaceae bacterium
TTCGCCGGCGGCAGGGCAGAAGTCGTATAAATGACACGAGTTATGCGGTGCAGCCAATTCCAGCCAGGTATCAGACCGCAACGCCAGTTTCGCCTGCGGCAGCGTGGTACTGTTTTATCTTTTTCACAAAAAAGTTGCACGAAGTGCAACTTTTTTGTGAAAAAGCATGGAATCTTCCGCCCTGCCGGAGGCGAGTCGGACCGTGCATCTGGTCAAATGCCTGGTTTGATCAGCCACCGCGTAACGCGTATAAATGACAGGAGTTACGCGGTCCCGGCTTTTGGGTCGGTCAACAGACCGAAATAGGCGGCACCGCGGAAGTCCTGTAAATGAACCGATGCAGCCACACCGTGATCATGCGATATCATCACGGCATGGTATACAATGTGCAAAGAACCAGTTCGTAATTCGATCAACCTGATAGCAAAGAGAGGTAACATCTTGCCTGCAGACTTCACCCCGGTCACCAGCACTGAGGCAATCGACCAGATAATTTCCGAGTCGAACCAGCAACCCATCATTCTGTTCAACAATGATCCCTACTGCCCAATCAGTCGGCGGGCATACCGGCAGGTTGAAGCGCTGGCACACCCGGTAGCGCTGGTGGATGTATCCCGCGCTACCGACGTAACCCGGTATATCAGCCGGCACACTCAGGTCCGCCATGAGTCGCCGCAAATTATCATCCTGCATCAGGGGAAAGCGGTCTGGACCGCATCGCACGGGGCCATCACCCAGCAGGCTGTTGAGCAGGCCTTCGCACAGGCCGGGCAACCGACCGAAGAGTAGCAACAGTCCACGCGACGTTGCAGGCCGTGGTCATGGCATCGTTATTGCTACCACCCTGGGGCAACTGAGGAAAGGAGCAACCCATGACCAGAAAACGCCCGAGTCCGCTGCAACCACCGGGGGCAGCAAAAACGCTCAAGCGGCATGCACTGGAGTTCGGCGCAACCGTTTTACAGTCGGATATACCATTGCATGGCTTTGATATCTATGTTGTCGGTTTTCACTGCGCCCGGTATGAACCATCTATGCAGATGGAAGCACACCACTTCTGCAAACAGGTGAATGCCGACTTCTTGCAGTGTATGATCTTTGATGGAAACACCACCGAGGCAAATCTCATTGGTATCGAGTATATCATCTCCGAGCGGCTCTTCCTGGATCTGCCCGACGACGAAAAGCCCCGCTGGCACCCGCACAACTACGAGGTCTTTTCGGGAGAACTGGTTGCGCCGGGGCTGCCGGAAGTCGCCGAGCGGGAGTTGATGTCCTTGCTGGTGAACAGCTATGGCAAGACCTGGCATCTCTGGCACACAGGAAGACATGATGGACAGCCGGGAGACTCCTTACCCGTGGGTGAGGCAATGCTGATGTGGTCGTTCAACCGTGATGGTGAGGTGGACGAGCGCCTGCGCCAGAACCGGATAATGCATATGGGTTCGGATGTAAACCACAAACGCCGTGACCGGCAGGAGCATCTGCTGCATCTGGCGCATCCTCAGTATGGCGTGAATACGCTGCGGGATGCCTTTCCTAATGCTGCGCCGGCACCACCGCCCGGCGTCTGCGATGTGGCCGACGCCGCCGATGCTGCGCCACAAACATCGTAGAGTTGCTGCAACGAGTTAGCCTGCGCCCCGCTTCGGCGCAGGCACAGCTCCCAGTTGCAACATCAGACCAAATGTATCGGCCACACCGCGCTCCTCAACCACTTTGCCCTCACTGATACAGTAAACCATAACGCCGGAGCCATGCACGGGCGTACCGGGCATGTTGGAGTCCCGCGACTGGTTTCACAGACTTTCTTTTCAGAGTTGAAAACCGGGTCACATCCAGAGAGCTACTGCACGTTCCTACGGCAATACCAGATCTGCCAGTACGGGGTAGTGGTCCGAGCCGACATCCGGGCCCAGCCTGTATGCCGTCACCTGCCACTCCGACGAAACCAGCACATGGTCCAACGGCAGGCCGAGGGCGGGACTGCCATACCACCAGGTCGGCCGGATGCCGTACCCCTGCGCCGCATGCCGCAGGTCGGTTGTGTTGACGAGCCGGCGCAGGGGTGCAGACCAGGGCGTGGCATTAAGGTCTCCCATGAGGATCAGCGGCCCGGTCTCCTGGGCAATCAACTCCTGGATTGCGGCGAGTTCACTATCACGGCGGAAAGTACCGTCGGCACCGAGCGGTGGAAAGGGATGCGCACCATACACCGTTACCTGACGCTCCTGCCAGGCAATCGTCGCCTGGATCGAGGGATGCCGGTTGATTCCCAAACGATGAGTCTGCGCCGTGCGCAGGGGATGGCGACTGAGCAAGGCAATTCCAAAATGCCCCCGTTGAGCGGCATCATGCACATGGGGATACTGCGCAGACAGAGCCTGTATCACCTGCATCAGCATATCCGGCTGGACTTCGGAGAGCAGGATGATATCGGCGTCGGCTACCCGCAGATAGTCAATCACGGCCTGGGGTGTCCGGTTATGCGCCAGGACATTGCTGGTCAGTACGCGGAGCGGATCAGTTGGCGGATCGGCGGCACGCGCCAGGGGCAGAAAAAAGGGGCCGAGCAGCAACGCATTGACGAGCAGTGCGGGGAGCAGCCACACAACATGGATACGCCGCTGCAAAACGATCAGACCCGCCAGGACAAGCAGCAGCAGGCCGAGGGTATACTGGATACGAAAACTGGCCGTAATATCAAGCAACCAATGGTGGGAACCGAGAAATCCACTAAAGGTGAGGAGGGTCAACAGGCTGACGCAGCCGGCAAACACGACACTGACGATCCTGCGCATGGAGCCTCCGGCGCTCTATCTTTGAAAGCTACCCTGGTATTGTACCAGAGCATCTGCGCAGATTGGCGCGCGGTTCCCGGCGGTTGTTACTCCTCGTCTTCCACTTCCGGTCGCTCCTTCTGGGCCAGACCCACAATTCCCAGGATCAGAAATGGGACACCAACGGCAAAAAAGGTGCTATCGACGCTCATTCCCAGCACCAGAAACATCATACCTATGGGGAAAAACGCCGCACCCGTGGTCCACGAAATGCTCAATTTCATCTGCGTTTCCTCTCTCCACCGTTTGTGGTTCTGTCATAGAACCACGCCTGCCAGGCCGGATCTACCCCTTCGTTTGATCCGCACGCAGGTTCGTAACTGATACTCCCAGCTTACACCAGGAGCGCTGCATGGAGATCCGTCATATGCGGTAAATACGGATACGACAAATGCGGTAGCCATTGCCTGGTCAGATGGCCGGGATTAATGCAGGACGGTGATGCTAGCGATATGCCTCTACTATTTTCTCTACGCGCAGGAAGTAGTTCAGCAAGCTACCAGCAAGGACACAAGGCGATTCCAAAACCACACAAAGTTGTTGATTTTGTAGTTTGTATGTGCTATTCTATGCCTGTCGATGTTTTTCTATGCTATATTGTGGCAGGAACGGCATCTGAGAATAAAACTGCCGGATACGCCAGGTGAATGCCGGTTCGGACGTAGCGAGTAGTGCATCGCAACGAGTGCCGGATCTGATGGGAAGGTGCGTACGCGTTCAGTTCCAGTAGATCTATGTCAGACTGAGCGAAAGGTAACTCGGTGTGGCAGCAGAATACTATACAACTTCAGAAGTAGCCCAAATAACCGGTTTCAGCATGCGGCAACTGGACTACTGGGCGCAGCAGGGAATTTTGAAACCCGGTATTCAACAGTCTCACGGACCGGGAACACGCCGCCGCTACAGCTTCGATGATATCATCCAGCTACGGTTTATTCGTCAGATCAAGCAGCGCGGATGGTCAACCCAGAAAATTCGAGAAGCGCTTGTTCAGTTACGTGCGGTATTGCAAAACCCTGATCCCTTGAAGAGTGCCGTGCTGATCGATGGGAAACGCACGATTCTCGCCATATGCAAGACCAGCGACGGAGAACGAATCCTGCTGGATACACTCAACGCGGGTGGACAGCAAGTTATGTGGATTGTCCTTGAGACGCTGACCGCAGAAACGCTACGCGACACACAGCAAACCAGAGAGCAGCGTACTTCCGATATAACGGCATTGGAGCGGTAGCGAGAGTATGTTTTTACATAGAATTGTCTGAGTGGTAGCGGGGCTGCTATATGATTGAACAGTATACGACAACTATTCTGGTACAGACAGCAACGGCTGCTTTTGCACGACTGGCTACCCCCTACGAACATATTCCTTTTCCAGCAATAACTGATGACGCAAATCCCTTCCAGGTTCGTGCAATCTGGACCCTGGATCATACCCGACCACGCTGGAACAATCTGGCAGTTATTGCTGCTGAAGTTGACCATGATACCAATCAGGATCTTATGTGGTGGCATAGGGTTAGCGCGGAATTTGATTTACCACTCACCATACTGGTGAATGGTCATCAATATGTACTGCTCACCCGGCAGGACTCTGGTGCAATCACTACAGAGACGGTTGACCCACCGGAATTACGCCAGATCCTCGAAGCAAAACGTGCAGCCCTCTTTTCCCCCGGCCGGTTGGCTACGTTGCGCGGCGGTCAGTTAACTTTTGCCGATCTTGACACATTATCACCAAAATACAACTTTCAGTTTCGGCATCGGATGAAGCTGGATCAGGCGTTAGAAAATGCTCTCACCAATGCCTTTAAAGCACAGCGGCAGAGCGGTGCAAGCGATGAATCCCAGGATGCGGCGGTGATCGAAGTAGCAATTGCCTACCTGGCTGCCCGTATCCTTGCTGATAAAGGCTTCTTCGCACCATACCCACCGTCAGTGAATGATCCCCGGCAACTACTTCAGTTAACGGTTGAACATATCAACGGGTTCTTCCGTCGTGTATGTGATAATCATCTGCGTATACTTAGTGATACGATCCTCGAACAGCTTGCTGCCTACCTGGGATCTTCCGTAACATTTGCATTGGTTAACGACCTGGATGTCGGGCATTTTTATGAACAAAGTGTAATCCTGCTCAATAAACGCAAAAAGAATAAAGCACTGGACTTCTTAGAAATAGCGGTCCCCAATCTTCAACAGCACTACACCCCGGTAGTAATAGCGGAACGGATGCTGGCAGCACTACCGCTAGAACGTCTGCGTCCCGAGGAACGCATCGTCTTTGATCCGGCGGCGGGATCGGGCACCCTGTTGCTGACGGCAACAAAACGCCTTGCCACAATGCCCGATATTGCATCGCTTGAGCATGATCATCGGCAAGAATATTTAGCAACGCATGTCATCGGCAATGATATGGACCCGAACGCCGAGCTTATCACGCGGATACGCTATACCCTTGTCCAGGAAACATTGAGTGAAACGTTTCCTGCGCCTAACCACTTCAGCACCAGAGATTATAAGGAGAACACCGCTTGGCCCACATCACTCCGTCCGCGCGTTCTGATCACCAACCCACCATTTGCGGAAGAATCAGGCACCCAAAAAGCGGTTGAATTCTTAAAGAACGCCATGCAGCGTCTCCAGCAGGGGGACCAGTTTGCATTTATCCTGCCCCAGAGTTTTCTGACGGCAACCACTCATGGCTGGCAAGATGCACGAAAACTCGTCGCCGAGCGCAGTCACATCCTGGAAACCTGGCAGCTCCCCGAAGGAATTATTGGCCTTAAAGCCCGACAGGCTACATGTATCGTATCTGGTATAATTGGTGAAAAGAAATGGTATTCAGTTGCCCGTGCAGTTATTTCTGCTGCGGGACGAGAATTAATTCGCGAACAGGGATTTCCTGGGCAGGCCTGGGTAGGAAGTGTTGCCCCCGACCAGTGGCGAGAAGTGATAGCTCCAGTGCCTCGCATAAACACACCTGCTATTTCTCTCAAGCAGTTATTTTCTGTCCACATAGGAGTTACACTGAAACCCGATGTACCACCGGTTTCACATCCCGATGAGAGCGTACCGACTAAACGTTTCTGGAAACATAGTTGGCGCAAATTGCAGAATCGGCGCTTTTGGATTAATCCGGAGATAGTTCCTTTTGAGGAACGTTACATACGCTATGGAAAAGAATACTTGAAAAGTTATCAACCTAATGATGAGATGGTATATGACTCTCCAAAGATTTTGGTTAGTCGTTCAACTAACCGGGGAGCTAAGGAACCAATAAGTGCATACCTTGATATACTTGGCTTATGTCCTATTAGCGACATATATTGTATTGTACCAATTTACCCCCAAGATGGATTTGTACACGATGCAACATTTAATCAGAAAATCTGGGCATCCCTTACTTATAATGAACGGTTGCTCTGGTTGCTTGGCATTCTGAATTCCGATCTGGCTATCGACATCCTTATGCCAGAACGCGACGCCCGACATATTGACAAAGATAACTGGTTGAATTTCCCACTGCCTACAACGGTTGATCAGGAAATCATTGCCATTGTTGACGATATTATCCGGCGCGAACAGCGTGATGCTCATGATGCAGAGATAGCACCCTTGCGCCGGCGTCTCAACACTGTAGTTGAGGCTGCCTATAGACATCCGGTACGACCGCTCTCCCTGGTGCGAACAGGTAAACTGCCTGATGCACAAAAGTGGCAGGCCGAACGCAAAGAAAAGCTCCTCTCCGTCACGGGGCAGGTTTTAGATGTTGATGCAGAAAAAAATCAGGTCTTGTTGTCTCTGGCCGGCCTGGTTGATGATGAGACTGAAGCGTGGGTTCCGCTTCCGCCGGAACTGCCGGGATGGGCGCTCGATGGCACGGTCTTCTTAGCCGACATAAGCGCAACGGTTGAGACATTTGCCATGCTTAGAGCAAGGCCATGGGCATTGCGAAATGTGAAGCACACACCAAGACCGTATCTTTCTTTAAGTGATCTCCAGGCAAAATTTACTACGAGTATCGAGGGTACCGCGTGACACTCGAACTAACTTTCCTCGATGTCGGCAATGCTGATTGTATCGTCATCCTACCACCAGAACATGGGGCACTGGTGATTGATGTGCCCAGATCCGGTTACTTGCGTCGCTGGCTGCAACAACGACATATCAATCATATCGAGAGTATCTATATTACGCATGGACATCGTGATCATTTACCGTCTTTGCAAGAACTTGTCACATTTCTTGAACAATGGTTTTTCTGTCAACAGGGAACTTTGAGTAAGTTATATCTGCCGATAGACGTGCTGAGATCAGCCGCAGCCATAGAAGCGCACTTACAACAGACAAACCCGCACAAACAGCAGCAAGACCGAGATGCCCTGGATAGATTAGAACTGTGGCGAAATGCCGGCAAAATTCGGGTTTTGCGTAGTGAGAAAAATAATCCCTATCATAGTGATGCACTATCTATTCACGTTTTGCATCCTGATGCACTATTTGCAGAAAAGTTTTACGGAACAAACCCGACCCGCCTTAATGACTTATCTCTTGTCCTACGCCTTGAGTATGGTGCATTCTGTGCCCTTTTTCCGGCCGATATTGAGCGGGATGGACTCCGGGATATGCTTGAGCACTGCACCGATGCTGAACTACGCTGCCACATTCTAAAGATACCCCATCACGGCGCATGGCAAACCGATAGTGCAGCTACCGAAATGCTCTTTATGCGGGCCGATCCAGAATTAGCCATTTTGTCGGTTGGCAGTACAAATATCCATAAACATGTCAAACCAGGACTTTTTCAGGCTCTGATACAGCTCCGGGAGACATATAGATTACAGCACTTCATTTGCACGGAGATTACTCGAACCTGCAAGCATACGGCGCAGGAACGTGCCGAGATGAACAGGCATGGACTGGCATCTCGACAACCCTGTGCGGGAGATATAATTATCGTGGCGGAACAGTCGGGCGCATGGAGTATGCGCAACCAGGAACAGCACACGGCCTATGTAAATACAATTGTACGCGCGGCCTGTCAGGGACGTGCCGATTTGCGAGATGATAATTTAGTAAATAACCCGGATAGTTTATCCTGATTGAGACCTGCCAAAGTATATCTTGTTACGCATCAACAAATCTTCACATAGAATACTATTCTATTCTTAACACAAAAACCAGTCTCTCTGGAGAGCATCAGCAATGCCAAGCCCCCATTACCTTAAAGCCGGCACTGCTACCGGCTTTTCAGCTATGCGCCATGCAGATATCAGCATTCTGTGGATGTTACACTACCTGATATCCGTTACAATAGTGTATCTATGCTAAAAGTGCTATAACCTGTAACCTGTAACCTGTAACCTGTAACCTGTAACCTGTAACCTGTAACCTGAGCAAAGGAATGGAGAAGCTGTGGAAACACCCCACCATCAGCCGATATCGCTCGCTACGCCACAGGCGCAACGCTCCGGGTTGGGGAGCCTGGCGCGGCGCACGGGAATGCTGGTTGCCTGGGCGCTGCTGCTGTTGTTGCTCTGGGTTGCCGGCGATATTGCGGTACCGGCGGCGCTGAGCCCCTGGACGGGCCGGTTGCAAGGGTTTACCACGGTGTTTCTGGGGATCTTTATCGAGGCGCTGCCCTTCCTGCTCTCCGGGGTGCTGGTATCATCTATCCTGCACCTCTACGTTTCGGCGGAGCGGCTGCAGCAGTTTACGCCGCGCAACCCGCTGCTGGCGGCACTCAGCGGTTCGCTGCTCGGACTGGCGTTGCCGGTCTGCGAGTGTGGCTCGATTCCGGCGGCCCGGCGGCTGCTCCAGAAGGGCGTGGCGCTGCCGGTGGGGATTGCCTTTGTGCTGGCCGCGCCGGTGGTCAACCCCATCGTGATTATTTCTACGGTGGTGGCCTTTGGCGGCTGGGAGATGGCCGCCTGGCGCGTCGGGCTGACGCTGCTGTTTGCCGTGCTGGTCGGGCTGCTGGTGGGAACGGCGGTCAACCCGGCGGCGGTGCTGGCTCTCGGTGTTGCTACTCCGGAGCAGGATCATGCTCACACCCATGATCAGACCTGCCGGCACGATCATGACCATGTTCACTCACCGCCCGATACCCCACCTGCCGGTGCAACCCGGCGCGTGCTGACCCACGCCCACAGCGAGTTTTTCGAGATGGGCCGCTTTCTAATCATTGGGGCGCTGCTGGCGGCGGCACTGCAGACGTTTATCCCGCAGCAGGCACTGCTGGCGCTCGGCAATGGGCCGATCATATCGGTGCTGGTAATGATGGGGCTGGCGGTGGTGCTCTCGGTCTGCTCCACGGTGGACTCATTTATTGCTCTGTCGTTTATCAACACCTTCACGCCCGGATCGATCCTGGCGTTCCTGGTATTCGGTCCGATGATCGATATCAAAAGCACGTTGATGCTGACCACCACCTTTCGCCGCCGGATTGTCGCGCTGATTGCGCTGCTCTGCTTCCAACTGGCACTGCTGGCTGGTCTGCTCATTAACTTTTTTGGCTGATAGTCTAATAGGCTGATATGTTGCAATAGCTCTGGAGCAAAAGATGACCCAACCTTTGCCGTCACCAACCCCATCAACGCCGGCGACTGCGGCGCCGGTGCGCCCGAACTACCTGGTGCTGCTTGAGGTGCTGTTACTGAGCGGTACGGGAGCGCTGCTGACCATGAAGTGGTTGCGGGGGGCACTCGATTTTTATATTCACCCGCGCTACACCGGCCTGGTGCTGCTGGCCGCGCTGGTGCTGGTGCTGATGGGGGGCGCACGCCTGCGCGACCTCTTTACGCCGCAACCCGCGCAACGCCTCTCCGGGCTGCATCTACTGTTGGCGCTGCCGCTGCTGTTGGGCCTGCTGGTGCCGGCCCGCCCGCTCGGCGCGGAGACACTCGCCGGGCGCGGGCTGGATCTGACGAATGTGCCCCTCAGCACCCAGCCGGCAACCGGTGATCCGGCGGAGTGGAACCTGGTGCAGTGGGCAACCGCACTGACGGTGGAGGGCGACGAATTGCAGGGCGAAGCGGTTGATGTCGTGGGCTTTGTCTTTCACGATGAGCGCCTGAGCCGCGATGCCTTCTACGCTGCCCGCTATGTTGTCACCTGCTGCGCAGCCGATGCGGCCGCCGCCGGGCTGCCGGTCCTCTGGGAAGGCGGCAACAATCTGCCTGCCGATACCTGGGTGCGGGTGCAGGGCACGCTGGATGTTGTAACACTGAACGGGACGCGTGTCCCGGCGATTGCCGCAACCAGTGTCGCGCCGGTGGATCAACCTGAGTTTCCCTATCTCTTCCCCTGATTACCTATGTCGTACAGCGTTCGTATTGCCGCTTTTTCACTGCTGCTGGCCCTGCTGACCGCGCTGGTCATCTGGCGCGGCTCGGCGGCGCGGGAGGTTTCCGTACTGACCCAATCACCCACGGGTGAAGCAGTCGCCGTCGGCACACCGATCCGCATTATCTTCTCGCAACCGGTTGACCAGCGCTCGGTCGAGGAGCGCTTCACGCTCATGCCGGAGACGGATGGGCGCTTCTTCTGGGATGGGCAGAGCGTCACATTTCAGCCGGACCAGCCGCTGCGTGCCGGGACCAGCTACCGCGTGAGTTTGCAGCCGGGGATTGCCGACCGGGCCGCGCGTACAGCAACCGAGCAGCCGATTGGCTGGACGTTCCGCACCCGCAACCCGCGCCTGCTACTGCTGCGCCATGCGCCGGACGGTACGAGCATCCTGCTACTCAGTGAGGCCGACGGCAGTGACCCGCGTGAGATCCTGCGCGAACCGGACGGGATCGCGGATGTGATCGCTGCCCCGGATGGTAGTCAGGCGATTCTGGTGGTGCCGCGCACGGCGGAGCGCATGGCGCTGCTGCGGGTTGATCTGCAGGATGGTCGCCCCCGCCCGCTGGTGGAGACCTCCGATCTGAGTGCCGCTGCGCCGGCCTGGTCACCCAATGGCAATCTGATCGCCTTTGAGCAGCGCCCACTGTCGGCGGGAACACCAGGCGACCCGGCGATCTGGCTGGCCCAGCCGGATGGCACCTCGTTTGGGCCGGTTACGGAACCCGGCCAGATCGGGACAGCGCCGGTCTGGTCGCCGGATAGTCGCAGGCTGGCGTTTCACGATGCGGCCACCGACAGTGTGAACGTCTACAACTTCACCAGCACATTCCAGACCTTCCCCGACATTCGCAACATACCCGTTACCTGGTCGGCCGATAGTAGTGCGTTGCTCTACGTCAGCGATGCGGCGGGTCGGCTCCGGCGGGCCAATCTGGAAACGGGGGAGACAACCGGGTTGCCGGACGATGTGGTTGCGCCGGTCAGCGCGGTAGCCTGGTCACCGGATGGCGCATGGCTGGCCCTGGTTCAGGGCGAGAGTCCCGGGGCGGCGGGCCGGCTCTGGCTGCTGCGCCCCGATGGGAGCGAAGAACAACAACTTTCCGGACCCGCTGCTGCCACCGACAGCGGGCCGGTCTGGTCGCCGGACAGCCGGCAACTGGCCTTCCTGCGCGACGATGGCAGCGGTACGCAGGCGGCCTGGCTGGTTGATCCGGCGACGGACGCGCCACGGCAGGTAGCCACAGATGTAGCGCGGGTGGTGTGGTTGCCGTAACCCGCTATCGGTAAGCAGACGGCGGGAGCATGGCTCCCGCACTCCATAACCGGTTTACCCGCCGATTACCTGCACAATGAAGGTGAATGGCTCATCCAGGTTGGTATTTGAGAGTACCACATGGCGCTTACCGTTCTTCGGGATAGTCTCGAAGCTACGTTCACCATCGGGTATGTTCTCGCAGCCACTCTCTTTATTCCAGTACACCTTGTACTTAAGATCATCGCTGTCGGCGTCATTGTCGGCCACAATCCGGATTGTGCCTTCCTGGCGCTCGGCGAAGGTAATCTCCACCACCACCGAACTGAGCGGTTCGAGGGTGCCCTGCACAAAGTCGGGCTTGCCGGGCGCATAGTTCAGATCGATCGGCGTCCCGATCACCGTCCGGTCAATTTCACAGGCGGCGGTCTGCAGGGTGCCCTCGAAGGTCTGATGTTTGATCCAACGCCAGTAGGCGCTATCAAGCGTCAGGGCTGCATTCACATGCTCGGGCGTGCCGCCCTGCTCAAAGATCGGCTGCAAGTAGGCTAACGATGCGCCTAACTCCTGCCCGGTATACACCCAGAAGTCTTCGATCCAGTACTCATTAGGACCGCTGGTGTCGGTCACTGTGGGGATAATTGATCGGGGTGGATCGCTCGTATCGCGCTGCATCGTGGCGGAGGAATTCTCGGCCGCCGTTGCAGTACCCTCGGCGGTCCAGGCACTGAGCTTGTGGCGCCCCGGGTGGACATTGTCCCAAAACATGCCACCGTAGGCTGACTGGATGGCGTGAAACAGCTCATGCCGCACGGTCGGGCGGATCGATGCACTGGTCGTGGCCGCATCCACACAGACCTCCAGCACCTGGGTCACCGGATTATAGCGTCCCAGATAGCGGCCACCGATAATACCCTGGCAGGGCTGCGAGAAAATAGAGATACCAAAATAGTAATCGACAGCCGTGAGTTGCGGTTCCAGACCGGTGCCGGCGAATGCGCCGATGCTGCGATGCAGCGCGGGCTCACGAAAGCTCAGTTGCCCAACGAAGTCGGCGTGCGCTATTGTTAGTTCGCCTTCAATAAGCGCGCGGATAGTCGCGTTGCAGTGTGGATTTGCAACGAACATTCCACAAAGCGCCAGAAAGTTGGGCGCGCCGGTCTGAGCCAGTCCGGCGGCGTTCGCCGGCAGCGGCATGATATCCGGATGTTCGACAAGCACGATGGTCATACCCTCCGGTGGCAGCGTGCGCAGCGTAGTGACGAAGAGGTTATTGTCCGCATCATAGCTGCCGGGAGCCGGGGTCCAGATCGAACCTGCTGCCGGATCACCCTCGAAGATCCGACTGGCGGGGGTTAACACGGCCGCCATCAGATGTGCGGTCGTCGCGCCGGTTGGTACGGGCAGACCAACCAGCAGCGGTTTGTCTGACGGCGTCGCTACTGTCTCCGACGCAGAAACCAGATAGTAGTCACCCACTGGGACGGCCGGCTCTGCGATGGGAAGTGCCGGCGGCGCAGTTGCGGCAATGGTCACATCAACCGCCGTATCAAGCGCTCCCGGAACTGCGCCGATGACTGCGCCCGTTTCAGATACGACGCTCGCGCCGTCGGTCAGTGTGCCGGTCGGCGGACGGCTGTTATTAGCTACCAGGGGCAGGTAGGCCACATGGCTGCCTGGATCGGCGGCCGGTACGCGCTCATCAAAAACGTAGACCGTTCCCTGGAAACTATCCCGGCCATAGGCGCTCACTGCCAGGGTCATATCACTCACCGCCAGATCCTGCCCAAAGTAGTCTCCAATCAGTCCATCGTCCACGCTAAGATCCGTGTCCGGTTCCCACTGGTTGCTGGTCGGATTATGCACATAGCGGGAAACCTGGCCTTGATCGCTGAAGCCGGGGGCATCGGAGCCCTGGGCGGCGACCCAGAGCGTATCGCCGGCCACGGCGACGGCATTGCCGAAGTAGTCCCCCGCTGTGCCGTCAGCATAGGCCAGGCGTTGCACCAGGCTCCAGGTGTCCGCAGCACGCGCAAAGACATAGGCCGCGCCAACACTGTAGATGCTGTCATCATTCTCGGCTTCTTCAGACCGGGCCCCAACGACGATGGTGTCACCGTCAATGGCTACAGCCGCGCCGAAAGCGTCGCTCCCGTCCGGCGTAGCGGCCACGAGGCGGGCTACCTGGCCCCAGGTATCGGTACCTCCGGCGTTGCGCACGAATACAAAAGCCGCGCCATCATTCTCATGCAGCCCGCTCTCGTCGGTGCGTAATGCTCCGATGACAACCGTCTCGCCGGCGATTGCCACCGCCACGCCGAAGGCATCACTTATGCGCCCGTTCGCGTCAACCAGCTTTTTAACCAGCTTCCAGTTGTCGGTGCGGTCATAAAGATAGGCCGCGCCCTTGCCGCTGACACCGTCGGCATCCGCGCCCTCGGCACCGATCAGCAGCAGATCCTCCGTCAGGGCCAGATCGCTGCCAAAGAGACCGAGACTGCCGATGCTATCGTCAGTCAGCGTAGTCACCAGTCCCCAGGTATCCGTACCCCCCTGGTTGCGCCCAAAGATGTAGACCGCACCCTGCTGCAAGACCCCATTGACCCGCTCGCGCGGTGCGCCAACTACCAGCGTATCCCCCTGCAATGCCACCTGCTCTCCAAACAGTCCGCCCTCCTGTATCACCGGCGCGGTGAGCTTGTGGCTCTGGATCCAGTCACCCGTCTGAGGGTTGCGCGCAAACAGGTAGACCACCCCCTGGTTTGCGCCGCCGGCAAGGTCGGTGTAGGGCGCGCCAACGGCCAGGCGATCACCGTCAAGCGCAATGCCGGCACCGAAGTTGTCGCCGGTCGCGCCATCGGCGGCGCTAACGGCAATCGGGACCGGCGTATCAGACGGTTGTGCGCCGGTTGCGCGCCCCCTGCCGGCGGCCGGCATAAGCAGCACAATCAAAAGCAAACTTATGCGCAGTGTATTGCATAAAATGGTGCGATAATCGGACATGGGACTTCCTCCTGCTGCTCCTGCCAGGTCAGCGGCGGGCGATCATAGCGGTGGTACGAACGGTTTCCTGATCATAGAGCATATATTCAAGCGACTCTGATAGTCCCAATTGTAGCCGACGGGTCTCACGGTAACTGGCAAATACTGGCGTAGCGGTGGCGATTATCGGATCAGGTTGATCGGAAGCGATGGGAGGTGATCTGGACCACGAAAAGTGTGAAATGGGCGAAACTGCCAGTGCTGATACGCATGACGCAATCCTGCGTTGAACAGGATACGGTTAAGCAGGGTAGTTTTACCCACGCCCAGGAAGCCCGTCAGCACGGTGACGGGGGTACGCGGATCAGCCGGGATGGTGGTCATAGGCTCCTCCTTCTGACAGGTCTGTTCCCAGGGCCGCCACATCGGCGGCTGTGATATCGGTGATGGCTTTGTGCAATTTGTATTATTGCGCCGGCATATGCGGACGCAGCAGCGCAATGACTGTTTCCAGGGGTGGACAACCGGGTTCGCTACAGTGGAGTTCGGTCACCAGAACGGTGGTTTGCGCATCCAGCCCAAAGGTATCAACCACCCACTGCTTGATGGCTGCAAGCTGCTGGGGGTTATGCAGCGGACGTGGTGTAAAGAGATTCATGCTTGATTGCTCCTGTCACGATCCAGTTCCAGCGCCAGATGATGCAGTCCGGCTTCCAGGGCATCACCCGCGTCTGCATCCAGTGTGGCACAGGAAGGGTCCGGCGGTGGCGTCACTCCGGAACCGGGTGTCGGTTCGCAGCGCAGAATCTGCTGCACGGGTACAAAACCGCAGCGTTGATAGCAGGTGTGGGCCGGCTGGTTGCCGGCACTGACATAGAGTTGCACGCGCTCGAAGCCGCATTGGGTGGCCCAGGCCAGCCCCGCAGCAACCAGCCGATCCGCCAGTCTGCTGCCGCGATAGGCCGGCGCAACGGAGAGCGCCACCAGTTCGGCCCAGTGGCGATGACAAAAGAGCGGTGAGTCAGTGTGGGCTTCCAGGACGATCAGCCCCAACGGGTCGGTTTCGTTCCAGGCCAGCCGCCGGCACGCGCCGGGCACGTTCCAGGTGCGGGCAAAGTGACGCTGCAGCACGTCGCGCCAATCGGGTGCCGGCGCAAAACGGTCATCCAGTGCGGCATTCTGGGTATGCAGGGCCGCAAACAGACGCGCGACCATCGGTTCGTCGTCAGGAGTCACCGGACGTAGCACGGGCACGGGTAGATGTGCCATTGGCTCCTCGTCATTATTGACACATACTCTCAATACTATGGAGATAATGTATCAATAAAGCGGCGATCTGCCAACCGGCAGATGCATCTGCCGCAAGAGGGGATCGGGATCAAACGGCTCGGATAGCACCAGATCGGCCATCAGGAGGTACTGGTCGGCCAGGTGCGGGAAGCGGGCACGGGTCTGCTGATCGAGCAGGGCAATCGTCGTGATGGCGCGGGTCGGGCGGCGCAGGCTGTCGAGCACGCGGGCCAGTAATTCGGGCTGCGCCTGTGCGGACACAACCAGCAGGGCTGTGTCGGTGGTCACCTGCGCGACCGCCGGGAAGAGCCGTCCCGCCACCGTGCAGCAGACACACCCGGCAGGCAGGCGCACGGTCGGGAAGGCCAGCCGGAGCGGGCGGTCGCTGTTGTCGAGCAGCGTCACCGTGCGGCCAGCCGCGTGCAGCGTGTGCGCCAGCGTGGCCGCAAGGGTGGCCTTTGGCGCAACCGGCATGCCCACCAGCACCAGCAGGTGGGGTGGCTCAGCCATACGCTTGCCGGCAGGTAACGCATTGTCCATAGAGTTCGAGCAGGTGCCCCTGCACGGTGAAGCCGTGCGCCGCCAGCGTATGCAGCAATGCCTGCGTCAGGTCGCAGCCGCCGAACACCAGCGTCAGACCGCACACGGTACAGACCGCGTGGTGATAATGTCCTGGCAGCAGGCACGCATAGGTGTGCTCGGCTCCGTCGCAATGGATGCGCCCGATCCAGCCGGTGCGCCGCAGCCATTCAAACGCCCGGTAGACCGTCGGGCGACTGATGATGCCCTGGCGGTTCGTCAGGTCATCTACCAGTGTTTCGGCGCTGAACGGAGCCTCGGCAGCCGTGATCCAGTCGAGCACCAGCCGTCGCGTCCCGGTCATCCGGTTATGCTCGGCCTGCATTGCCTGTTCCAGCCGGGTGCGCCAGTGCTGCGGCGTGAGCGGTATGAGTTCGGCCTGCGTGAGCGGTTGCGGCAGGATGGTCATCACTGGTTCCTCCGTAGTTCAGTCTTCGGCCAGGATGGGCTGCCGCCGTGTTACCCACTGCCACAGCCAGCCGCGTCCGGGTGCTGCCAGTAGCACCAGCACGAACAGGGCGATGCACACCAGCACAATTGCCGCGCCCGAAGCAATATTAACATAGTAGGAAAAGTAGAGCCCACCAATGCTAGAAAGTGCGCCACTCAGAACTGCCAGGCCCATCATCCAGGAGAGCCGCCGGGTCAGCAGCGAAGCGGTGGTTGCCGGTGTCACCAGCATTGCCAGGGATAGGGCAATTCCCACGGTCTGCAGCGCAACCACAACGACAATGGCAATCAGCAGCAGCAACAGATAGTTCAGGGCAGTGACCGGCAGGCGCAGCGTCGTGGCGTGCGTTTCGTCAAAAGCCACGGCAACCAGTTCACGGTAGAACAGTCGCACGGTGAGCAGAACCAGTACACTGGTAATCGCAATCTGCCAGAGATCAGCCGTAGATACACCCAGGACATTGCCAAACAGAAAGTGCGACAGGTCAACGGCGAAGCTGCGCATGGCCGAGATCAGGGCGATACCGAGGGCAAACATGCCCACAAACACGATGCCGATGGCGCTATCCTCCTTGATGCGCCCGCCCCGGGTGAGTGCGCCAATGCCCAGGGCCGAGCCGATCGCCGCGCCAAGCGCCCACCAGAAGAGCATCCCCCGGTCAGCACTGCTACCACCTCCGGCCATGTAACCGAGGGCGACACCGGGCAGGATAGCATGCGCCAGCGCATCCCCAAAGAAGGCCATCCCGCGCAAAACGACAAAGGTGCCAACCACCGAACAGACGATGCCGACCAGCAGCGCCGCCAGCAGGCCACGCTGGAGAAACGCGAAACGCAACGGTTCAAGCAGCAAATCAATCAGTTCCATAGTCGGCACTCCTCAGTGTCGATTATGTAGCAGCAATAGACCCTGCTCAGTTTCGACGCGGTGCAGGTATCCGCCGTAGGCTGCGGTCAGATGTTCTGCTGTCAGCACCTCGCGCGCGCTACCCGCGCCGAGGAGTTGCCGGTTGAGCAGCAACACCCGCTCGTAGTGGTCCGGGTCGGCGGCCTGTTGCAAATCATGGGTAGCTACCAGCACCGTCACGCCCTGCCGGTGAATGTCGTCCACGATACGAAAGACTTCATCCTGCGCCCGCAGATCGAGCCCCGTTACCGGCTCATCCAGCAGGAGCACCCGGGCTTCCTGCGCCAGGGCGCGGGCAAGAAAGACCCGCTGCTGCTGCCCACCTGAAAGCTCGCCAATCTGCCGTTGCGCCAGGTCGGTCATGCGCACCAGTTCCAGGCTACGCTGCACCTGGGTCCGGTCGTGCTTGCCTGGTCCGTGGAAAAAGCCAATATGGGCGGTACGTCCCAGCATAACGACATCCCAGACCCGGATGGGAAACGACCAGTCAACCTGGGTCCGTTGCGGGACATAGGCCACGTCGCTGCACTGCGTATGTACATGCCCATCCACCTGGATCGTGCCGGACGTGGGGCAGATCAAACCGACCAGTGCTTTGAGCAGAGTGCTCTTACCCGCGCCATTCGGTCCAACCACGGCCACGCGTTCGCCGGGTGCAACGGTAAACGACACATCTTCCAGGGCGCGGGTCTGCTCATAGGCGACCGTCAGGTGGCGCACTGCCAGCGCGGGCTGGTCAGCGGACGGCACGGTGCCGTTACGCGCGAATGGTATTGCTGTTCTGGTCATGGCTGCATCCTCATTACACAGGAGTTACGCAGTTGCCAGGCGAACCGGACGTTTCACCCGATGGAGGCCCGATTCGCTGGCGGCAGGGCGAAATTTTCTTTCAGGTTCGTAACCGCGTAAGTTGTGTCATTATAGTGGCCGCGGAGCGCGGGGTCATCCCCTCAAAGGGGGTCACTATCAAAGGGTCTGAAGGGTTCATCAGCTTCATGTATTCCTGTCCTGGACGACGCGATCGCATTCTGGTGCAGCATACTTCATGTGGTCCCAACGATGTTTTGGCACT
>DAOTUI010000128.1:0-72028 GCA_034437035.1 Chloroflexaceae bacterium
TGGGTGACGGATGGGCAGAAGCACGTCCCTATCGGGGGCAAACCGCGGACGCGCAGAAGCGCGTCCCTACGATGGTGGGTGACGGATGGGCAGAAGCACGTCCCTACCGGGGGCAAACCGCGGACGCGCTTCTGCGCGTCCCTACGATGGTGGGTGACGGATGGGCAGAAGCACGTCCCTACCGGGGGCAAACCGCGGACGCGCAGAAGCGCGTCCCTACGATGAACGGGCGGCGGGTCAGGGCAGTTGCATCTGCGCGTAGACCAGCACATCCTGGCGGCGCAGCACCCCCAGCAAATATGCTCCCTCGACGACCGGCAGCAGATCGGCGTTGCACTCCAGCATCAGGCGCAGCGCGTCGGCGGCGGTAGCCTGGGGCAGCAGCGCGTACACATTGCGCAGCGGCGTCATCGCCTGGTCAATCCGCGTTCCGGCCCAGTCGCGGCGGGGGAAGCGGCGCAGGTTGGGCAGCGTCATCATGCCCAGCAGCACCGGCAGGGCGGATGGGCTGCCGGCGGGGAGCGGGCTGATCACGGGAAAGCTCGTCTCAACATGCCCCGGCAGATAGCCTGTCGCAAACTGTTCCAGCGTCAACTCCGGGGAGAGGGCGCGAAATCCCGACTGCATCAGCGCAGAGACGGAAACCCCCGCCAGGATCGTCTGCGCTACCAGCAGATAGGCACCGGTGCGGGCGGTACGATAGAGGAAGAAGCCGACCATGCCGCTGCCGAGCGCGGCGAAGGGCCGGCCCATAATCAGTAGCGCGAGCCCGGCAATGCCAAAACCCACCCCGCAGATCTGGCCCGACCGCGCCGCAAACCGGGTGGCCGCGATCATATCGTCGGTCAGGAACCAGCCGATGGCCCGCACAATCCGTCCGCCATCCAGCGGGTAGCCGGGTATCAGGTTAAAGACGGTCATAATCGCATTGGCCATGCCCAGGTGGAAGATCAGTGTGCCGGCCGGTTGCCATGCGGCGGCGACACTGGTTGTACCCATGCGCAGCCAGATCAGCCCGCACAGCCCCCCTAACAACAGATTGACCAGCGGCCCGGCAACGGCGATGGCAAACTCGGCGGTGGGATCGGACGCTGCGTTGTCTACTTCGGCAGTGCCACCCAGCGCGAAGAGCAGAATGCCGCGCACTGTCAACCGATAGTGGCGTGCCACCAGTGCATGCCCCAGTTCATGCAGCAGCACCGAACCTGCAATCAGCAGGCCCATCAGTAGCGCCGTCGCCCACGCGTTCACACCCAGGCGCATCCCGGCGTAGATTGGCTCAAGCAGGATGATCAAGAGGGCAAAGATAAGCAACCAGCTCCAGTGAACACGCACTGGAATGGTTGCTATCCGCAGCAGTGGCAGCGAGCGGTGGAACATATACGAGCGTTAAGCGTTAAGCGTTAAGCGTTAAGCGTTAAGCGTTAAGCGTTAAGCGTTAAGTGTTAAGTGTTAAGTGTTAAGTGTTAAGCGTTAAGCGTTAAGCGTTAAGTGTTAAGTGTTAAGTGTTAAGTGTTAAGCGTTAAGTGTTAAGTGTTAAGTGTTAAGCGTTGAGTGTTAAGTGTTATCACAAACGTTACGTGATATTGACACGAGTTACGCAGTAGGTCACGCAAAAGGCATTTTCGCCTCCGGCAGGGTGGAAGATCTCATTCTTTTTCACAAAAAATTTTGCACTTCGTGCAAAATTTTTTGTGAAAAAGATAAACCGAGTATCATGCTGCCGCAGGCGAATCCGGCGGCCATCGCATGAAACGTCCGGTTTACATGTCAACCGCGTAACTCGTGATATTGACAGGACTTTCGCCTCGGTCCTTGTGCCGGCCTCGATACCGTGCCACGCTGAATGAGCATGTCGCGTTTCGTTTCCGGTATGGAGAGATTCGCCACTCTGCTCAGGATGTTCCGGGCGAAAGTCCTGATTCAAAACTCAAAACTTAAAACGCAACCCTACTTCTCGAGCGCTACCGGCATATAGAACCGATTGGTATACTCGGCAATCATGCGGCGCATGCTGAACTGCGGCGCGCAGGTGACAATCGCCTCTTTACAGATATCCACCCAGCGGTTCGGGATACCGTTGGCGTCACGCTCGTAAAACGCGGGAATCACCTCGTTTTCCAGCGTTTCATAGAGCGACACGGCATCGTTCCAGTCTTGCTCTTCCTGGTTGGCATACTCACGCTCTTCGCCGATGGCCCAGCCGTTGCGCCCGTTGAAGGCTTCCGGCCACCAGCCATCCAGGACACTCAAGTTGGGCACCCCGTTGAGGCTGGCCTTCTGCCCGCTGGTACCGCTGGCCTCGTGCGGGCGGCGCGGGCTGTTCAGCCAGACATCCACCCCCTTGACCAACTCGCGCCCGACGGCGATATCATACTCTTCCAGGAAGATAATCCGCCCGGCCAACCCCGGTTGCAGCGAAAGCTGGTAGACACTCTGGATAAAGTGCTTGCCCGGATCATCCTTGGGATGCGACTTCCCGGCAAAGATAATCTGCACCGGACGGTTGGGATTGTTCAGAATGGCCTTGAGCCGCTCCAGATCCTTGAAGATCAGCGTGGCCCGCTTGTAGGTAGCAAAACGCCGCGCAAAACCGAGCGTCAGCACATGCTCCTCCAGGATCGGCCAGATTGCCGGGGGCTGCCCCAGATGCACAAAACGCTGGCGGGTGCGCTCTCGGGCGAAGGCCATCAGGTTGCGCCGCAGTTGCTGCTTGGTATCCCAGATGGTCTTATTCGGCACATCATAGAGCTTCTTCCACATCTCGCCATCGTCAACCCGATCCTCCCAATCGTTGCCCAACGCCTCATTGTAGACCTTGCGCAGTTCGGGAGCCAGCCAACTGGCGGTATGGACGCCGTTGGTGATCGAAGTAATCGGCACCTCGTCCTGACTCTTCTCCGGGAAGAGCCACTGCCACATGCCCCGCGCCACATGGCCGTGCAGCTTACTCACACCATTGCGATGGGTCGAGAGATTAATCGCCAGCGCAGTCATGGCGAAAGTCGGTCCCCAGTCCTGCTCCTGCCGGGCCACATGCATAAACTCGTCGCGGTTGATCCCCAGTTGCGGCCAGAACTGCCAGAAGAACTTCTCGATCATGGGGAAGGGGAAGGCATCATTGCCGGCGGGTACCGGTGTATGCGTCGTAAATATCGTATGCGACTTCACCTGCTTCATCGCCTGCTCAAACGACATTCCCTGCTGCACCAGTTCACGCGCCAGTTCCAGCACCAGGAAGGCCGAGTGCCCCTCGTTCATATGCCAGACTGTTGGCGCGATCCCCAGTTTACGCAGCGCGCGCACGCCACCAATCCCCAGCACCGTCTCCTGGGCCACGCGCATCTCCTGGTCGCCGCCGTAGAGCCGCGCCGATAGCTCGCGGTCCTGCGGGCTGTTGGGATGAATATCGGTATCCATCAGCAGGAGCGGCACCCGCCCCACCTGGATGCGATAGACCTTGGCAAAAATGGTGCGCCCCGGCAGTTCCACATCCACCACCACCTCGTGCCCGTCGTCCGTCAGCGCGGGCGACGCCGACACATCGGCGAAGTTCATCTTGGTATACTCGGCAAACTGCCAGCCACTCTGGTCAAGGCGCTGCCGGAAATAGCCCTGCGGGTAGATAAACCCGACGGCCACAAACGGCAGATCCATATCACTGGCTTCCTTGACATGGTCGCCGGAGAGAATACCCAGACCGCCGGAATAGATCGGCAGCGACTCGTGCATCCCAAACTCGGCGCTAAAGTAGGCAACCGTCTTGCCCTGTACATTGGGGTAGTGCCGGGTAAACCAGGTATCCTTCGACCCCACATAGCCGTCAAAGTCGGCCATCACCGCATCATACTGCTGCAAAAACTCCTGGTTGGCAACAATCGTCTCGAACCGATGCTGACGAACGTCCCGTAAGAAACGCACAGGATTGTGATAGACCAGCTCCCACAGTTCAGGATCGATCTGCTGATAGAGCTTACGCGCCTCCGGATGCCAGCTCCACCAGAGGTTGTACGCCAGTTCTTGCAGGCGCGCAATTCGATCCGGGATGGGGGTAAACAGCAACTGACGTGTGTCCAGCGT
This sequence comes from Chloroflexaceae bacterium, assembly GCA_034437035.1. Lineage (GTDB taxonomy): Bacteria > Chloroflexota > Chloroflexia > Chloroflexales > Chloroflexaceae > CAKZQX01. The sequence continues at coordinate 4,081 of DAOTUI010000128.1, forward strand.
CATGTGAACTCCTTCGTCGCATATTCTGCCTAGAACTTAACGATTCACGCATTGGGGATACCAGAGCAGCGGGCAGACGTCTACCCATATGCTGCCGCGTGTTCTATCATAAACCCTCGTGACGACGATTGTACGTGAATATGTGAGGGCGCGACTCCCAGGGATACACTATCATACTCCATCTTGCCCCGGTGGTCAATGTGAGCAGTTACGCGGTGCATGTACAAACCGGACGTTTGACCCGATAAAATCCCGATTCGCCTGCGGCAGCATGGTACTTTTGTATTGTTTCGCACAAATTTTTACACTTTGTGCAAATTTTTTGTACGAAACAATGGGATCTTCCACGCTACCGGAGGCGGAACTATCTTCCGGGTCAGGTTCCGCGTAAGTCCTGAATATGACAGGAGTTACGCGGTAGGTTCCAAACCAGGCGTTTGCCTGGATGAATGACCCGATTCGCCTGCGGCAGCGTGGTACTGTTTTGTCTTTTTCACACAAATTTTTGCACAAGGTGCAAAAATTTGTGTGAAAAAGCTGGTTTCTTCCGCCCTGCCGGAGGCGATATCCCCCACCAAATGCGGGATCGCCGGATACATGGCAGCACTGGCAGCTTCGTGGTGTTCGCTCATTTCGTGTTGTTTGTGGTCCAAACTTCCACCGCGTAACTCGTAAATATGACAGGAGTTACGCAGTCCCTACCCTGGAAGTGGATGTCATTTCCTGGAAGGCGGACCCGACTTTTGGGCCCGGCATCGGGCCGGAACAGACCGTGCCGCGTAAGTCCTGCATATGGGCAGAGATTTTGACGTTCCAATCGCCAGTCGCCAATCGCCAATCGCCAACCGCCATCCCCTACTGCGGAAAGAGTTCCAGGTTGTGCTTGAGTGCCAGGCTCTGAACATAGGGCTGGATCTGCTCCTCAATAATGCCGAAGGCCTGGCGAAACTGCATAAAGCGCGGGTGCATTTCGGGCGCGGCGACGCCCTGCTCCAGTGCCAGATCGATCATGTTGAAGAGGATACTCAGCTTCTGCTTCGTGATCAACAGCAGATTAGCCTCGTCCAGAAAGGTATCCAGCGGGCGTTCCTGAAGATAGTCCTCGGCGCGGCGCAGGACATCGGCGGAGAGCAGGCTGCTCACGCCGTCCCGCGTCAGGAACGGCGCAAGCGCCCGTGTTTCGCGATCGCTGTAGACACTGTCGGCCCCGACCATATGCCCCAGGGAGACAACAAACGCGGTCGCGGGGGTCAACTTTCCTTCAGGGTAGATGGCGTCAAGTTCGGCCCATGAACCCATAGGTATACCTCCTTTTTTCGTCCTTCCTGCTTCCAGCGACGGTACGATTGTACCATGCTATGCCCGGAATGGGCATCAATCCCTTTGAAATAACAGGACTTAGGGAAGCGGAAGCTCTTGTTCACCCCAAGCTCCCTCAGACGCTCTACTCGTGGGCTTGCTGACGCCCAAGTTTCCGGAGGGTGGGACAATTAACAGCTTCCGCTTCCCTTACGCGGTGGACTTGCAAACCGGACGTTTGACCAGGTGAACGCCCGATTCGCCTGCGGCAGCATGGTACTTTTTTATCTTTATCCCCAAAAAAGTTGCTCACAGAGCAACTTTTTTGGGGATAAAGATGGTTCAATTTTGATCTTTTTGGAGAAAAAGTGGCGCTCCGAGCCACTTTTTCTCCAAATAAGGATGTCCGGTACCACCCTGCCGGAGGCGAAACCGGCGTTCGGGGCCGGCACAAGGACTGGAACAGTCCGCACCGCGTAACTCATGTTTGAACAAGGATGGGTTACACCGGCCGCCGCCGGGGGCTGATCAGTTGCATATTCACCGCCTGCAGGCCATTCTCCCGATTCTCGGATAGAGCCAGTTCAAATTCAAACACAATATCGCGGCTGGGCAGTTTAGAATAGTGAACCTCTTCGGGGAGTTGCGAGTCGTGAAAGAAGACGCTCTCAAAGGGCGAGTCGGCCTGGCGCGAGTCGATCTTCCAGAGATCGGCCCCAATGGTTTTCATGTAGCGCAAGAAGCCGTAGCCCTTCCCGGTATGGTTGTAGCAGACGCCGCGCACACGCGAACCCACCTCGCCCCACTCCGGATCACCCCGATTACTGGTACTGGGCAGCAGCCGGGGGATCAGATAGCCCGACATAAACATATCCGCCTCGCGCCGTAGTTCGGCCGAGACATTTTCAAAGGCAATTACCTCCACTCGGCATCCCCGATTTTGCAGCGCCTGCACCACCCGAACAAAATCGCCGTCACCCGTCGCCAGCAGAACCCGGTTAATATTTTCCGATTGCAGCAGAGCATCGACGGCCAGATCCAGGTCGGCATTGGCTTTGCCAAACCGATTACCGCTCTCATCAATATACCATTTCACCGTTTTTTGAATAACTTTATAGCCAAAATCACGCAGCAGCGAGAAAAAGCCCTGCTGCCCCAGACGGTAGGCCATATCATGCTCGGCCCGCTCGGCATCAAACCCGACATACGCATTGAGCCGCACCGGCTCGGCATTGTCACGGCAGGCAAACTCGCGCAGGACATCGTAGCGCATTCCATACCCGCCATTCCGCGCCAGGTTGGCCACATCGACATAGACCCCAACACGGGTACTCGGTCGATAGAGTGACATCTATTTCTTCCTTACTTACACGACTTACGCGGTGCAGCCTATGTTGATCTGTTGACCGACCCAAAAGTTAGTTTCGCCTGCGGCAGTTTTGTAAAAAAGATAGTTTCTTCCGCCCTGCCGGAGGCGCAATGTGTTGCCGGGTCAACGACCACGTAACGCGTGTTACTTACACATGTTACGCGGTCGGTTCCAAGCCAGGTATTCACCTGGATGAACGGTTCGATTCGCCTGCGACATCATGGTACTTTTTTATTCTTTTTCACAAAAATGTTGCTCTGAGAGCAACATTTTTGTGAAAAAGATCCGGAATCTTCCGCCCTGCCGGAGGCGCAACCAGTTTCCCAAGGAGTGACCGCGCAACGCGTGTTACTTATAACTAATGCAATGGACTTTTAAACCAGATCTTTGATTACACCAACGCACGATTGCACTTCCCACAGCATGCTACCTTTTCTTTTCAATCCTGCCGGAGGCGCAAGCCATCGGCACGCGGAGGACCGCGCCAAACCTAATCTTCCTGCTCCAGGGCGGACTCGATCAACTGCTGTTTGCTATTCCAGAGCCGCTGGGTCAGCGAGACATGATAGATATGCGGATTGACCAACCGTCGCACACCGGCATCGAGACGGTTAACATCCTGCTCGCGGCGCGCGCGCATCTCCTCAATTGAAGGGGATGTGTAGACCAGCCGGCCCTGATCCAGCACCTTGATCATCAGCGGTTCAATCTCCGAGATTGCATCCTGGTGCAGCGTGCGGTGCCGGGTATGGTCTGACGGATGCCGCACGACGATACGATCCATCTGCCGGGGGTCTTCATCTTCCAGACAGAGCAGATCGACATTGGCATTCCCGCGCCGATCATAGATCCGCCAGACATGCTTCTGGCCGGGATTGGGGATCTTGGCGGGCGTGTCGGCAATCTTGATCGCCGGAACCCACTCGTCCTCCTTCCGCACCGCTACCAGTTTGTACACACCACCCAGCGCCGACTCACCATGCGAAGTGATTAGCCGTGTACCTACACCATAGATCAACCGCTTGACAATTGCGTCGGCATCCAGCCCATTGCGCGGCGCCTCCTCGGCAATCTGCGTCAGAATCTGCCAGATCACCAGTTCATCCAGATCGCCGGACAGAATAATGGAGGTGTCAGGGAACCCGGCGTCATTCAGCATCTTCGCCGTCTGAATGCAGAGATAGGCCAGGTCACCCGAGTCGAGCCGCACACCCATAGGTTCATGCCCCTTGCGGCGCAACTCCTCGAAGACTCTGATGGCATTCGGTACACCGCTCTCCAGGGTGCTGATCGTATCGACCAGCAGCAGGCATTCGTCCGGGTAGACCTCGGCATAGGCGCGGAAGGCATCCAATTCGGTCATACCCAACCCCATAAATGCCTGAACCATGCTGTGGGCGTGGGTGCCTTTGGGCGGATAGCCCAGGATATGCGAGATACCCACGTTGGAGGTAAAATTCGCACCCCCGATCAGCGCGGCCCGCGCCCCGGCATTGGCGCCCTTCCCCTGCCCCCGGCGCAGGCCAAACTCCAGGACCGGGCGTCCCCGACCACTATCATGGATACGTGCCGCTTTAGTGGCAATCAGAATCTGGTAATTCAGGTGGTTAAGCAGCGGCGTCTCTAGAATCTGTGCCATCGCCATCGGTCCCTGCACCGTCGTCAGGGGCGTATTGGGATGGATCACCCGTCCTTCCGGGATAGCGCGCATGGTCAGACCGGCGAAGGGGGACTGCGAGCCCAGCCAGGTCAGGAAATCCTCGCCAAACACCGGATTACCGGCCCGATCACGCTGGCTGCGCAGGTAGTCGATATCTGCATCGCGTACCTGCGCACTCTGCATCCAGTCGAGGAGCCACTCCAACCCGGCGTTAACGCAATACCCCCCCTGATGCGCGCCATAGTCGGGATATTTACGAAAGAAGTGGTCAAACTGGACATGCTGCTCGTGCAACCCCATCCGGTAGTAGAGTTGCGCCATGGTAAGCTGGTATTGATCCGTAAACAAGATCCCCTCGGCGGTCTGCCGATCTTCCGGTTTCATCGCGCTCCCCCTATGCATGCTCTGCATGTAGCGTGAAATTGTTATGAGCAGGTTAATGCCAAAGTGTACCATAGGGTGCAACCCTGTGCCACCCGGCAATATGGTGTGCGGCAACAGGACGGCCGCACGCCACAGTAGGCGCGGCTTGCAGCCGCGCCTACTGTGGCGTGCGGTTGATGAACGGTGCGAAAACCGTCCAGGTATGGCGTGCGGTTGATGAACGGTGCATCGAATGCACCCTACGGATGGCTCTGGTGAACATTGAAAAAAACCGTGGGGGCAAACATCACGTCCTACTATCCAGATATAGGAGTTCTCGGAGCGCGTTTGTCTCTATCTCGTGGCTATTCCGATGCCTCGACGTGACGATTGCCCCCACGGGAAAAAAAGTCCGGGTATGAAATGACCGGGAGTCCCGGCTTTCGCCGGTGGAATACCTGTCGGGACAGCGGCATACGACCAGGAACGCCTGATCCGGCTGAAGCTGGAACGCCGATCCAGCAATGTAAAGAAGGATGCGGGAGGTTAACCTGCTCCGCATCCCATTGGCATACCCTTCTTATACCAATCCGGCATCAAACCAGCAATCAGCCGGAACATGGGCTACGGGCGTAGGGCGGCACGTTCCCGTTCAAAACCTCTGTGTTCTCGGTGTTCTCTGTGGCTATGACAACAAATCGGTATTATGCTGTTCTTCCGCAGCGCGTTACGCCTCCACCGTGAAGGTGACAACCTCCACCAGCGTGTCGTTGTAGAAGAGTTCGGCCCGGTAGGTACCCTCCGAGAGCGGAAACTGGGCGCCCTGCAGGGCAAAGTGCCCGCGCAGTGGCCCTTCCGTGTCAAACGTCACGGTATCATCGGGATCTTCCGGTTGGGGAAATCCGTTGATTTCATACTGGATATGCACCGTGTCGCCCACTTCCGCATCGACAACGCGGTAGGTGATATAGACCGTATCAGCGGGGCTAAAGGTCGTCGTCCGGTTCAGCGGCATGAACGTTGTCTCGTCAATGGCCCCGGCCGACATCACCTGCTCCAACCGGGGGCCATCAGCGCGCACCTCAAAGGTCGTCTGCGCTTCCAAATCCGGTTCGTTCGGCAACAGTAGTTCAGCGCGATAGTTGCCCGCTTCCGGGGGCGTAAATGTCACCGCGCCCCGGCCGGCATCCGCAGCTTGCAGTTCGTAGGAGCGTTCTTCTTCGGCGGCACCGTCAATCTGCACGGTGACAGTCTGCCCGGCGCGCCCGCCCGCCAGATCAAAGACCAGGAAGACCGTGTCACCCGGCGCAAAGACCTGGGTTTCGCCGACGATAGTGCCATCCTCGGCCAACCCCTGCGCCGTCGTGAAGGTCTCCACGACCGGCCCCGGCGCAAACCGTTCCCACGCCAGAAACCCGCCAACGCCCAGCGCCGCCGGCAGCATAATGCCGCCCAGCCCTAGCAACACGCGCCTGATCCAGGCAGGCCGCGGCTTTGCTGACTGCTCCGTTGGGTTGGAAGTAGTTGGATTATCTGTCGATATTGCCTTCGCCTTCATCATCATTCTCCATGCATCCTACTACACGATATGCAGGTACTGGTGTCGAAAAGCCCAGGCAATCGCCGACTGCAAATCGCTCCAGGTCATAATTCCGCTCAGATCCACGCCGAGATGCACCAGGGTCTCCGCAATTGACGGCCCGATACCGGTCAGGATGACCCGGGCTCCCAGTAGTCGCACCGCCTGAGCCGCATCCACCAGTACCCGGGCCACCTGGGTATCCACCACAACCACGCCAGTGATATCCAGAATAACCAGGGCGGCATGCCGGGCTGCCACGCCTGCAAGCAGGGTTTCCATAATCAGGTGTGTGCGCATGCTATCAACGCTGCCGATGAGCGGCATAATCACCACCCGGTCCGAAAGCGGAATGAGCGGTGTCGAGAGTTCCCGCAGCGCTTCCTGCTGCGCGTCGATAACCTGCTGCTGGAGGTTTGCCCGCAACTGCTCGGTCTGCCGGATCTCAGTAATATCACTGGAGATAACACCCAGCGCAAAGATGTTGTTCTGGTCATCGAAGAGGGGAAAGCGGGTCACCAGGAAGGTATGCAAGCCATCGCTCAACTGCATCTCTTCCTCGGTCTGAATCGGCTTGCCTGTGGACAGCATCTCCCGCTGCTGTGCCTGCCAACGCTCCAGGCGTTCTGCGGGAAACATCGCCGCCTCCGTCTGGCCGACAAGCGCTTCCCGACTGCGATCCAGCAGCGTTGCCATATGTTGATTCGCCAGCAAGACCCGTCCCTCAACTGAGGTCACATAGATCATTCCCGGCAGGTTATCAATCACTGTGTTGAGCAGAATTTGCTGGCGCTGCAGTTCCTGCTCCATCTGTTTGCGCTTCGAAATATCAATTGATATGCCACAAACACCATAGATTTCGCCGTCCGGGTTGCACAACGGAAAGATGGTCAAGAGATAGGTACGGGTGCCGTCCGGTTGCGACACAATATTCTCCAGCGTGGTGACGACACCGGTCTCCAGCACCTGCATATCCGGCTTCCGGAAGCGGGCCGCCAGATCGGGCGGGAAGAGTTCGTCCGAGGACTTGCCCAGGATATCGTCGGGCGTGTGCCCGGCGAATGCCGCCGCATGCTGATTGACCAGGATATACCGATCAGCGCGATCCTTGGCATACACAATCGCCGGATAGTTATCAATAACCGATTGCAACAATTGCCGGTCAGCGGTCAACTCAGCCGTTCGCTCCGTAACACGCTGCTCCAGTTCACTATCGAAGCGCTGAAGCTGCGCCTCCTGCGCGGCGCACTGCTGCTCCAACTCCGCTATGCGCCGGCGTAACGCTGCGTTTTCGGCCCTCAGTGTATCAACGGTCTCTGCATTATTGGTCATCATCTACTCCATCCGCCTGGCCCTGCCACACGCTCTTGTGTTGACCGCATACAAGTATAGCAGAGTTTAGCTACACCCGAAATGCAATTTGATTACGGCGAGTGCGTTGCAACGGGGGTGCTTCCCGGCGGCGCGGGGCAGTAGATGCGCCATTCGAGGTTCCGGCGACAACAACTCTATTGTTGTTGTATCGGGTTCCGGTATCCTTTATCGACACAGTGCATCAACTTGAACACCTATTTCCGTCAGACGACGTGAATGTGGTTCATCAAGGCAGTTGAGGGACATCACCGGCGGATGTGGTCGCTACGCTGGTTGAAACGCTGTACGAAGAAAATACGTTCATGAACATGACCGCAGTGTGGGCACTGCGAGAGGTAGCTGCAGCGCAATCCGCAGTGGCAACGGATGTAGTCTCCGTATTAGTTGATGTGATGGGAGAAGATAGGCCTGACTATGTGCGTGAGACCGCCGCAGAGGCACTGACAGAGATCTATGCTGCATGTGGCGATATTGACTTCCTCCTTGCAACCCTCACTGACCCGCGCAACGCCCTGAAACGTCCGGTGACCGCACAGGCGCTGTTTCGTATGGCACTTGAGCATAAAGAGCAATTGACTACTATCATATCTGAACTCGTGGAACGCTCGGCCATCTGCGAACCGATCACCCGGATAGAGGCAAACCGGGCACTACTGCTATTCGATAAAATACTTGTCCTGTTAAATTCTGTTTATATTGATTATTAAAACAGAAATGAAATTAATAAAAATTTGCTCGAATAATTCTTTGGCTCATCATTTAATTTATTCGGTTTCGATTTCGCCTGGGCTGCGAGAGAGGGAGGCGCTGGACTGGAGGGAGCAGCGGGCGGCGGACGCGCAGCAATGCGTCCCTACCACCCAGATCCTCCACCTGAGATCATCCCACTCCCCGACGAAAATAAAACGCGATGACCAGTTCCAGCAACCGGGCGATAATCACAATCACCTCTCCCGGCACGGACTGTGGGAAGAGCACCACCACAAGCAGCACGATGCTGAACAGGATAACCAGGGCAACGGCAAGGCGTTTACGCATGGTGCAGGTGGATGCGGTCCGGCAGTCGGGTGTACGTTCGTTCCGGCACATACCGGCGTCTCCTCTCGATTATGGTGAATATGCTCCGATGCTGCCAGTATGCATGCTTTTCGTAAGGATGTGCGCCTGTTGTGCCGGGAGATCATCCGTAGTCCCTTTCTGGAAAATCCTCACGCCATAAGCAAGAAGCAGGTTTCTCACCGGGTTGGCGCTACGCGCAACGCCAGGGTATGAGTCACAGGAATTACGCGGTGCATGTTCAAACCGGGCGTTCAATCCGATGAAAACCTGATTCGCCTGCGGCAGCGTGGTACTTTTATTTTCTTTTGCACGAACATTTGGCTCTCCGAGCCAAATGTTCGTGCAAAAGAAACGATATCCTCTGCCCTGCCGGAGGCGGAACTAACTTCCGGGTCAGGGACCGCGTAACTCCTGTGAGTCATGCCTCCACGGCCATGACCATGGCGACTGAGCAAGCGAATTTATCGTGGAACGAAGCCTGCTCAGTGACGGAAAATATGGAACGGCTCAGGCGGGAAAATGTTTTTGGGAAAGCGTCACGTTCGCGGGTCGAAGATATCCTGGCTATCTTTCGGCAGCGCTACTTTCGTCAGGCAGATACCAGCAAAGCGTTGATTACGCCGGCACACAGCTCAATGTCAGTCGTAAGTCTGAATCAAGTGCTGTATTTTTATGCAACTCAGGCAGACCCGGCTTGACGCCATGCTCTACGAGCGGCCCTACTTTGCAGACCTCTCCGACGATGACCTGAACAACCTGGTCTTCCTGACCCACACCACCCGCGATAGTGGGCAGTGAACTGTAACCCCCGAGACGGGTAGGCATGAAGATGCGTAGGGTTCGGGTTAAAACCAACAAGTATCCCGTAGTGAGCCGTACTGCCCAACTCCAGCAGCGTCGCCTGTGTCGCGATCAGGCGTGTGCGGAGCAGGTTGCCGAGGCATTCGACCAGGCAGCCATTGTCCAACATGCGGCAGGGTTGGCGCGCGGCATTTTGCTATCCTATTTCCAGCACGGGGCGATTGGACGGCTCACCTCGGCTGATTGTCCCTACGTGGGTGTTTTCAATAGCATTGCTAAACCGGAACCAGCACTCTCAGTAGAGTTGTTAAAAACCGGGCGCGATACCATCAGTCGTAGCATTTCTGTGACATCGATAACTAATGTACTTTTTATGAATTCCGGCATACCAGATGATTACAATTCCTACGGCGTATACGGCGGAAATATCGAATAGCCGTTGGTTTCAACCGGCGGGAAACCTCTCGACGGATAGTCAATTCCTGGCGCTGTTTAACTTTGTGCGCAAATATTTTAAGCGACTCAAGCCTCGTGTGGTTGTGATTGACAATGCCCATCTCCTTGACACATGGGCGCTGAGACGCTTGATGAAACTGCGCAACAACTATCACATGTGTGCTCTTGTTCTGTGTATCACGTTGCAGAAGAACGAAAAGATGGCCGATGCATTCGCATTGCTGCAAAAAAGACTGCCGCGCGAACACCATCGTGAACTTGCCCGCCCTGACCCGGCACTCCTCCAACGGATGAGTCCGAAAGAGTTTGCGCAAGAAGTATTCCGGCTGGGTATTTGCAAGCGGTTAGATATTCGCTTTCCGGCTGAACCAACCAGAGAGGAACTGGACGTTCAGAAACGTATCGTCAAGCGGGCATGGGAGTTTGTCGGCGAAGGTGATTGGATAAGCATTGAAAATCTCTATGATCGGTTCAACATAGCGCCTGGCGAGCGCACTGGTCCGCGAACATTGACCCCGGATATTCTGCGCGAGGTGTTCGGTGATTGGTAACACCGTCAGTCACCGTCGAACGCTACCGTGCCGTGACACAGAATCGCCCGGCTGTACGCGCTATCCGGTATCCCCCGTGAGAAAGCCAACCCCCGCCCGTGAGAGACAGTACGGTACACGGGTTTTTGAGAACAGTACACGGGTTTTCGCCTATCAGTACACGGGTTCTTTGAGAACGGTACACGGGTTTCTCGAATTTGCAATTTGCCGGATGGCGGGGCTGGAGGGACTCGAACCCCCGACCGTCAACTTAGAAGGTTGCTGCTCTATCCACCTGAGCTACAGCCCCAGAATGCCATATGTCGCGTGTCCAGGCCGGACGGCCTGTCCATTGGTAGCCTGTTTTGCAGCCTGTCCGCACCTGACCGGGGTGTCAGGTACCGGATCGGGTATCTGTCGCGGTCCGGTACCAGCATTGTGCCGGTGCCATTTCTTAGTATACTGGAAACTGTTTGCAAGTCAACTCCATGTGGCCCCATTGTACCATTTGCGGCAGCGGCGATATTCCAGTATTATGGCGTTCTCACCCGGTAGGGTATCTGGTTTAGGGGTGGACAGATAGTATATTCGCATATCCTTGCAGGGCATTGGCATGCGCTGCTCCTCCGCTCCCGCTGCTGGGAGCGGAGGCCGGGGGTGAGGGCCATACCGCTGCACACAGGTTCTGTCCGCCCTTAAAGGCGTGGAGGGGGAGAGCATGGATTTCCTACGACGTCTCTTTCGTGCCGGTGATCGTCGTCCGGCAGACGATGCGCTGCATCTCTATGTGCGCTGTTCGCACTGTGGTGCGCCGGTCCATGTACGGATTAATCTCCGCAATGATTTGGTGGCCGAATATGGTGATGATCTGGTTGAGGGCTATCGACTGAGCAAAGAGATTATGGATGATCGCTGCTTTCGCCTGATGCGGGCCGAACTGGTTTTTGACCGTAATCGGCGCGAGTTAGAGCGTACGATCAGCGGGGGCGAGTTTATCACCCGCGAAGAATATGCGCGACTGACCCGGCAGGAACAGAACACCCGCCCGGAGTAGGAGCACGTTGGCACGTTGGCACGTTGCGCGTTGGCACGTTGCGCGTTGGCGCGTTGGCACGTTTCACGTCTCACGTTTCACGTTTCACGCCTCACATTTCACGCTTCACGCCTCGCGTTTCACGTTTCACGCCTTCATGTTTCACGCCTTCACACCTTCACGTTTCGCGCTTCATGCGGTACAATGGGTCGGCCGGGAAGAGCAGCAACGCAATATTGAGGAACGCCATGACCAGAATAATTATTGCCGATGATCATGCCATCGTGCGCCAGGGACTGCATGCCCTGCTTAATACTGAACCGGGGTGGGAAGTCGTCGGCGAAGCTGAGGATGGCCTGGCTGCCGTCGAACTGGTAGAACGGCTCACCCCCGATGTTCTGGTGTTGGATGTGATGATGCCCATCCTGAATGGGATGGAAGTAGCGCAGCGCGTCAAGCAGCGGGTACCGGCAACCCATATCGTGGTTCTCTCGATGTACTCCGACGAGCCCTACGTGGTGGAGAGTTTGCGCAACGGGGCCGATGCCTATGTGCTCAAGGCCGTCAGTACACGCGACCTGGTCCATGCCATCAACGAAGTGCTGGCCGGCCGACGCTACCTCAGCCCCCCGCTGAGCGAGCGCGCCATCGAGGTCTTCCTGGAACGCACCAAAAGCAGCGCCCTGCCCCGGGATCGCTATCAGGCGCTGACCGCCCGCGAGCGTGAGGTGCTCCAGATGCTGGCGCAGAGCATGTCCAACCCCGAGATTGCCGCCCGCCTCATCATTAGCCCCCGCACCGTCGAGACTCACCGTACCAACCTGATGCGCAAGCTCGGCCTCCAAACCCAGACCGACCTGATCAAGTATGCCCTCCAGCGCGGCCTCGTCCACGGCAACGGCGACCCGATTTCCGGCTGACACAGTTCTCAGTTTTGAGTTTTGAGTTTTGAGTTGTCAGTGGTCAATAGAAAAAATCTCCCGCAGCCTGTCCCATTGACACCTGCAGGAGATCACTTCTCACCCCTCAGTCCTCAGTTCTGCGCTCTGCGCTCTCACCCTGTCCCCGATAACCTGGTCACAGAGCAACATACGGGTACCACGTAGCAAAACTACGGGCATTCACGGATAGCCGGCAACCGGCATGGTGCGCTATGCTGTAAGCTGTAATCCGTAGATGGTGGACGAACGCCATAACCCACAATCCATAACCCGTAATCCATTGCCGGCAGTTCAGCGCCGGCCGGCGGGTATATGTACGGGATTAAGGAGAAGGTAATGACAAGATCTCTGATCATGGTCATCGACGAGAGCATCGTGATACTCGAGTTTTTGCAGGTGTTGTTAAACAGCGACGGCTACGCCGTTATCGGCTGCTCCCCGGGAGCAACGAACGCCGTCTATACCCGGCATCTTCGCCCCGACCTGATTATTGTGGAGGTGCAGCGGCAGATCCTGGATCATACCACGGCATTTATCCAGGAGATCCGCGCAGACCCTATCACCAACAACTTCCCGATGATGGTGATGTCTACCGACGGTGATTTGCTCAAGACCATCGATCTGTTTCTGCAGCAGTATACCTGTATCGCCGTTGAAAAACCTTTTTCCACCGACTGGTTCCTGGAGACGATCCGGCAGTTGATCTCCACACCAATAACTCAGGGACAGTATGTTCGGCTGTAGCACGGTTCCCCTGCTCTCGCGTAAGTCTAGATGTTACCGATAGGGATGCGTAGCAGCACGTCCGCCGCGCTCCTGGATAACCTCCAGACGAAAGCAGGGCTACCACCCGCCAAATGGCACAAATACGCGATCACTCGTGCAAAAGTGGACATCGCCTCCGGCAGGACCATATAAAAATGTCACACAACATGCAATATTGTTATGTGGAAAAGCACCACGTTACTGCCGGCAAGTCAGGCTCCCATAAATCCGAACATTTAAGTTTGATTTCCACCGCATAAGTCGTAAATTTTACGACTTATGCGATCATTGGCTCGACAGGAGATTCCATCTCCCGTAGGGCGGAAGAAACGATACTTTTTCCACAACAATGCACCATGCTGCCGCAGGCGAAGACCGCCATTGTGGGAGTATATGTCTGATGTGTACGACCACCGCGTAACTCGTGTATTTTACACGAGTTACGCGGTGGGGCCTGTTCCGGCCCGGTGTCAGACCCAAACGCCGGCTTCGCCTGCGGCAGCATGGTACATTATGTAGCTTTTTGCTAAACATTTTGCACGATGTGCAAAATGTTTAGCAAAAAGCTGGTTTCTTCCGCCCTGCCGGAGGCGAATCGGGCTGTTCATCCAGGCGACTCTGCCTTTCATCTGATCAAACGTTCCGTTTGAATGCCCCACCGCGTAACTCATATAAAATAGAGGAGAAACAACTATGCAAGGCGATGGACACGACCATCCCCACATTATCGTCGCCGACGACACCGAAGTCGTACGTCTCACCGTCTCCTATTTGATCCACCGCTTCTATCCGGGCACAAACCTCACCGTTGTCAGCAACGGCCACGAAGCTTTGCAGTCCCATACCCATTATCCCGCCGCCCTGATCCTCACCGATCACTGGATGCCGGTGATGAGCGGCATCGAGTTGCTGCAGACCATCCGTGGTCGACGCGATCTCACCCCGCTTATTGTCATGTCGGGCGATGCGTCGATTGCGCCCAGAGCTACCGCACGACATGCCGCCCGCTTTATTTACAAGCCCTTCTCGGTCAGGCAGTTGCAAGACGTGGCCCTCGCGCTCCTGCCTCCCAACTACCGCGTCATAACCTGGACCATCCCCGATTGTAAAGAGGAGTTTTGAGTTTTGAGTTTTCACGTTCTGCGCTTTGCGCTCTGCGCTCTGCGCTCCCAGTTCTTAGCAATGGCATACTTCTTGCTAAGTCCGGTGCAAGTGGACGAATACCGGCCGGCAAATCGGGCCACCTCGGACAATCCGCCGGCATGCATCACCAAATGAGCTAGCAGGGAGAATTCAGAAATGACTGCTTTAGCGGGTACTGATCGCATCACGTATAATCCCAGAGGCAACCGATCCGCATTCGACTCCGCGTTTGAGTTGTGGGATAGTGATAGTGATAGTGATAGTGATAGTGATAGTGATGGTGAAACCTCCGATGATATAGCCCTGTTTGATGATAGCGCAGATGATACTGCTCTGGATGGCATCAGAGCCACCGACAGTGTGCGGATCTACATGCAGGCGATTGGACAGGTACCGCTGCTGACCGCCGCCGCAGAGGTTACACTGGCGCAGCAACTGGAGCGGGGCCGCACGGCCCGCATGTGCCTGGACAGCTATGGCTACAACACACTGGCCGAGCGGGCCACCCTGGAACGTGATGTTACCCTGGGAGAAGAGGCGCGGCAGCAACTGATCCAGGCCAACCTGCGGCTGGTTGTCAGCGTTGCCAAGAAATACAACGGCAGTCCCCTCTCGCTTATGGACCTGGTGCAGGAAGGCAATATCGGCCTGATGCGCGCTGTCGAGAAGTTCGATCACCAGCGGGGCAATCGCTTCTCCACCTACGCGACCTGGTGGATTCGCCAGGCCATCACGCGCGCCATTGCCCAGCAGAGCCGCCTGATCCGGCTGCCGGTGCATATGAGCGAGACAATGAACCAGCTCTACCGGACTATCAACCAGCTTAAGCAGACCTCCGAGCGCGAACCCACTCCGGAAGAACTCGCCAAAGTGATGAATATGAGTGTGCGCAAAGTCAAGCGCCTGCTGCGCGCGTCACGGCAGCCGGTCTCGATCGAGCGACCGATTGGCAAGGATGGTGAGGGCCGCCTGTCCGAAATTCTCGCCGACGAGCAACTGGAGTCGCCGCTGGAAGTTGCCACCCAGAGCATGCTGCAGGAGGATCTCCTGGCCGTACTGGAAGAACTGCCCGAACGTGAACGGCAGATTCTGCGCCTGCGCTATGGCCTGGAGGACGGCAGCAACCGCACCCTGGAGGAAGTCGGCGACGCCTTCGGCATTACCCGCGAGCGCACCCGCCAGATTGAGGCCGAAGCGCTGCGCCGGCTGCGTACCCCGCAACTGGGCCGCCACCTCCAGGACTACCTGAGGTATAGCTCATAATATCAGGAGACAGGGGACAGGGGACAGGGGACAGAGTGAGAACTGAGAACCGAGAACTGAGAGTGCAGAGCGCAAAACGTGTCAACGTGCAACCTGCAACCTGCCAATGTGCCAACGTGTCAACCTGCGAACCTGCGAACCTGCGAACCTGCGAACCTGCAACCTGCCAACGTGCAACGTGCAACGTGCGAACCTGCAACCTGCAACCTGCCAACCTGCGAACCTGCGAACCTGCAACGCGAAGATCCCTGGCATACTTCTTGCAGAATCCATGTTCGGTTCAATCCACACCGGGGTTGGACCATGGTGTAAGTAGTGGCAAGCCGGCAAGACAAGGTTCGCAACAGCTTTCCGTACCGGGCCGATGCGCCGATTGCCGACGCACGCGCTCCGGCACCGGTACTCCATAACCTGTAGCCCTTGCCAAAAGAAAGGAACCAATGATGGCATTCCATTCACTGCAAGAGCTGTATGTGCAGCAGTTGCGGGACCTGTACGACGCAGAGCAGCAACTCGTCACCGCCTTACCCAAAATGGCCGATGCGGCCACTCTCTCGGACTTGAAGCAGGGCTTTCAGGGCCATCTGGATGAAACGAAGCAGCATATCTCCCGCCTGGAGCAGATCTTCAACGATCTGGGCGAAAAGCCCAAGGGCGAGAAATGCCAGGCAATGAAAGGCCTGATCGAAGAGGGGGAAGAGATTGTCAAGGCGAAGGCCGACGCCCCGGTGAAAGATGCCGGACTGATCGCCGCCGCGCAGCGGGTTGAGCACTACGAGATGGCCGGGTATGGCAGCGTCCGCACCTGGGCCAACCAGCTTGGCCGGCAGAGCGATGCCAACCTGCTTCAGCAGACCCTCAACGAAGAAGGCGAGACGGATCATAAACTGACGAGCATTGCAGAGCGCATGGTCAACCCCGAAGCAAAGGCGTAGTCTGTAGTCCGTAGTCCGTAGTCCAAAATCTGCAGGCTGTAGGATGCGGCGCATCCTCCCGCAAGGTTCACCCCGGCGGGGGGATGTTTGATTCAAGCGCATTATCCTCCCTGGGCAGCCGCACCGCATCCGGACGGCATGCGGACGCGCAGAAGCGCGTCCCTACCGGCAAAATCCATCCTAATCCCCCAGCCCCAGCCTGAAACTTATTGCTTTTGAGTCAAAAAGCTTGCAACATATGTTACAATAGAGCTACCGGGAGTCCTTAAGGTCTCAACTGGAATAGAGCGGAAAGAGGGAAGCTATGCAAGACTGGAACCAGGTACTCGCCGTCGTCGGTCTGGCAATCGTCATCATCGTCGTCCTGGTCTTCGGCATCTGGATGGGAACGGATACTCTGGCTACTATGAACTAGTAGGAACCTGGTACGTCAACACTCCGGCACACGATGGCAATCACAGCCCCCGGTAGCTGTCGGAGTAGCCCGCGCCCACGCGCGGGAGGGTCAGGCTCACACTGGAACAACGCGACTCCCCCTGGTCGCCCGGTTCCGGCGTGAGTCTCTTTTTATTTTCCCCGCAATCCGGTCGGGACATAACATGCTGCGCTCCTACTGATCCGCCACAGTAAATTTACAGGAAGCACACTCGCTTTATTTGGCTCTGTTATGAGCTAAAATTGTATTGGTCATCCCGCAAAATCACTGGGTAAGCCACTATGCCCCGGTGTGGCATACTTCTTGCTCTTCCCAGCCTGGGTATTTCAAATCCCATAATGTGACACGACTTACGCTGTCCCTAACCCGGAACGAACTGTCGCCTCCGGCAGGGCGGAAGAAACCATCCTTGTTCACAAAAATTTTGCACTATGTGCAAAATTTTTGTGAACAAGGATCAAAATGTATCATGCTGCCGCAGGCGAATCGGGACGTTCATCCAGGCAAACGCCTGGGTTTGGAATCGACCGCGTAAGTCCTGTAATGTGATACATCCCGAGGATGAGAAGGAGTATACGCATGACAATGACAATGTATGATATGGAGCATCAGGCACTACATCAAGCAAATCTGGTTGCCGATATGGTGACAAACACGGCCAACCTCTGGAACGGGCTGTTCTGGGCAACGGCAACCATGGGTATGCGCGTCACTGAGCAGAGTATCCGCGCAACCGGCATGCTGCTAAACAGCAGTTATCAGGTGACGACCCGGAGTATGCTGGGCCTGACCAGTGATACGGTTGATACGGTGCAGGGCAATGTAAAAACCTGGCCGGCCACTTCGCAGGCCGTTCGTACAACAGCACGACGTGGGCTGACCGTAGCAGAAGCACCCGCGCCGGTAGCGGTGGATACCGCGCCGCAGCCGCACGTACGCGTTTTTGAGCAGGCAGAGGAAGAACTCTCACCGGAGGCGGACGCCGCGTTCTACTTCCGTGGCCCGGATGCCCGGCATAATCTGCGGGTCGCTAACCTGCAAGACTTCGTCAAACTGGCCCGTCAGGTTGACGCGGACACCTGGCACCACCATCTCCAGCGGGGCGACTACAGCCACTGGTTCCGCACCGCCGTCCAGGACGATACCCTGGCAGCCGAGGCGATGCTCGTTGAAAAGCTGAACATTCCGCCGCAGGACAGCCGCGAGCGGCTCCTGGCCGCCGTCACCAGCCGCTACACCATCACCGTCTAACCATTTGAATGTACGAAGTTTGAAAGACATAGTCCGGATATTCATATCCGGGAGTCCCGGCTTTAGCCGGTGGGATGCCTGCCAGGACAGCCGCATACGACCGGGAACACCTGATCCGGCTGAAGCCGGGACTCCTGAACGGTGATATCCGGATGAAACATTCACCGTTCATATCGAAGAAACTCGCACAAAGCCGCAAAGTTTGTAAGGTTCCTGGTGACCTTTGCACCTTTGCGCCGGCCATTGCCGGGATCATATACCGGGTATTATCCGCAACCGTTAACCCCTAACCCGTAACCCGTAACCCCTAACCGTTAACCTGGCACACTTCTTGCAACCAGGATCTATGTATACCAGCGCCGCTTTCAATCCAGCCGGCAACCCGGACAACGTTTGCGCATTCTATACATTGGAATAATGAGATATTCAATAAGGAGGTTGAAAAATGAGCGAGCAGCAAAAGAATCAGCAACAAGGAACCCAGTACCAGAATATCGCCGGATCGCAGTACCCCTCGCCAATGGCCGGCGAACCCGAAGCCTCACACGGCACCCCGACCGAGAGCCACGGCCGCAGCACCCTGGAGAAGGGTGGTACCTTCTCGCCAACGACCAGCAAGGTTGAGGGCAGCGGTGGCAACTACTCCCCGGCCGGTGTTAGCCTGCGTCAGTCGTCCGATCAGCGTGCCGGGCCGCCATTGACCCTGATCATGGGGCTGGTTGCAGTCATGTTTGTCGCCCTGATCGTTACCATCTTCTTCTTCGCGGGTGACGCAAACGGCGTTGGCCTTGTGGGCGACGTTATCGCGGCGTAGTTCGCATTCCGCTGCGACCAGGTGAGAAACCACAGAAACCATACCGAAGGACAAACATTGTAGACATCGGCATGTCCATTGTTTCAATCGCCATACCAAACAACATAATTCATATTACTTTTCAGTAGTATCTGTACAACGATGTAGCCCGGCACAGGCCGGTGTTCTCGAAGAAGACAAGGAGGTCAAATCATGGCAAAGACAGTTGTAGCGCTCTACGATGATTTCAACACGGCGCAGAAGGCAGTCCAGGATCTGCGTGACAATGATTTCCCAGGCGACGATATCAGTCTGGTCGCCAACAATGCCGAAGGCCGGTACGACCAGTATGTCGGAGCCGGGCGTGAGCGCTCGGTTGCCAAAGACGAGGATCATGTTTCGCGCGGCGAAGAGACCGGCATCAGTGCCGGCGCGGGTGCGCTGGCCGGTGGCGTTGGCGGGTTGCTGCTCGGTCTGGGGCTGTTTGCCGTTCCAGGCATTGGTCCGGCGCTGGCCGCTGGTCCAATTGCCGGAACGCTGGCGGGAGCCGGTCTGGGCGCAGCCGCAGGTGGTCTGTCCGGCTGGCTCTTCCACGCCGGCATGCCCGAAGAGGAAGCGCGCTCCTATGAGGAAGGCGTACGCCGGGGCGGTACGCTGATTGCCGTTACCACCTCGGACGCGCGGGCGGAGCGAGCGACGGGTATTTTGAACCAGCATCACCCGGTTGATATGCGGCAACGCTCCGCGGAGTGGCAGAACAGTAACCCACCGATTAACGAGGTTGGGGTGGCGCCATACCAGGGCGAAACCATCAACCGCGAGCATGAATATTACGAAACCCATCCGGAGAACCCCGGTGGGCAGCGCGGTCCCGCCGGCTCCAGCGGGTATAACGCCTATGTGCCCGATTTTGAAAACCACTATACCAGCAACTTCGGTGGGTGTAACTACCCGTTCGATGCTTACCAGCCTGGTTACCGCTACGGGTATGACCTGGCAAACGACTCACGCTACCGGGATCGTAACTGGTCCGAGGTTGAGCCGGAGGCGCGGCGGCAGTGGGAAGAGCGCAACCCGGCGACCTGGAGTCAGTTCAAGGATGCCATTCACTACGCCTGGGACAAGGCGCATAGCAAAAGCTAATCCCATCGCAGAGGAGATATCGCAATGAGTATTGCTGACATTATCGCCATCGCCAACACAACGGGAGCCGGCAGTCAGGAAAATGGCGCATCCGACGATCATGCCTATCATGCCAGTCAGGAGCAGAAGCAGCAGGCCATCTACCTGATGTTGATCGGCCTCTTTCTGGCGCTGTTAACCGCATTTGCAGCGCGGGAAAAACGGCACAATGATTCCTTTGAAATCCGCCCGCTCGATCTACTGCTGCTCGGCTTTGCTACCTATCGCGGTGGGCATCTGGCGGCCTATGATAAGGTGATGCTGCCGCTGCGGAAACCCTTTACCGAAACGCGCCCCGATGCCTCGGGTACCGGGAAGACGGTAGTTGCAAAAGGCACAGGCCCACAGCGGGCATTGGGCGAACTACTTTCCTGCCCGATCTGCTCGGGCACCTGGATCGCGGCCGGCCTGACCTACGGCCTGATTATCGCCCCCGGTCCCACCCGCGTCTTTATGAGCATCCTGGCGGCAACCGGTATCTCCGAGTGGCTCAACGCGGCCTCGGAAGCCCTGAAGTGGTCCGGTCAGATTGCCCGCGAGCAGTCCCGCGCCTGACCCTGCATATTGCTCGCATTCCCCACACCCTCCCGGAAAATTCCGGGAGGGTAAGTTTATTTACACGAGTTATGCGGTCCCTGCCCCGAAAGGACGTTTCGCCTCCGGCAGGACATAAGATTACATTCTTTTTCATAAAAATTTTGCACAGAGTGTCAAATTTTTAGCAAAAAGAACAAAAGTGTACCACGCTGCCGCAGGCGAATTGGGCTTCCATCGGGTGAAACGTCCGGGTTGTATGTCAACCGCGTAAGTCGTGTTAATAACACGACTTACGCGGTTGCTCACCCGAAAGGAAATTTCGCCTCCGGCAGGGCGGAAGATTCCATTCTTTTTCACAAAAATGTTGCACAAAGTGCAACATTTTTGTGAAAAAGATCAAAAAGTACCATGCTGCCGCAGGCGAAATACACCGTTATCGAGAGCAAACGGTCCGTTTGAACGCACACCGCGTAACTCCTGTTATTAACAGGACTTACGTAGTTCTCCATCTGGAGATGTATTTCGCCTCCGGCAGGGCGGAACCGACCGCCTCTTTCACGAAATTTTTGCACTTTGTGCAAAAATTTCGTGAAAAAGATAATAGCGTACCATGCTGCCGGAGGCGAATTGGGCTTCCATCGGGTGAAACGTGCAGTTTGAACACCCACCGCGTACGTCGTGTTATTAACGGAATTTTCATTCCGGTACCCCGCTATACGGCTACACTGGCACGTTATTTGCTGTGTTTCAGACTGTAGTCCAGCAGGGCATTCTCACGCTATGTCACATGCGAACGTGTAGCAACACGCACGTATGATCGATAAAAGGAGGTACGATGAAACTGGAATACGGTAAGATCACTGCGGCGGTCCAGCGCGAGCCGGTCGAAATCAGTGCCCTGATGCGCGATCAGCGCCAGAGTGGACCCTTTGTCACCAACCGCGATCAGCGGGGGGTGGTTATTGCGGACAGTGCCAATCAGATTCGCCTGACGAATGATGAGGCACTTACGCTGTGAAGCCGGCGCTACCAGCAGGAGCCGACCCTGCGTGCGATGGTTGATGAGGAAAACGAGGTGTTGACCCAGGCAGAGCAGGGGCGTCGGTCCGGTACAGAGGAGACTCTATCCAGCCAGGCCGAAGGTGCCCCCCAGACGGTTGAGGAAGATCTGCGGCGCAAGAAAGCATAGAAAAACAGGTACACCACGAACAAAGAATAAAACGGATCAAAGGGTAAACACCACATTCTATAAATATGAATACTCTTTGTTATTTATTCCTTTGTTCTTTGTTCTCGATAGTAGCACGGGGCACATCCCTCGGTGCTCTCTGTGGCAAATAAGGTAAGAAGAAAGCAAGGAGATAACCATGGGTGATACCAGCGTAAAGAAGCTTGATGCGGCTCACTCCCCAAAGGGCGAGATGGGCCAGAAATACCTGGCATCGGGTGTTACCGTTTCGCTACGTCTCTGGGAAAATGAACCACCGGGCGCCCCCAAGCCGCCGTCCCAGCGCGACTACGAAACGGTCGGCTATGTGATCCGGGGCCGCGCCGAACTGCACCTGGAAGGGCAGATGGTGAAGCTTGAGCCCGGCGACTCCTGGGTCGTGCCCAAAGGCGCAACCCATAGCTACCACATCCTCGAACCCTTCACCGCAGTCGAGGCCACCAGCCCGCCGGCGCGGGTGCATGAACGGGACGAGCGTTAACCGGTTCGAGGATTAAACTCAATACTTTTCAAATAATATAAGTTATGCGATCACCCCATCGGAAGGAATGTTCGCCTCCGGCAGGGTGGAAGAAACCAGATCGTTGTTCACAAAACATTTGCACGTTGTGCAAATGTTTTGTGAACAACGATATAAACGTACCATGCTACCGCAGGCGAAACGCCGTCCTACCGGAATCAACCATCCGATTTGCACATCTACCGCATACGTTCTGCTATTTGAAAGGTATTGGGATTAACCCTACACAGCGGGAGCGCGCGTGCGCTTGTCGGGATGCTCAAAAGGGCATCCGGCAGCGCCCCATGCGCCTGTCTCGCAATTACAAAAACATTCAGACAAGGTTCGCAGTAGCTTTAGTTTGGGCAGGTATATCACTTATTAACCCTCTCACTGGGAACCTGCAACCTTGTCTCCTATCTAGAAAGACGCCGGGCATCGCGCTATGATAATCTCTGATACCTCTATTCGGCAGCCCGTCATGGTGACCATGGCAATGCTTGCCCTGGTCGTCGTCGGGTTGGTAGCCTTTTTTCGTATGCCGGTTAATCTGCTGCCGGATATCGAGGTGCCGATTGTCTCGGTGACGATTGCCTACCCCGGTGCCGGCCCCGAGACGATTGCCGACCAGGTGGTCCAACCTGTCGAGGATGAACTGGTCGCTCTCAGCGGCGTCACCAATGTCACCGGCACGGCGGGGCAAGGCGTCGCGATCTTCCTGATCGAGTTTGAGCAGGACCGTGATGTGGATTTTGCCCTCCAGGATGTGCGCGAGAGTGTTTCCAGTATCCGCAACCAGTTGCCCCAGGATATCAATGAACCGGTCTTTCAGACCTTTGATCCGGCCGCTACGCCTATCCTGACCCTGGCGATCAACAGCGAGGTCGAGCTGGAACAGGGCGAACTGCGCCGGATCGTTGATGAAGAGATTGAACCCCAGATCCAGCGGGTATCGGGCGTTGGTGCAACGACAATCTCCGGTGGGCAGGAGCGCCAGGTTGATGTTATGCTCGATCTGCAACGCCTGACAGCCCTGCGCATCCTGCCATCCCAGGTGGGGGATGCTATCAGGCAGGAAACGATTGATCTGGGTCTGGGCAAAACTCTGTTTAACGAGCGCGAAGTGAACATCCGCGCGCTCGATCCATTTGACACACCCGCTGAAATTGCGCTGGTCGGTATCCCCGGTACGACCTACCAGATTAACGACCTGGGACAGGTCGAAATGGGCTTTGCCGCGATCGAAACCTACACCCGCCTGAACGGAAGTGACGCCCTCAGCCTGGAGATCCGCAAGCAGAGTGGTACCAATACCGTCACCGTGGCAGAAAATGCCCTGGCAGCCGTTGAGGAGGCCTTCGCCGCATACCCGAACCTCAACTATGTAGTCGTCAGCAACGATGCCGAACAGGTACAGCAGAGTGTCCGGGGCGCAATCAACGAGATTGTGGTCGCCGTCGTCTTTGCCTCGCTGGTCGTGTTTATCTTCTTCCGCGACCTGCGTAACACCCTGGTAACGGTGATCGGTCTGCCGGTAATTATTATCGCCACTTTCGGCATTATGACGCTCTTCGGGCTGACCATCAATATTCTGACCCTGCTGGCACTCTCAATCTCGGTTGGCCTGGTAATCGACGACGCCATTGTGGTGCGCGAGAATATCTTCCGCCACATGGAGATGGGGAAGACGCCCCGCGAAGCCGCCGGCCAGGGTACCTCCGAGGTGGCTGCCTCAGTGCTGGCAATGAACCTGACGCTGTTTGCGGTGTTTGTGCCGGTCACCTTTACCACCGGCACGGCGGGCATTATCTTCCAGTCGTTTGGCATCACTGTGGCCGGGGCGAGTGCCATCTCGCTGTTCGAAGCCTTTACGCTGGCGCCTGCGGTTTCGGCCTACTGGTTTAAACAGCAGGAGCCGGAGGCGGAAGAAGAAGAGGAGGAGGAAGCCCAGGAAGAAGCGAGCTGGATGGAGCGTCTCTACCTGCCGGTCCTGGCCTGGTCCCTGCGCTACCGCTGGCTAACGGTGCTCGTCGGCGTGGCGGTGCTGGTCGCCAGTGTCTTTGCCGTGCGTACCGTCGATTTTGCCTTCCTTCCGGAAAGCGACCGCCCCCGGCTCGGTATTGCCTTTGAACTGGAACCGGGGACACCGCTGGAGCGGACCAACCAGATAGCGCAGGAGGCCGAGCAGATCCTGCTGGCCGACCCGGCGGTCAAGAATGTGCTGACCACCGTGGGCGGCAACACGGCCCAGACCGGCGGAATTGCGATTGGTGCCGGCGGGGGTGCGGAACAGGCAACCTTCCTGGTCAACCTGAACGACGCCGCCGACATTGACGAGACGATCCAGCGCCTCGACGACAACCTCGCTCAGTTTCCCGACCTGGTGATCAGCCCGCCCAGCTACCAGCTTGGCACCAGCACCGCCGTCACCGCCCGCCCGATCCAGGTACAGGTGCGCACGACCGGCTCGCTGGAGGATGTAGCGCCGGTGATTGATCGGATGACTGCGGCGATTGAGGATGTGCCCGGGCTGATGTATGTCGACTCGACCTACGCACCGGGCAATCCCGAGCTGCAGGTCGAGATTATTCTGGATCGAGCCAATGAGTATGGGTTGAGTAACGCGACTCTGGCCCAAAATGTGCGAACCTTGCTAGACGGGAGTGATGTAGCCAGCTATCGTGAAGGTGGCGAAGAGTTTCCGATCATTGTGCAACTCCAACCCGAAGATCGCCAGGATATCGAAGATTTGCAAAACCTGCGGCTGCCAATTCGCGGCGACCTGGTGCCCGTACGCACGGTCGCCAATGTGGAACTGGCAACCGGTCCCTCCTCCATTCGGCGCGCCGACCGGCAGATCGAAGTTGTGATTGGCGGGTTCAATATCGGCCGCAATATTAACGATGTTCAGTCGGATATCCAGGAACGGCTTGCAGCAATTGAAAAGCCGGCCGCCGTCACCGTCAGCTATGGCGGGTCCACCCAGGAGCAGTCGGAAGGCTTTAGCAGTCTCTTACTGGCCATGGGGCTCTCGGTGGCCTTCGTCTTTATGGTGCTTGCTAGCCAGTTCGGCTCCTATGTCCAGCCGTTGATCATTATGCTGGCGATGCCCTTCAGCGCGATTGGCGCGTTCCTGGCGCTGACCCTGACCGGCACCACCCTGACCATTCTGGCAATGATTGGCTTCATTATGCTGCTGGGTCTCGTCACCAAGAACTCGATCCTGCTGGTCGATTTTGCCAACCGCTCGCGCGAGATGACCGATGATCTGAATGAGGCAATTCTGCGGGCCGGCCGCCTGCGGTTGCGACCGATCTTGATGACCTCGCTGACGGTTATTCTGGGGAGTTTGCCGGCAGCAATTGGCCTGGGGCAAGGTGCCGGACTGCGCCAGGGCCTGGCAACCGTGGTCGTCGGCGGGATGATTACCTCAACCCTGCTGACCCTGGTGATTATTCCGGTGGCCTACAATCTGGTAGAGTCGGCCCGCCTCGGCATCGCCCGCCGGCGCGAACGCCGCCGGCAGCGCGCCGAGGAGCACAAGCAGCCGGACGAAGCGCGTCCGCGCCCGGCAGCAGGTCAGGAGCAGTCAACTGAGCGGCGCAGACATGAGGCCCGGAGTTAACTTAAGCAACACTCAACACAAGGAGAAGCGACAGTGACGCGTCACATAGGAATCGCCGTTATGCTGCTGGTAGCCACAATTGGTCTCAGCACCTGCGCACCGGATATGCCGGGGGTGAGTGCGCCTACCGCAACCGTTCAACGCACCGCCGTCGCCAGGCAACCGGAGCCGACCCCAACCGCCCTGCCGGCGCTGCCGGGACAGATCGAACTGGAGTTTGATGTCACGGCAACCGGCGCGGTCAGGGCATTTCAAGATGCTGAAATCGCCTTCCAGACCGGCGGTACCGTCAACGAGATCTATGTCGAAGAGGGCGATATAGTGCAGGCGGGCGAACTCCTGGCAATCCTCGACGTGCGCCGTCTGGAGCAGAGCATTCGCAACGCCGAGGCCGCCCTGCAGAGCGCCCAGGCCCAACTCGAAGGTCTGGACCCGACCGAGGAGCAGATCCGGCAGGCCGAAGCCGGTCTGCAGCAGGCGCGGGGCCAATTGAACCAGGCCCAGGGCGCGGTGACACCGCAGGACGTTAATGCCGCACAGCAGCAGATCAACCAGGCACAGGCGACCCTTAACGATGTTCTGGCCGGGCCGGACGAGGTGGATATCCGCGCTGCCTCGGCGCAACGTGACGCGGCCCTGGCCGGGCTGGAGACGCAGCGTGTGCAGCTTTCGCAGGCTAAAACCCAGGCGCAGATCACCGTGGCCCGCACAACCAACCAGGTCTGGGCCGCGCAGAGCAACTACAGCAATGCCTACTGGAACTGGCGTGACTCGGAAAACTTTGACCCGGAACTGGGTTTGCCGGAGGCCATCCCGGTTGATTTTGATCTGGGGATTGATATATCCGACAATATCTCCGGATTCTTTAGCGATCAACTGCTGCAGGCCATTGTTCAGTTGCGGCAGGCCAACCTGGCGCTGGAGGAGGCCCAGCTTGGTTATGAACAGGCGGGGCTGGCCGAGATTGCCGGGTTGCAGCAGGCCGAGGCCCAGGTCAATCAGGCGCAGGCGCAACTGGATCAACTGTTGCAGCCGCCAGAGGAGAGCCAGGTGGCCCAGGCCCGCGCAGCGGTCGCCAACGCCCAGGCCAACCTCGCCAAACTGACCGGCCGGCAGCGCGAAGGGCAGATCCAGGCGGCCCAGGGCGGCGTCGGCCAGGCCCAGGCCAATCTGGACCGACTGCTGACTACGCCAACCGAGTCGCAGCAGGCCCAGGCCGAAGCGGGGATCGCTCAGGCCGAGGCTGCCCTGGCCCAGACACAGCTCAACCGCGAGTATGCCGAGATCCGCGCCCCCTTCGACGGCGAGGTGGCGGTAGTTAATATCGATCCGGGTGACGTGGTTGCGGCCGGTGGTCCCGCCCGCGAACCGGCCATCCGCCTGGTGGATATGTCGCGGCTCTATGTTGATGTGTTCGTCAACGAGGCATTGATCGACCGGGTAGAAGTGGGGCAGCCGGTGCAGATTGTCGCCGACGCGATAGCCGGACGGGTCTTCACCGGCACAGTAACATTTATCGCGCCCACAGCGGAGATCCAGCAGGGTGTGACCACCTACCAGGTCCGCATCGAACTGGACGAGGCCCCCGAGCCGCTGCGCATCGGCATGACCGTGGTAGCCAATATTGCCGGTGTGGATGCAACAGAAGCGGATGTGATCAGCGGCGATTCGGAGGTGAACGACGCCGAAGCAGAAGACGCGGAAGAGATGAACAATAACCTGGACACTACCGAGGAGGAAACACCATGAAACAGCTTCCAGGCATCCTTATGATTGTGCTGCTGCTGTGTGCCGGCAGCGGTCCTGTCGCCGGGCGCGCCATGGCCCAGCCGGCGCCACCGCTCCCCAGGGAGTCGAATGTGCAGCCCCAGGTGGGCGCGCGCGGCACGCTGTTTCGCTTCGTCGCCACCGGCTTCCTGCCCCAGGAGGGCGTCGGTCTGTGGCTCAATACCCCCGATGGCCGCGCCGTTGACGCCGATGTCGATGACTTCGACGGTGCAAACGACATCGGGCGCGCCGATTGGGAGTGGGCCGCGCCGCTGGATGCGCAGCCGGGCATCTGGCAGATGGTTACGCTGGGCATGGCGAGCGGGGTCCAGCATATCATCAGTTTTGAAATCGACCGGCAGACCCCGCCGCCGATTGAGGCAAATGTGCAGCCACACGAGGCTGTCGCGGGCACCCGCTTTGCCTTCTTTGCGCGCGGCTTCATCCCGGGCGAAACCATCAGCGCCTGGCTGATCAGCCCGACCGGCGCAACCATCGACGACGGCAACGTCCGACAACTCAACGAGGCCGGCCCCTCCGGCCGCGCCGACTGGTACTGGTACTCACCGATTGACTCGCTGCCAGGCACCTGGCAGATGGTCGCCCGTGGCGACACGAGCGGGGTGGAGGTGGTGATTCCCTTCAGGATTGAGCAAGAGGTGTGAGGCAGGCCGGGGAGCGATGTGCCGTGCTGCGTCGTTCCCCTGCTCTGTCGGCATGAGTCGCTCAACAAAGAATACGTTGCTTTTTTAACGCAAAGGCGCAAAGACGCGAAGGGAAACGGCGAAACATAGAGTTTTCACGCCGCACGCCGCACGCCTAACGTCCCTACCGTGCGTGGCTCTCGATCACCTGCGCCAGGCGGCGCTGGAGATCCCCGGTGGTGGCGGGTGTCACCTGGAGGTGGGCAAAGCGCTCATTCATATCGAACGCGGCATCGAACAGCCCTGACAGGCCGCGCGCCCGCCGATCCAACTCCAGAAAGACATCCAACGTCTCGCCCTGCAGCCGGAAGATCAGCTCAAGTTCCTGCAGGCGGCGGCGGTACTCACCGATGGGCCGGAACTCAAACTCCTGCACAAACGGATGCGACAGGATACCCAGACGGCTATGTTCGCAATCGACCTTCGCCAGTTGAAACCCCAGCGCCTCAACCGCACTCAGTACCTGCGTCATCAGCAGATGCGGCTGCACCTGGATATAGTCCTGGTCCTTAGGATCAAGTGCCCCCGGAATATCCAGCCCGGTCTTGAGGTAGACCGGCACCTTATGCACTGTGACCGGCGTCTCTTCCGGCAGGCGGACGGTAAAGGGCACCACGCGGGTCTGCTGCGGCTCGATCACCGTGCGTTCAGCCAACTGGTGCCGCGCCAGCACATGCTCCGCATAGTAGGTCGAGTCGCCCGACTCACGCTTATACCGCGTTGCTACCATCAAATAGATCGCATCCAGATCCTGCGCAACATTGCCTCCCTGAATATGTATCTCCCCAGTCACTTGATCACCGGGAACAAAACTCGACTGACTGAGGCGTGTGTCAACCTTCGCTGCACCGATGCCTACCGTTGCCAGAGCCTTCTGAAAAAAGTCCATTGTGTCCTTGCCTTTCCAGATTCGTCACAATCCAGCCTGCCGGCAGTGATACCAACAACAAACCAGGGGAGATTGGGAATATCCCCCCCGGTTTGCTCATGATACGATCTGCTGTTGGAAAAAGTTTCCGGGTATGACACCCGTCATTCACCAAGTTACGCAGTCTCTCCTTTGAAAGTGGATATCGCCTCCGGCAGGGCGGAAAATTCCCGATCTTTATTCCCAAAAATTTGGCTCCTTGAGCCAAATTTTTGGGAAAAGAAAGAAGAAGTACCATGCTGCCGCAGGCGAAGACCGCTTTCATCTTGTCAGACGTGCAGTTTGAACACCCACCGCGTAACTCGTGTCATTCACGAACCGGCGCAACCGGCGGCCGCACAGCAGCGCATCCCTCCCTGCCCGCTGTGTTCTCTGTGGCAAAACAGGCGCACAACTGACGCCGGCCGTATCCCTCTGTTCTCTGTGGTCACATTCGCCTACGCGCCGTGTGCGCGGGTCTGCTGCCCCAGGAACTCCTGCGTCACCACCGGGATCTGCTGCTCAAGCCAGCCGGCCATATCCTGCTCATCCTGGAGGATCGTCTCGCAGACCTGCACGGTTTCGGCATCACCGATAGCCTGTGCCGCCGCAATCAGCGAGCGGTAGGCGGCAATTTCAAAGTTCTCCGAGGCATAATCGGCCAAGACATTCTTGACCAGTTCATCCTTCGCCGGTTCGGTGGAGGCACCCTGGATACGGCCCATCACATCCGAAATGCCGGTCTTGATCGTGGAGGTGCTGCCCCCCAGCCGCTCAATGCAACCCTTAACCAGCTCGGCGTGGCGGCGGGTCTGCTCCAGATGCTGCCGGATCTTCGCGTGCATCTCCGGGCGGCCTGCGGTATCCTTCGCATGGTTCTCCAAAACACGGATTAGATTATGCTCCATGCCGTAGGCATCGTTCAGCCAACTGACCACTGTTTCTTGCTGAGTCATTGCTTCTTCCTTTCCGATTATCTTCCCTGATAATGTGTCCCGGACGTTCCTTGCCGGGTTCCTGCTTCGCGTCACCGCGCTGATCCCGATATTCATTGCAAGTTATATGCCATACCCCTGGCACATAATTTGCACGCTCAGGCTCTGTTCGACTGCAACTGGCGCGTTCAGTCGCTAGTCGGCAGTTCTGCGTCGCGGCAAAGCTGCACAGAAATCAGGAGAGGAGCAATAGCATGCTGGATGCATTCCTGGAAGCGTGGATGAATGATGTGAACCTGGATTGGCAGAAGATCGTTGTCTACATCATCAAATTCACCATGGCCTACATTCTGACCCTGCCGATTGCCCTGGAGCGGGAGACCTCAACCCGGATTATGGGTTTACGCACCTTTCCGCTGGTGGCTGTGGCAAGCTGCGGCTATGTTCTAGTTGCGATTGCCGTAATTGGCGAGAATGCCGATGCACAGGCGCGGATTATTCAGGGACTGATGAGTGGCATCGGCTTCATCGGCGGTGGAGCCATTCTGAAGGAGGGCGGATCGGTGCGCGGCACAGCTACGGCTGCCAGTGTCTGGACCACCGGCGGTATGGGCGCGGCGGTGGCCTATGACCACTATGAGATCGCAATTATCGTCAGTATTGTGACATTCCTGACCTTACATCTGCTGACGCCGGTTGAGAAGCGGATCAAAGCCAGACACACGGATCAAGAACCAACCCGGGCCGCCGAGGAGTCGTGAGATTCGTCTGCCGCAGTTCCAGTTGAAAGTTCAATCCATTCACCATTTTCTGCTTATGCCCGGTACGCAGCCCATGCTACAGAAATATCTCGCAAATCTCCCCACATACCGGGATAGCTTTTCCCGACCCCATCGATTACACTAAGACCACGGGGAGGAGTAAACAGCAACTACTGATGGGGCAGGAACACAATGAAGAAACTCCTCCTGCCCTATCCCCGTTTTCTGCTCTTCCACATGGGTTACGCGATTCTTAATGACAGGGAGTTACGCCGTCACGTTCAAGTGAGGCATGTGCCTGAACGAACGGCCCGCCTCGCCTGCGGCAGCGTGGTACGTTCTGGAGCTTTTTGGCGGAAATGATGCACGTTGTGCATCATTTCCGCCAAAAAGGATGTCCCATTCCGCCCTGCCGGAGGCGAATCCCATTCACTGAATATACAACCGCGTAACTCCTGTTAATGACAGGACTTACGCGGTGCTGCCGGTTCCATCTTGGTACCAGACCTGAACGCCAGAATCGCCTGCGGCAGCGTGGTATGTTTATATACTTTTGCACAAAGAATTTGCACCTTGTGCAAATTTTTTGTGCAAAAGTATGGAATCTTCCACCCTACCGGAGGCGAATCGAGCCGTTTGTCCAGGCAGACGCCTGCCAGGTCAACGACCGCGTAATTCCTGTTAATGAGACACCGTTCTGCTACCGCACGCCATATCCGGACTATTTTTCAAAATTCATAAGGCGGCACGACGAAGTATGAAGCACACTGTGTTCATTTTGAACGATGCCGGACCAGATAAATGGTATCACTCTCTGGCACATGCGGCTGAGCCAAAAACAGAATGAGACCCGGGATTCTGACCTCATCCCGGGCCTCGGAGTACCGCCCATTTGCGCACACCAGCACATTTAAGTCCAGGGTTCACTCATTATATCGCCTGCTCTTCCTTTGAGCTACCGATCCTGGAAAGATGGTGGATCGGGCCGGATTTGAACCGGCAACACAGCGATGCTTGACCCCGAACGGTCGATCTGGCGTTCGGCGATGAATGCTGAAACTGGAGTGATAGTTTCAGCTTCGTGGTGTGCGGACGTTGCCTCTGCCATTGGGCTACCCCCGCGCGGCAGGAACGCGTGCGGGGGGAGGGACTCGAACCCTCACTGGACATCCACACGGTTCAGATTTAGATTAAAATTAAGCTTGCACTCCCAATTCCAACTATAGCGCATATGACAGCGCATTGCAAGCGGGTTAATCAAACAGAAACCGGAAGACCTTCTCGCCGACCTGCTGCTCTTGTGCCTCGGTGTTGTTGGCCGCCTCCCGCGCATACTTAACGGCCTGCTGCAACTTCTCCACACGCTCAAGCAGATCATTGACGCGCTGTGCCGGGAGTGCCCCGGAAAACTTCACGGTGCGCCAGTAGCCCACCGCCACATCTTCATAGTAGACCTCAACCTGGGCCGGGTGATGCTCGGTCGCCTCAGCTTTGACATGGTTGCGCGGTACCTTTTTCGTCTTGACCGTCTGCACCGGCTCAGTCGCCCAGCAGTCCGCCGACGGGTCGAACTTCCAGGTCTCGGCGGCATCGAGCGTTGGCAGCTTGCGCACAAAGGTCCGCAGATCGACCAGTTGCTTCTCCAGAAAGAGCAGGTAACTCACCGGCACCTGTTCGAGCAGGGTCTGCCCATCAACCACCACATCGGCATGGGCAACGCTGTTGGTCCAATCCTTGGTAGCGGTAACATCGAACAGGCGGGTCAGGATCTCCTGCGTGCGGCGGATCACCTCCTCGGCCTTGGCCTGAACGCGGGTGGATTCAGGCGGGAACTGCTCGCCCTCCTCGTCACGAGGTTGGTAGGTGCGGGCAATTCCGGAGAGCATTGTGGGTTTTTGCAACAGATGATGCGCTTCCGTCAACTCCTGAAGTGAACGGCTCTTGACGCCCTTTTCAATCGCAATGATCTGGTTTAAACGTGCCATCATGGTGTCCTTTCTGATAGTATGTGATAGCGGTATGCCTGGTATGTCTGCGTATGGATCATCGCACCGGCACATCAGGCTCCATTATACGTCACGCCAATCGCGTGTGGGGGCTGATCTTCCTTTCAAACCAGTTTGCCGTCAAACCAGCAATTAGCCGGAACGGGCAGAACGGGCACTGGGCGGCATATTCCCGTTCATCACCTTTGCGTTTTCTATGCCCTCTGTGGCTATGACAACAAATCAGTATCAAATGCAATGGTACTGTTTTTCTTTTTCACAAAAACTTTGCACTCGGTGCAAAGTTTTTGTGAAAAAAAAAGGAATCTTCCACCCTGCCGGAGGCGCATCGGGCCGTTTGTCCAGACAGATGCCTGCCGGATCAACGACCATGTAAGTCGTGTTAATGACAGGAGTTACGCGGTGCGCGTGCAAACGGACCCTTTGCTCTCGATAACAGCGTATTTCGCCTGCGGCAGCATGGTACGTTTTTGTCTTTTCCGGAACATGTGGCTCTCCGAGCCACATGTTCCGGAAAAAGCATGTTCCATTCCACCCTGCCGGAGGCGCATCGGGCCAGTTGTCCAGGCAGACGCCTGGTTTGGAACCGACTGCGTAAGTCCTGGTAATGACAGGAGTTACGCAGTCGGCGTTCAAATAAGACGTTTAACCCGATGGAAGCCGGATTCGCCTGCGGCAGCGTGGTACTTTTTTTATCTTTTTCACAAAAATGTGGCTCTCCGAGCCACATTTTTGTGAAAAAGATCTGGTTTCTTCCGCCCTGGCGGAGGCGAGATTTCCTTCCGGGTCCATGATCGCGTAACGCGTGGCAAATACCGATTGGAACGCCGACAGTCAAGGCAGACTGCCGTACCTATCCAGAGGCATTTCCGACATCAGGTTGGGACGCAAACACCTGGAAATGCACTCCCGTTAAAAGCCTTCTTTGAAATGACTGGCTTCCGGCTTGATTGACAACACGTTTTGAGACCCGCTCACCCTGACACGACTGCCGGAATGCGCATAGCGCGACCTCCATATCTAGATCGCATAGATCATGCCCAAACCCAAATTATACGGAATAATTAGCTCCAGAGGTATTGCGCTTTACAATAGGGATATGGTAAACTATGCGCGTCAACCAACGTCACATGCTGCGAGGCCTGCATCAGAGATTCCCCGCTGATTTCGTGGTCACTCGACAGAACTTCACCGCTCGAAGGAATGTACGTTGTGAGCGCCGGAGCGAGATTGCCAGGCATAGGCCCTGGCGGGCGGCTGTACGGGATGTCAATTTTGTCGTCGGGCGACTGCGCTGGATGCGCTATAAGCCCCTATCACTGCCGCGATTCGCGCGGAGGAGAGGTATGATGCTGGTCAAGCTCTTTGTTGGTAACCTGCCCTGGAGTGTCGGCGATGCCGAACTCGAAGAGATCTTTAGCCCGCATGGCACAGTGCAAAGTGCCCGGGTTATCAGCGACCGTGAAACCGGCCGCTCACGTGGTTTTGGCTTTGTCGAGATTGAAACTGATGATGTTGCCTCGGTGATTCGCGCAACGAACGACCAGGAAATTGACGGTCGTAATCTGCGCGTGAATGAGGCTGAGGACCGCGATCGTAACGGTGGTCGCGGTGGTCGCGGTGGTGGTGGTGGCGGTGGTCGCGGTGGCTTTGGTGGCGGCGGTGGTGGTGGCGGTGGCCGCGGTGGCGGACGGCGCGATCGCTACTGATCGCCTGCACGACGCTACCCCCATGAGAAGCTGAACACTCAGCAAACGCAACGCGGGGGCCGTATGGCCCCCGCGTTTGATCTATTCCGCTCTCAGTCCTCGATTCTGCATGCTCTACCTGGTCGCTGAGGGCTCCTTCCGGGAAGGGCGCGCCATACGCGCCTGCAGATTGTTTGTGGAAACGCGATTAACATTCCAGATCAGGCCGATTTTCTCCAGCAGGCGAATAATATAGGCCGAGAGATCAAACTGCCACCAGCGCAGGCCATGCATTGCGGAACGCGGGAAGGCATGATGGTTGTTATGCCAGCCCTCGCCAAATGCCAGCAAGCCAACCAGCCACTGGTTCCGGCTCTGATCTTTTGTCTCAAACATCCGCTGCCCAAACGTATGACAGACTGAGTTAACACTCCAGGTAACATGGTGCGTCAGGAACACCCGCACCAATCCCCCCCAGAGCAACCCGGTCCAGCCTGCCAGCAGGAAGGGAACAATCAGCCCCAGCGCGGCCCAGAGCAGAAAGGTGTGGCTCATAAACATGACCATGCGGTCCTTGAGCAGCCACTTGCCGTAGACCTCCGGTTCAGCCTCAAACCCATTCATAAACCAGCCGACATGGGCATGAAAGAATCCATGCAGTGGGCTGTGGGGGTCGTCGTCGTCATCGGCATGGGCGTGATGTTTGATATGCGTCGCCGCCCAGACGATCGCCGGCCCCTCAATAGCCATTGAGCCGAGTGCCAGGAAGATAAACCGGACAGCCGGGTGGGCCTCGAAGCTGCGATGGGTCAGCATACGATGGTAGCCAATCGTAATGCCGATGGCCGTCAGGAAATACATTCCGGCCATAATAGCGAGATCCTCCCATGTCACCAGGCGCTGCCAGAGCAGCACAATGGCATACAGGGTAGCAAGCAGCGGAGCGATGACAACGACGAGCAGGATCATTCGGCTGAAGCGATTCAACAACATGCAGGGTCCATATCTTTCTGTTGGAGAGATCCGGCACTGCTCAACAAATAGGGTGTAAGAACGCAGCATATCCCTACACCCATACACTGCCTGCCATACTCAGATCTCACGCGATACCATACAGGAAGTATAGCACATTCCACGCCTGACCCTGCTACATGTGCTCCGGGATGATGAAAGTTGAATGTTGTCGCTCAGACGGAGCAGGTTGCGGTCGGAACGCGCTGCTGTGGGTCTGCTTCTTGCTCTTACGCACAAAATTTACATTCCTGCACTATAATATACAGTACAGCAAACTGATCCCGTCAGGTCATCCCGTGTCACGCTATGGACGTTTCGGCACCGCGTATACCTGCGCCGGGTGCGCCTGCCGGTCATACCACCCTACCCGGGTGTTTTACAATGTCTGAGTGACAGGACTTACGCGGTGTGCGTGCAAACGGACCGTTTGCTCTCGATAACGGCGTATTTCGCCTGCGGCAGCATGGTACGTTTTTGTCTTTTTCCGGAACAAGCATGTCCCATTCCACCCTGCCGGAGGCGCATCGGGCCAGTTGTCCCGGCAGACGTCTGGGTTTGGAACCGACCGCGTAACTCCTGTGAGTGAGAGAGGAAACAGGAAGCTATGGCTCATACAACTGATTACGATGTTATTGTGGTTGGCGGCGGGCATAACGGCCTGGTCTGCGCCAACTATCTGGCGCGGGCCGGGCGGCGGGTGCTGGTAATCGAGCGGCGTCCGATTGTCGGCGGCGCGGTCTGCACCGAGGAGGTCATTCCCGGCTACAAGATCGATGTCGGCTCTTCCGCCCACATTATGATCCATCTCACCCCGATTATGCACGATCTGGAACTGGAACGGCATGGGCTGGAGTATATCGACATGGACCCCTATGCCTTCTACCCGCTGCCCGACGGCAGCGGCGCAATCAGCTTCTACCGGGATATTGAGAAGACCTGCGCCAGTATTGCCCAGATCAGCCCGCGCGATGCCGAGGCGTACCGCCAGTTTATCGCCTTCTGGAAGCCGCTGAACGAGGCCATCTTTGATGTCTTCCTCAACCCGCCCTCGTCGGCGCGGCTGTTCGGCAGCGTGGGGGCCAGCCTGCCCCGGTTGCCGCGCGGCATTCCGGCGATGGAGGTCACGCGGCGACTCTTTACCAGTTATGCCCGGCTGATCACTGAGACCTTCGAGAGTGAGCCGATGCGTGCCGCGATGACCTGGCTGGCGGCACAGAGCGGGCCACCACCGGACGAGATGGGCGCGGGAGATTTCTTCGGCTGGAACTCGATGATGCATATCAGCGGTGCAAAACATCCGCGCGGTGGCAGCGGGATGCTGACCCAGGCACTGGCTCGCGCCCTGACCGGGTATGGCGGTACGCTGCTGCTTGATGCACCCGTGCGCCGCATCCTGGTGCAGAATGGCGCAGCATGCGGCGTCGAGTTGGAGCGCGGCGACCGCTTCAGCGCTCCGATTGTGATCTCCAATGCGCATGTGTTGACAACCCTACTCCAGATGGTCGGGCCGGAGCATCTGCCGCATGCGCTGGTTGAGCGGCTCCAGCATGTGCGGGTGGGCAACGGCTTTGGGATGACCGTGCGCTGTGCGGCAAGTGCCTTGCCCGACTATCCGGGCGCACCCAGCGGCGGCCGGCCGCACGAGAGCCACCACGGGTTGCAACTGCTGGCCCCCAGTATGGACTATGTGCGCCGCGCCTACGAGGATTATCTGCGCGGCGAACCGGCACACGATCCGGCGGTGCTGGCGATGACCTTTAGCGCGATCGATCCCGATGTTGCACCGCCGGGCAAACATACGGTCTTCCTCTGGTCGCAATATTTCCCCTACGAACTGGCAAACGGGCGACAGTGGAACGACATCCGCGAGCAGGTCGCCGACAGCATCCTGGAGGTGCTCTATCGGTATGCGCCCAACATGCGCGGCGCAAT
Source organism: Chloroflexaceae bacterium (assembly GCA_034437035.1). Classification (GTDB taxonomy): domain Bacteria; phylum Chloroflexota; class Chloroflexia; order Chloroflexales; family Chloroflexaceae; genus CAKZQX01. Next base: position 41,916 of record DAOTUI010000128.1, read on the forward strand.
TATCGACCGCTTTATTCAGTCGCCGCTCGATCTGGAGCGTCGGCTGGCGCTACTCAAGGGCAATGTGATGCATGTTGAGATGAGCTTTGACCAGATGTTCTTCTTCCGCCCGTTGCCGGAGTTGGCCCACTACCGCGCACCGCTGAAGGGGCTCTACCTGACGGGGGCGAGTACCCATCCCGGCGGTGGGGTGTTTGGGGCCAGCGGCTATAACACGGCTCGCGTGGTGCTTGGCGATACGGGTACGCGCCGCTGGTGGCCGGTCGCAGCGCTGGGTGCCGGCGCGCTGGCGGCGGGAGTGTGGGCATCGCGCCGGAAGTAGGGGTTAACGGTTAACCGTTAAGACATGGTTCAGAATCGACGTTTCTAACTTGACAGGAGTTACGCGGTGGGCGTTCAAATCGGATATGTACGCCCACAACGGCCGTCTTCGCCTGCGACAGCATGGTACTTGTTTTTCTTTTGCACAAAAACATTCACGTTGTGAATTTTTTGTGCAAAAGATCGGGTTTCTTCCACCCTACCGGAGGCGATATCCTCCGCTAAATGTGGGATCACCTGATCCATGTCGGCACTGGTCGTTTCGCGGGTTTCGCTCATTTCGTGTTGTTCGTGGTCCAAACTCCCACCGCGTAACTCCTGTAACTTGACAGTCTGAACGATCTCAGGTTGCCAGAAAAATCTTCTGGCGCATTAGGAAGGGACAAAGCAATTATCGCGTTATGTTAATTGTCAAGTAGGTTTGAACCATGTCAAAGCACGCAACTGCTTGGTCTGCGAGTTGACCTTCAGGAAGAAAGCTATACATCCAAATGTAGCTTCTTTGACTTCGAGCCAATCAAGAAACATGCGCGTTACCTGGGTCGGCACATTAAACGAGGATTGTTTCAGACCGCAAAAGGATTGATTGTAAATGCGGATGTGAACGGCAGCTACAACATCATCAGGAAAGCATTTCCGCACGCATTTGATCAGGCCGGTTCGTTGGAAATACACCCGGCCCGGCTCACACTTACGTAATCCCGGATAACGGGATAGAGGGCGTGTAGTCCGTCCAGTGGATATTTACCTATAAAAACAGGGTTATTCTACGATGTCCTGACGGTTGACCATTGTTAGATTTTCTACGATGTCCTGACGGTCGACACTTAACCGTTAACCCTTAACCGCAATACCTTTCAAATAACCGGGCTTACGTGGTTCCTTATCTGGAAGAGGATGCCGCCTCCGACAGGGTGGAAGAAACCATCCTTTTTTCACAAAACATTTGCATGAAGTGCAAATGTTTTGTGAAAAAGATAAAAAAAGTACCATGCTGCCGCAGGCGGAACCGTTCTGTATCGGAGCAAACGCCCGGTTTGCAACGCTACTGCGCAGGTTCTGCTATTTGAAAGGTATTGCCCTTAACCGTTACCCCCTACCCCGGCACCACCATCAACGTAATCGGCAGCGGTACAAAGGCGGGGATGCGTAGATCTTCTTCAGCACTATCCAGGTAGAGGCCGGTGGAGGAGCCGCCATCAAGATTGAGCGCCGCGTCGATCTCCAGATCGCCGGCGAGCAACCAGTCCGCCAGACCGCGTAGCGAAAAATCATTGCCGGAACAGGCAATCAGCAGCACGCGCCCCGCCTGATCCAGCGCTACCACACTGCGCCGGGCGCGCTGCCCATCATCCACGCTGGTGTAGGTCAGCGTACCGTCTGTGATCAACATCGGCCAACTCTGGAGTGCCGCAACCAGCGGCTCATTCGGGTCGTAGGGCTGCGCGGCCAGATAGCGCAGGGAGACATTACCTGCCGCGTCCACCGCGAACATGCCCCCGCTCCCCTGATAACTGCTGCCGCTGACCACCCCATCGCTGATGATCAACGCGGTGCTCTGGTAGTTCTCATCGAAGAAGCCCCCGTTGATCGTTGCCAGGGCGTTGGCTTCCGCATGCCAGGTTGCCAGGGGGCGCGGCGCGGCGGGCGCATAGCCCACGCGAAACCGCATCAGCGCCGGGTCCACCCGCACAATGCTGACCGGGGCCGGCCGCTCGCCATGGGCCAGACGCAGCCGGCGCAGGTCAACGCCGGGACCGGCCGTGATCCAGTTGCTGTCGGACGGTTGGGCCCCGGTGAACTCCGGCGGCGCGGTGGGGGCAACCGGCGTGATGGGATGAGTCGGCATGAGGGTTGGGACAGGCGCAAACTGCCCGGCGTCCGGCGTCGGATCCTGCGCACAGCCTGCCAACCCCAGGCACACAATACAGACCCAGGCTACCGGGAGAAGCAGGTTGCGCAACTGCATTATTCCGTACAACATTATGCGTTAATCAAGTTGACGATACCCGGAGCGGTAGTAGAGCAGCGGGCGACCGCTACCAGTACGTGCCGCGACCACCTCCCCCACATAGATGGTATGGTCGCCACCGGGAAAAGCGTTGACCACCCGGCACTCGAGGCTCGCCAGCGTATCCACCAGCAGGGGCAACCCGCGCTCGGAGAGGGTGAAGCTGCCCGGTACAAACCGCTCGACATTGGGCGCGGCAAAGCGCTGCGACAGGTGCGCCTGCTCCTCGGTCAGCATGTTGACTGCGAACAGGCCCGAGGTCGCAATCGCCGCGTGAGTGGTAGACCGCAGGTCAATGCAGATCAACACCAGCGTCGGCTCCAGCGAGAGCGAAGTAAACGAACTGACGGTAATCCCCGACAGGTAGCCCTCCGCTGCCGTTGTCACCACAGTGACGCCCGATGCGAAGTGGCTCATAACCTGCCGAAAGAGGAATGGATCAATACTCACAAACAAGTTACCTTCTAGATCGGCGTTCCAGGATGGCGGCGTGGATCTGCTCACCAACCGGCCACTCCTCGCGGGCGACTTCGTCATCGAGCAGCAGGTGCGGCACGGCGATTGGCCGGTTGTCCGGGCCAATCGAGACCATGCTAAAGTAGCCGGTGGTGCAGAGGCGGCGCTCGCCCCGGAACGGATGCTCACCATAGACATGCACGCGGACAACCAGCGATGTCCGTCCAACATAGATCACACGGGCCATAGCTTCAACGATTTCGCCCTGGTGGACCGGCGCGCGAAAGTCCAGATGCTCGGTTGAAGCGGTGACAACAGGCTGGCGACAGAAACGCCAGGCAGCAATCGCGGCGGCCTTGTCCATCAGGGCCAGCGCATTACCGCCAAACATCGTACCAAAGGTATTGGTCTGGTTCGGCAACACAATATCGGCAACGCGCACCTCGGGCGCAAGCAGGGCACGCTCTTCAACAGAATCTTCAACCAGATGGTCCACAGCTCTCTTCTCCTCTCGGTAAAAAACATAATGCTGTTATTGTAGTCTCTTTAGCACGGGGATGCAACGTACGCCTGTCACTGCGCCACCAGCCGATACACCCCGCCGTTCCGGTCGGTCACGTAGAGTTCGCCGGCGGCATCCTCACCAAACGAGGTAATACTGAGATTCGTATCCTGCATCTGGGCATTTTGCCACGCGCCATTGCTATGCCGAAGCGCCCAGATCCGCCCGCTGCAGTAGTCCCCATAAAAGTAGATCCCATCAAACTGCGGAAAATCCGCGCCCCGGTAGACATACCCACCGGTGATCGAGCAACCCATATCGCGGGAGTAGACCACCACCGGCAAAACCAGACCGCTCGGGTCGCAGTCGTCCGGCTCGAAGCAGGCTGCACCCTCCATAACATCCCAGCCATAGTTATTCCCACCTATGTTTGCCGCCGGCATGTAGTGGATCTCCTCAAAGCGGTTCTGCCCAACGTCGGCAATGTAGAGATCGTCGTTGGCCGGATCGAACGCAAAGCGCCAGGGATTACGCAACCCCCAGGACCAGATCTCCGGGCGCGCATCCGGCTCGTCGATCAGTGGGTTATCCGGCGGAATGGCGTAGGGCCGCTCACTCAGAACATCAATGCGCAGCAGCTTGCCCAGCAGCACATCCGTATTCTGCGCATTGCCCCAGGGATCGCCCGCCTGCCCCCCATCGCCCATCCCGATGTAGAGGTAGTCATCCGGGCCAAACACTACCAGGCCGCCGTTGTGATTACCCGCCGGCTGGTCAATTGTCAGGACCGTCGCGGCGCTCGCCGGGTCGGCCACATCCGGGTCAGCGGAGACCTGGTAGCGCGCAACTACCGTATCGCCGTCATTGTCGGTGTAGTTGATGAAGAACTGCCCGTCCTGGTTGTAGTTCGGGGAGAAGGCCACGCTGAGCAACCCCTGTTCGCTGGCGGTTGAGCCAACGATATCAACGATATCCAGGAAGGGTTGCTCCAGGCGCTGCCCATCGCGCAGGATAAAAATACGGCCCGGCTGCTCAACAATAAACAACCGTCCGCTACCATCCCCGACGCTGATGGCGTAGAGCGGCTGCTCAAAGCCATCGGCGACCAGTTCCAGGTCAATTGTCAGGCTCTCCAGATCGGGGGTGCCGGCGGCAGCGGGCGGATCGGTTGGAGCGGGCGGAACCGTGTCGGCCGGTAGGGCCGTAGCGGGCGCGGTGGTTGGCGCAACGATAACCGGGCCATTTGCATCGGAAGAGGTTATGCCCGCATCTGAACCGCAGGCTGCCGGCAGCAGGCAACCGCAGAGGAGCATAACAAGTGTACGTATAGATTTCATTTTCAACCGGATTCCTCATTCTGTTCGCCATATAGAAAGAATACAGGACTTACGCAGTTCTCCACCTGGAGATGTATTTCGCCTCCGGCAGGGCGGAACAGACCAACTTTTTCCCGAAATTTTCGCACAATGTGCAAAAATTTCGGGAAAAAGATCATAGCGTACCATGCGGCCGCAGGCGAATCGGGCCATTCATTTCAATCAAACGTCCGGTTTGCACGTCCACCGCGTAAGTCCTGGAATAAACAAACAGAGGACACAGAACAAACCGATTATCCGATAACGGTGTGCCCGGCAGACTCGGTCTCTATTCCGCTGTTTTGTGTTCTCGACTGCTGTAGTAGCATACCATGGCTCAGTAGTTACGACGCGCGGGAGCGGATGAGGATCGGGTGAAAAGGGTGTCACCAGCGGCGATGAATGCCTGAGGATGAGCAGGCGGCAGCATGGCTGCCGCACTCCAGATGCTGAACCGGCCATCACTCACACTACTCGCTAACCTCCGGCAACTGCAAAAAGATAGCGACGATATCGGGATCAAACAGGATACCTGCCTGCTCGCGCATGTAGGCGCGGGCCATCGCCCGGGGCCAGGCGGCCCGGTAGGGGCGGTCGGAACAGAGCGCGTCCCACACATCGACAACTGCGAAGATGCGCGCCGCCGGCGGAATCGCACTCGCCTTCAGGCCATGCGGATAGCCGCTGCCGTCCCAGCGCTCATGATGGTAGTAGGGGATATCCAGCGCGGGCGCGAGAAACGCTATCGGTGCGAGTAACTCGTAGGCATAGAGCGGATGCTGCCGCATCAACTCCCACTCCGCTGCGGTGAGCGGGCCGGGCTTGAGCAGCACCGTATCGGGAACGCCCATTTTGCCAATATCGTGCAGCAGCGCGCCCCGCCGAATATGGTCGTGGTCGGCCGGGTCAATGCCCAGCGCATCTACCAGACGCATGGTCAGCGCAGTAACGCGCCGGCTGTGTCCCTCCGTCTCCTGGTCGCGCAGTTCCAGCGCGCGCGACCAGCCGACCAGAGTGGCATCATACGCCTGTACCAGATCGGTGTACAACTGCGCATTCGTGATTGCCACCGCCGCCTGGTCAGCCAGCCCCTGCAGCAGCGTCAATTCTTCTGTGGTAAATGTACGTTCGCCACCACGGGTTGCAATATTGAGCGCGCCAACCAGCTCACTCCCATGCCACATCGGAATAATTACCAGTGTTCGTAGATCCAGGCGCTGATGCATGGTTTCATTGGGACGCGGTAGATGTTCCCGCACGTCGGGAATGACGATAACCGGTCCATACTGCTCGATAAGATAATCCAGGTTAGAGCGTGGTGTCGGAATGAATTGGCCGGCAATGCCCGGCGGTATACCCGCAGCGGCAACAAACGACAGGTGATTGGGGGCCGGATCATAGAGCTGGATGACCGCTATCGGTACCTGCAGAACATTGGCACTCTCATGACAGATCGTCGTCAGGACAGTATCCAGGTCGAGGTGACTGTTGACGCGAGAGGCGACCCGCACCAGCGCCTGAGAATGCTGCTGCGACGGACTGGGCCGGCGGGTGGGAATAACGGTTTCGACCAGCGTCAGGCCGGCTTCCCAGTTTACAACCAGGTTTTTGCCCCGCTGCTTGGCCGCCCGCAACGCCTGGTCGGCACACTCGATCAAGGTCGCCAGTTCTGTCGGTTGCGCGGGTGGGCAGGAGGCTACGCCAAAGCTGGCGGTAATCGACAATGATCTGCCACTGGTCGGGATCACTGTCTGCGCCAGGGTGATGCGCAGGCGCTCTGCCGCCTGCCATGCGCCATCCAGCTCGGTGTTGGGCAGCAGGATCACGATCTCTTCCCCGCCGTAGCGCCCCACAATATCCGTTGTGCGCAACAGGGTAATACAACGCTGTGCCACATTCCGCAACACCTGGTCGCCGACCGTGTGACCATAGGCGTCGTTGATGCGTTTAAAATGATCAATATCCAGCATAATAATTGCCAGATCCTGGTTGTAGCGGCGCGTGTACTCAAACTCGTGCTGTGCCACCTTGAAGAAGTAGCGCCGATTATGCAGCCCGGTGAGCGGATCAATGGTTGCCAACTGCTGCACCTCGGTGAATAACCGGGCATTTTGAATAGCAATTGTGGCCTGTTGAGCAAAGAGTTGTAGTAGTTCGATATCTGTGGGAGTAAATGTGCGGCCGACATCGGCCGTACCAATCGAAATAGCGCCCACTAACTGATTGCCCGTGTTCAACGGTACGGCGACAACGGCCTGCGGTGGCATGCCGGCGTAGAGTGGCATTCCCTCAGACCATTGCTGATAGTTCGCCAACACCAGCGGTTGCTGCGTGGCGGCGGCATGGCCCATCGCCCCCTCGCCGATGCGCAGGCGAGTGCCGGTATAATCACGATCCATGCGATAACTGACCTGAACCCGCAGCAGTTGCTGATCGGGATCAAACAGCGCCAGTTCGCCGTTGGTGGCGTCCAGCAGATCAACGGCGCGGGCAACAATGGAGTGGAGCAGAGTCTCCAGATCCAATTCCCGCGAAAGCTCGTTCATGGTGGCCCGGAGCGCATCCAGTTCGCGTACTCGCTGGTGCAGGGCAACTTCGGCCTGCTTGCTTTCGGTGATGTCGAGGCCGATCCCGCCCGTGGCAAAAAATGTACCGGAAGCGTCAGGAATGGGAAATTTGGTAATCAGGTAGGTTCGTGCATCTCCCTCGGTCGGGTTGCGCTCCTCAACGGTTAACGCCAAACCGGTCGCCAGGATATGCTGGTCTTCGGCATGCCAGGCAGCCACCAGTTCCGGCGGGAAAAGCTCCTGGGTTAAGCGACCAACGATATCCGTACCGGAGAGGTTGAAGATGTTGGCCAGAAGTTGGTTCACCAGCAGGATGCGCCCCTCCAGACTCTTCACAAAGATCGCCGCCGGTACATGGTCAATGATGCTCTGGAGTAGCACCTGACTCTCGTGCATCGCACCGACGGACTGCTTCTGTGCGGTGATCGCTGTCTGCCTCACCAGGGCATAGACTTCACCCGCTACCGTCAGGCGCGTCACCTGCCCGCTGAACCAATGCTCATCATCCTGATTGCCGCAGGAATACTCCAGCAAAAAACAATCCTGCTCGTTACGCAGAACAGCCTGAACTCCAGCGGTAAAATCGGGTGTATCACACACTGCGAACCCGGTAAAGATTGCGTTGGCATAGGTGATTGTCCCCTGCTGATCGAGAACCGCGATACCATCCCGGCTCTGCTCAACCAGGGCTTTGAAAAAGTGACACTCGGCGGTCTGTGCCTGGAGTTGACGCTCAAGGATGATAATCCGCTGCTGTAAATCGGCATATTCAGCTTCAGAGAGGGTGTGCGAATAAAACTCATTGCTCATCACGGTTCTCCATTTGAGTCGTACCGGGCATTGCTACTATCAGCCTGCGATTGTATGGTCGGTCGTTCTCCTCACCATAGCAGGAGCATCTGTTTTCGGCAGCAGGAGCCGGCCCGACCTGGCAATCAACACTCCTGACTATAATAACAGGTCGATCTTACCGGGTACGATCCAGGTATTGCTGAAAGATAGATGAACGTTGAGAAATATAGTCCGGATTTGGCGCACAGGTCGAATTTGGGGTGCGGTGGACATGCTACCGCCCGAGGAATGCTGAAGCAGTTGTAGGTCACGCTTCCAGTGACCTACCGCAACAGTCGGGACGCCTGGGGCGATGTGAGGAAACTAAAAGATCGAAGGACGCTCCTGCAGCTTTGCATCCAACGTCTCCTGAATACGACTGCGCACCTGTTCCGCCAGCATAAAGACGATCAAGGGATCGTCGGCGGCATCGGGGCCATACTCCTGAGTGGAGATGGGTGGGCCAAAGCTGATATTCCAGTGGGTCGGCAGGGGAATCGCCCCCAGCGGTCCCAGCCAGGGGAAGAACGGCGTTACCGGGAAGTAGGGCATCCCCAGCATCTGCGCAATCGGCTTCGCGTTGGCGATCAGTGGGTAGATCTCCTCCGCGCCGATAATGGTTACGGGCACCAGCGGCGCGCCGGTACGTAGCGCGGCCTGCACAAACCCACCCCGGCCAAACCGCGCCAGCCGGTAGCGCTGCCGGAAGAGTTTGCCGATACCCTTGACGCCCTCCGGGAAGACACAGACCAGTTCGTCATTCTCCAGCAGGTTGATCGCATTTTCGGGACTGCCCGACACCTGCCCCAGATCGGCCAGCAGCGGTGCAACAAACGGCAGCGTACTGAACCAGTGCAAAAAGAGGTTGCGCACAATCCGTGCCGATGGATGCTCCTCGTAGACGGCGGTGGCAAGCATTGCGCCGTCCCAGGGCAGCACGCCGCTATGGTTGGCAACCAGCAGCGCGCGGCCTGATGCGGGCACATGCGCGATACCCTCAGTAGTGGTGCGCCACCAGGTGCGATACATAAAGGTGAGAAATGGCCGGACGATGTCAATAATCTCCAGATCCATGCCATAGGGATCGATCGCATAATCGCCCTGCAAGCGCCGCTCAATAAACGCGGACTGCTCCTTGATCTGGTAGCCAATGAGCATGCCGACGCCGCGCCAGAAATCCGGGGAGAGATAATCTTCCGGATCAATATCAAACTTACGCAGCAGATCCAGGATAAAGCGCACCTGCGGCGGGGCCATGCGCTCCAGATTCTCGGCGATTAACTTGAGAATATCGGCAACAAACGCATCAACCTGCGCGGTGTCACCTTCCGCCTGCTGCGCCCGGTTGCGCACCGTGATCTCAATCGCGTGAACCTCGGCGGCAAGCTCGTTCACCATGGCGGAAGACTGTTCTACCGGGGAGACCGGCGCGGTATGGTTGGTGGAAGCGGGCAGACCTGCCACCTCTCGCAAGCCGGGTTCCGCCGGCAACGTGGCAGCATCGGTGCGTGCGTTCGCGCGTAGCGTTGATTGCTCGTTCACGATTGGCTCCTCCGCGACAGAAATGTTTGCAGGACTACTTCGGTCTGCTCCCGTGCGGCGTAAACATTACGCCCCTCGCCCAGTTCCCGCAACACAGCGGCCGCAGCGTGGCTAGGGCTCCATCCCAGTTCGGCCTGGGCCCGCCGCGTATCGACAACACAGGCATAGCGCAGGAAGTCACGCTCAAAGGGCCAGCCGCGCGTCAAGTCATGGCTTAATCCCAGTGCGGCGGCGGCATCGGTGAATGGCTCCAGGCAGAGCAGAGGTTGGTGTCCGGCGAGGCGCACGGTCTGCACCAGCTTGACCGGCGGGTCGGCCGCCAGGTTAAAGCAGCCGGTTGATTGACACATGGCTGCCAGGGCAAACGCCACAGCCGCGTCATCCAGATGCAGCACCTGAATACGCGGGTCAAAGCCGAGCAGCGTCGGCGGATTGGACTGCGTCAGGTAGTAGGTCAGCGGGGACCAGCCGCCGCCGCCGAGCAAGCCGGCACAACGCAGCACCACGATCTGAACCTCGGGGTGGGTACGGGCAAAGTCGGCGGCGAATGTCTCAACCTCAAAATAATCACGGAGCAAGGTGGAGTGGCTTGGGCGCACAGTCGGATGCTGTTCCGGTATGAAAACCGGGTTGGTTGGCACTGCGCCATAGACCTGGGTGCTGCTGCGGAGCACTACGCGCTGCACACCGGCATGCGCGCATGCACCCAGCAGTTCCATACTGCCCAGCACATTTTGCTGCACCGCGACTTCGCGATTGGGTGCAGGTTCTTCTTCTCCCAGCAAAGCCAGGTGAATCACGCATGCGACCTGCTCGGCGCGCAGCAGTTCAACCAGTTGCTGCCCGTCCGGCACGGCTGTGAGCACCTCGGCGCGGCCCACGGGTGCAATGGGCATGCGCCGATCCAGCCCCACCAGTCGCAGGGAATCATCCGCGCTCAAGATCTGGGCGACCCGCGCCCCCAGCAGACTGCCGATACCGTTGAGCAAAATCGTCGTCATAGTGTTGTCCATCCTGGACAGGCAGGGCGGCCTGCCCTTACCGCCGACATTGAACTGTCATCAGATCTACGCGTTATGCAGTCACGAACTTGAAGAATTCGCCTCCGGCAGGGCGGAAGATACCATTAAAAAAGCACCACGCTGACGCAGGCGGGTCCAGATTTTCGTCTGATCAAGCGCATGGATCTTACCCAATGTGTCAGCCTATCAGGTAACATAGCCTGCACCAGATAGACCAATCAGACCAGGATATTATCGCGCAGCCAGTCTTCCAGCCCTTCCTTATCCAGATCCGAATAATTGATCGCACGTATCAACCAGAAGAGATCGCCCTCGGCGATAGCGGCGCTTAACGCAGCATCGTTGAGTTCCAGGAAGCGCAGGAGCGCCATCAGCGCCGTGATCTCATTCCCACCGATAAACGGCCGACTCTTGATTAGCAGGTAGGTCAGCGCTGCGCCTTTGCTGCACACATCAGGATACAACTCAACGCCAAACATCTTCTGGTGGGGCGCATGCAGCACCGTCTGGAGCCGGTCCTGGCTGGAGATTCCCATCCGCCCACCATAGCGCATCACCGCGTAGATATGCAGGTCAAGCAGTTCATCTTTTGTCAGATAGCGCATAACCACAGGTCTACAACCCGGCAATCTGGCGGAACGCCTTGTCATACTTATCGCTGACACCTTTGGCCCAGGCGCGCAGGGCCGGGCTCATCGGGCGGCGCAGCAAGATCTCGTCCTCGGTAAAGATCAACTCAACGACCTCTTCTTCGCTCAGGCCGACCGCGCGCAGCCAACCCTGGATAACTTCGGGCAAGTTTTCACGTTCAATCGTAAATGATCGCGGCATACATCACTCCCTGGCACGCAAATGGGGAAACAGAATAACCTCACGAATGGTTGCCTGGTCGGTCAGGACCATAACCAGCCGATCAATACCAATGCCCAACCCACCCGTCGGTGGCATGCCATACATGAGAGCATCAATAAAATCAACATCCATCTGGTGCGCTTCTTCGTCGCCGGCAGCAAACGCCCGTCCCTGCTCCAGAAACCGTTGCTCCTGATCCAGCGGGTCATTCAACTCAGTAAAGGCATTTGCCACTTCCATCCCGGCAATAAACCCCTCGAACCGCTCGGTGTAACCGGGCATCTCAGGCTTGCGTTTTGCCAGCGGTGACAGTTCCAGCGGATAGTCTATCACAAATGTCGGCTGGATCAATGTTGGCTGGACATAGGTGCTGAACAGTTCGTCTACCTGCTTGCCCCAGGTAGCCTTTTTCTCTACGGAGAGATTGGCCTGCCGGATCGCGTCCCATAGCGCGGCAGCGGTCGTTGCCTGGGTGATATCGATGCCGGTATGCTCCTGGATCGCGGCGGGCAGCGCGAGGCGCGGCCAGTCGGGACCAAAGTCAACCGTCTGATCCTGGTAGGTGACAACGGTGCCGCCGGTAACATCCTGCACAATCGTGCGCAGCATCTGCTCCACCAACCGCATGATATCGTGATAATCCGCATAGGCCTGGTAGCACTCCATCACCGTAAACTCGGTGTTGTGACTACGGTCCACGCCCTCGTTGCGGAAGTTCTTGCCGATCTCGTAGACGCCCTGGAAGCCCCCGACGATCAGGCGCTTGAGATAGAGTTCGCTGGCAATTCGCAGGTAGAGATCCTGGTGCAACTGGTTATGGTGGGTCATAAACGGGCGTGCCGCCGCGCCGCCATAGATTGGTTGCAGGATCGGCGTCTCGACCTCGATAAAGCCGCGCTCGTCCAGAAAGTAGCGCATGCTGCGAATAGCCCGGGCGCGGGCAACAAAGATGTCGCGCCGGTCCTCGTTGACGATCAGGTCAAGATAGCGCCGGCGCAGGCGTTCTTCAACATCCTTGAGTCCCTCCCACTTCTCCGGTGGGGGGTTGAGCGCTTTTGCCAGCACCCGTAACTCATGGACAAACAGCGAAGGCTCGCCCTTCTGCGTCCGCCGCAACTCGCCGTCGGCTTCGATAATATCAAAGCTGTCGATATCTTCGCGAAAGCGGGCAAAGCGCTCTTCGCCCATATCGCCCCGGCTGAGCCAGAGCTGGATGCGCCCACTCTCATCGACAATATGCGCAAAGGCCAGTTTGCCCATCACCCGGCGCGCGCCGACAATCCGCCCTGCCGGCGTTACCCTTGCACCGGACGCGGCAAGCTGGTCAAAATCGGCGAGTAGTTCACCAATCGTGTGGGTGCGCTGGCTGCGCGGCGGAAACGGATCGATACCGGCAGCGCGCAGGCGTTCCAGTTTCATCAAACGTTGTTGCTGAAGCTCATTCAAATCCATATATTCGCCAGACTGTTTGGTAATCCAGATAGCGCATGTATTATAGGGTGAGGGTAAGGGAACCGTCAAGGCAATCATATCTGTATAACGAGGAATAGCGATGCGGCGAGGAGCACGTCAATGCTGCGCAAATCTCGCCTCATCGCAAGACTATCAGGGTACACGGCCTGTCACCGTGAGAATGCGGCTGGTATTCCAGGTCCAGACAATCAGTTAATCTTAACGATGGTTAGATTCATCACACCCGAGGGAGTCTGGACCGTAACTTTCTGGCGGGGTCGTTTCCCAAGCAGAGCGGCACCAATCGGTGACTCATTGGAAACCTTGCCTTCACGTGGGTTCGCCTCGGCACTCCCGACAATTGTCCAGGTTTCATCTTCATCTTCATCGTCGATGCGGACTGTGACGGAGCAACCGACCCGCACCTCTTCGACATTCTTGCCGTTGACCCCATCTTCGATGGTCTGGGCGCGCGAGAGCATATTTTTGATGTCACGAATGCGACCTTCCAGTAGAGCCTGCGAGTTCTTCGCATCTTCATACTCGCCACTTTCGGATATATCGCCGAGTTCTTTGGCGGCGGCAATCCGCTCAGCAACTTGTTTGCGTCCATCGGTTTGAAGCTCTTCAAGTTCCGCTTCAAGTTTGGCTCTACCTTCACGTGTCAGGTATGTCGTCTTTTCACTCATTGTTTCACTGCCTTTGTCCTGCAAGATGGTCCCCATAGGAGCTGACAGACTGGGAAGGTCAATTGACCCTGCTCCGTGGGGTAGTACCATAAATGAAAGAACTGAGAGCAAAACTCTCAGTCACGGCCACAGACGGATTCTGAAAACAGCATGAACCCGACGTGGAATCGTTAGCGTTAGCAATTATACGCAATGTCGCCAATTTTGTAAAGTGCATTATGTCAGTTTGTCGTACGAACCGCCAGAATATCGCGCTGGAGTGCGGCGCTGAAGCCTGGGAGCCCTGTTCCGGCCTGACTCCTCTGAAGTGACAACAGAACTTACGCGGTCGGTTCCAAACCAGGTGTTCGCCGGGAAGAACGGCCCGATTCGCCTCCGGCAGGGCGGTATCGGACAGCTTTTTGCTAAAATTTTTGCGCTCTGTGCAAAATTTTTAGCAAAAAGTTACAAAATGCACCATGCTGCCGCAGGCGATTCTGGTTTCCGGTTCCGGCACTGGGCCAGAACTGGCCCCACCGCGTAACTGCTGTTATGTTACACGCGTTACGTGGTCGGTTCCAAACCAGGCGTTTCACCCGATGAAATCCCGATTCGCCTGCGGCAGCATGGTACTCCTTTTTTCTTTTTCACAAAAAAATTCACAACGTGAATTTTTTTGTGAAAAAGAACTGGAATCTTCCACCCTGCCGGAGGCCCAACGGTCTTCCGAGTCAAGGACCGCGTAACTCGTGTTATGTTACACTACCACACAGCATCAGTATACCAAAACAGGATGAGAAGACGGCGAATCGGGCATAAAAAGAAGATGAGTGTGGCGCATGAATCGCACTGACCGGCTGCCGGCTTCGGCTGTTGAATCTGAGGAAGAGAGGCGTATGTCCAACATCAGCTTTGAACCGGCTGACGATCCAGAGGTTGAACAACTGGCCGCCACGCTGGATCAGGCCCGCGACGGCAATCCGCTGCTCTTTGATATACTCCAGTTCAATTGGGAAAATGCTGGGGAGCAACCGGATTACCCGGCTCTGCTGGATGCCTTTGTTGCCCTGTTTGACTACACCGGCCTGGGGGCGCACTGGATTGAACTGCGGCGCGGCATTGCCCGCAAGCTGCTGATCCATGTGCTGCACGAAGGTCTGGCCTACCCGGAGGCGATGATGGATCTGGAACTGGCGGAAGCATGCGCCGAACGCTTCCTGGAGTTTTTCGCCTCCGGTACGCGCTACTTCACCAATGGCACCTGCAGCGGCGAGGCAGCGATCTATACACTGGATGGCCGGCAGGTGCTGGGCTGGCGTCCGATCAGCAGCGCCACGTTCGACAACGGCGTGATTGCGGTGAGTTCCGACCGTATCGGCATTGTCTGGGCCGAGGATGCGGACTGAAGATCAGGCATAGCGTGCCGGGTTGGGCGGCTTGCCTTTGCTGCCGGTTCATCTTATTATACGCAGCAGTAACTTACGCGAGTTGCGCGGTCTTAACCCGGAAGGTAGTTTCGCCTGCGGCAGGGTGGAATGGAACTTTACTTTTTCACAAAAATTTGCACAAGATGCAAATTTTTTGTGAAAAAGATCTGGTTTCTTCCGTCCTGCCGGAGGCGCAATGGCCTTCCGGGTTCGTGACCGTGTAATGTAAATTTAGAAGAAACGCGGCATTAGTTGTCAGTTTTCTTAGTTCTCAGTTCTTGCTTCAAGGAGCATCTCCAATGACGGACAGTAAACGGGTGGTTGTCACCGGCGCAACCGGATTGATCGGGCGGCATCTCTGTAAGCAACTCGCTGAACGCGGCTACCAGGTAGTAGTCTTTACGCGCAATCCGGAGAAGGCGCGTAGCAGCGTACCGGAGGCAAGCGAGTATGTGGCCTGGACGCCGAAATATCTGGATGACTGGGCCCATGCCCTCAACGGGGCCTATGGCCTGATCCATCTGGCCGGCGCGCCGATCTTCGGGCCGCGCTGGGACGAGCAGTATAAGGCCGAGATCCGCGATAGCCGCATTGTCAGCACGCGGGTTTTGTTCGGGGCCATGACCGAGATCGCCCAGCCGCCGCAGGTCTTTGTGTCTGGTTCGGCGGTGGGCTACTATGGCGATGCGGGTGCTGCCCTGCTGGATGAGAGCGCCCCCCCCGGCGAGTTGTTCCTGTCGCAAGTAACAGCCGAGTGGGAGCGGGAAGCGCAGCGGGCCGAAGATCTGGGGGTGCGGACGGTGCTGATCCGCACCGGTATTGTGCTGGATGCCGACGAGGGTGCGCTGCCGCAACTGGTGTTGCCGTTTCGCTTCTACGTCGGCGGGCCAATCCTGCCGGGCACGCAGTATATCTCCTGGATTCATATCGAGGACGAGGTCGGGATCATTCTGCTGGCGCTGGAGCATGCGCAGGCGCAAGGACCGATGAATGCGACCGCGCCCAATCCGGAGACCAACGCCGATTTCACCGGGACGCTCGGCAAGGTGATGGGTACACCTGCCTGGTTGCCGGTACCGGGTGTCGGCATTAAAGTTATCCTGGGGGAACTGGCGGATAACCTGGTCACCGGCCAGCGTGCGCTGCCGATAAAAGCTCGCGACCTTGGTTATGAATTCAAGTATCCCGACCTGGAGCCGGCACTGCGCGATCTGTTGAAGAAATAAATGGCGTGTGATTGACACGACTTACGCGATTGCTCTTGGAAGCTGATATCGCCTCCGGCAGGATGTAACCAGGGACATCCTTTCTCAGGCAATGTAGCTCACAGAGCCACATTGCCTGAGAAAAACACAGCTTTCCGGGCAGATATGCTATCTGCTAATGGATTGGTTATCCAACCCGTAACCTGTAACCTGGTCTTACCCGACCGGCGGGTTGGAAGCAAACTGCCGCCGCATCGTATCGGCTACCCCGGTACGCCGCAACGCATAGGCCACAGCGCCCGCCAGCACCCCGGCTCCAACCAGGAATTTTGCCGGTGAGCGGCGACTGACCTTCTTGGGCGCCATTGGCCGCCGCGTGGCAAACAGTTCGAGCATCCCCTTCTTGAAGGCGCGCAGATCATGTGGTCCCCGGCTGGATACCCAGTTGCGGTCACGCACCAGCGACGTATCAACCCATTCCGCCCCGGCATTGATCAGGTCATCCTTGATCCCCGGCCAGGAGGTGAGCTTCCGTCCGCGTACCAGATCCGCCGAGGCCAGGATCCACGGGCCGTGGCAGAGCACCGCGATAGGCTTTTCGGCCTGATCAAATGCGCGGACAAACTCCAGTACCTCTTTGCTCTGCCGCAGCAAATCCGGGTTGACAAACCCACCCGGCAGCAGTAGCGCATCATAGTTTTCCGGGTCGGCGTTGAATACCAGGCGATCCACCCGCACCTTCTTCCCCGGAATAATCAGGTTCATGCCTTTGATATGACCGGGGCGCAGCGAGAGCACCTCGACGTTGGCCCCCTGCTTGCGCAGCGCTTTCATCGGTATCGTCAGTTCAACCTGCTCAAAGCCGTCGGCGGCCAGAATTGCCACCCGCAGTCCTTCCAGTTTCGTCCGAGCCATGGTTTTTCTCCTTCCAAGACACGATTATGGTTTACAGGGTGAGTACCTCAGCCGGTGCGTGGCTGACCGCCGTCGCAAGCGGTTGCGAACCTTGTTTAAACCATTCTGCCGAAAAGGTATGCAAGTTTCGGGCCATGCGGGAAGTAAGGAAGAACGGTGAACGGCGAGTTATATGGATGGCACCGGGTTAACGCCTCACGCCTCACCCATCCCTCTCCGGCACAGCGACCCGCATAGCATAGCAATCGAGGCTGCGGCCACGGGGGAAGTCGTTGTCGCGGTGTGCCCCGCGCACCTGCTTCTGTCCTACTACCCCTGCTGCACCGTAGCGTAGGGTGCATTCTATGCACCACTGACTACCCTTGCTGCTGCACCGTAGGGTGCATTTTATGCATCACTGACTACTCCTGCTGTTGCACCGTAGGGCCGTAAGGTGCTGCGCAGTCCCGGCAGGTATCATACCCGTGTTACGGCACTCCTGCAAGCGGCACACACGCTTGCGCAGCAGCAGCATTCCCCACTAACTCCCTGATGAATACGCCTGCACAACCCCACAACATTCACTAAACATAGGTTTACTCTTTTACCTGTGTTGCCAGACTTGCGCATGCATCCGACTCTGACTACAATGTGGCTGTCACCCGCAGCGCGCTACGCGGCGGAGTGATCAACTGAGCCTATATGCAAAGGAGACCACGTTATGCATCCGTCTACCCCCCCGGCAGGATCTGCGTCGTCCGAAGTTCCCCATCCTGCTCGCATTTACAACTACAGCATCGGTGGAAAGTATTACTACCCGGCGGACCAGGCGGCCGCTGAGTATATCTTTTCATTTATGCCATCGATGCCCAGGTGGGTCAAAATGCTGCGCGCCTTCCTCCAGCAGGCCGCTCGTCAGCTTTGGGATGCGGGGTTTACCCACTTTGTCGATTTTGCCTCCGGGCTGCCGACGGATGACCATATCCACCATGTTCTCCCACATGCGAAGGTGGTCTACTCCGATCTTGACTCCTACACCTGCGCGGAGGCGCAGAAGCTGGTGGGACACCTCCCAAATGTACTCTATCTGCAGCACGATATCCGCGATGCTCGTTCATTGCTGGATTCGGCGCAGGTGCGCGATTTTCTGGGGGGAGAGCGGCGGTTGGCAATCGGGCTTAACGGCATTACCGTGTTTCTCGAACCGGATGAAATTATCCGGCTCTTCCACGATCTGTACGACTGGGCAGCTCCCGGTTCGCGGATCTTTATTACCTATGAAACCAAACACCCCGATCTGACGACGCCGGAACTGGAAGAGTTTATCGATATATTCCAAAAATCGGGTACGCTCTTTCGGTTCTATGCATTGGAGGATTTGTCGGCGTGGAGCCGGCCCTGGCGTGTGCCCGAAAACGGGCTGATGCGGCTTCAGGATTTCCTGGGCCTGCCGGAGGATTATGTGACGGAAGAGGACCGCGAAGGGATCGGGCTTGAGTTTTACGCGGCAATTCTGGAGAAATAAGGGCGCAGCATGCTGCGCCCTTACACGGTACGGGCTACGCGGGCATATAGCGCGTGGCCCGGCTATTCCCAAACGTCACATCATCCCGATCATAAATGTTGGTGGCAACCAGCGCTTCCATCTGGGCATGTACCACGCGGCGCACTTCGTCGTGCAGGATTTCGCGGTCGGGGTTGGCTATGCGTAGTGCCTGTGTAATGTTGTAGGCCGTAAAGGTGCTGCTGGTATTGGCCTGCTGGTTGATCTGATCGGCGACCAGCAGTTCCAGGTCACTCCGGGCAATCGGCGTACGGGCCATGGTGCCACCTCCATTTCCAGTTCCATGTGTGCCATTCATTGTACCTGCACCGTTACCTGAAGATCCGGTTGCCTGCGCCGTCATGGGTTGCGCGGGTTGCGCCCGGCGGCGGCGTGGTTGCGGCGGTGTAGTCGGGCACGCATCATGCGGGAAGACGCGGTAGGCCCGGTGGAGCGATACCGCCACCAGCAGCACCTTCCGGCGATTGGACAGGCCGGGCGGGCTGCCGCTCGTCACATCGTAAACCCATCGCTCGCCGATGACCATGCCCCGCCGCTTGCGTGCCAGTCTGGTTGTTGCCGGACGGCTGCCGGTTGCGGTTGGCTGTTTCACTACAATCGTCTCGAATTCAACCCAGTCACCCAGTTGCATGTCACACCTCTCTGCGTTAACGATATATGCTCAGCGATCAAACGTTACGAGGTAGCTCAGCGTCTGCTGGGCCGCGTGGTAGATGATAAACTCATCGTAGAGCAGCTTCCCACCCCACGAGCCGGTATGCCCGGCCTTGCCCCAGACCGAGTCGTATCCCGGTGGCGGCCGGCGCAGGTTGGACATGGCCTCCGGTGCGACAAAGGGATTGCCGATGGCGACCTGGGCCAGGAAGAGGAAGTGGGGCACGCCGCGCCGGCGCACCGCGCAGTAGTTGGCCGACTTGGAGCACTTGTTGGCGAAGTAGATTCCGTGACCAAACATGCGCCCATTCGAGGCCGTCTTCGGACAGATCAGTCCGGTGCGCATAATGTGGCGCACATTCTGGCCGGCGGTACCGTGGAAGAGCAGTTCAACCCGGCTGCGTCCCACGCTGTTCTGCTCGAAGGCGCGGCGCTCATCGCCAATCGTCACCGTGAAAATGTCCCGCACCTTCACCCGATAGCCATGCACCACCGTACGCGCGATATAGTCGCAGATCTGCCGGTACATCGTGTCGTTCTGCGGCAGCAGGGCAATCTCCGCGCCGAGCGCGTCGTAGTGCGAAACCTGCGGATTGTGCTGCTGCACGGCATGGGTGGCAATGGCGGCCTCAAGCTGGTTCAGCCGGTCCTCCTGCTCATCAAACGCCTTGCAGAAATCCAGCACAACCTGCTGCCGTTCAATGCGGCCGGGCAGTCTGGTGGGGATCGCGTTGTAGTAGTTCTGCACGGTGTTGGTCAGCAGTTCGGCCTGCGCCTGCGCCTGCGCCCGCTGCCAGTCGGCGTACTGCTTCTGGGCCAGCAGCAGCAGCTTACGCCCATGGTCGATCTGCTCCTGCGAGAGTGCATCCACTCCGACCGAGAGGTACGACGCAATCTTCTCCCCCGCTTCGGTGTAGATGTAGTCCACCAGTTGCTGGACCTGCGGCGCAAGCGTGGGGGTGCTGGTTGTCGGCGCGGGCGCGGCCGCCGTGACCGCCGGCCGGTGGAGCGTGACCTCTTGATAGCCCTTCTTGGTCTTCTCCCGAATTTTGCGCTCCACCCAGGCGGGTGTGGTCAGCTTCTCGTCTACCTGTGGGTTTGCGCCGACCCGCCCAAAGGTTGCGCGAAAGAATACCTGTCCGTTGGGGATATCCCAGGTTTCCACGAGATAATACTTGTTGTTGTTACCGTCGAGGTTCGTAAGTTGGAACTTACGGCGTTCGCAAGGTTCGCCGGTGGGGACAAAAGTGGCCGCGGTTGTCGTCATTTCACTCCTCGCTTACGCGTTTACCCAATTCGCTGTTCTTCTCAGTGTTGACGGTGGACGTTGTTCCCCTGTTCTGAAACCCTTGTGCTTTCAGTCTAGCATGGGCCTGTGACAGGGAGTGTCACAATTGAGCGCGTTTGTAGTCCATGTTGTGTTCCGCTTCTCATCTGCCTCTCACACCCGCTTAAAGCGGGGCTCAGACGGTTGTGGCATAATCGGTATAGGTTTATAGGTTTATAGGGGACAGGTTATAGGGGACAGGGGAGAGGGGACAGGGGAGAGGGGATAGGTAGGGACGCGCTGCTGTGCGTCCGCAGGCCGGGTGCGGTAGGGACGCGCTGCTGTGCGTCCGCAGGCCGTTCTGATATGGGATGTCCCCGCCCGGCGCAACCCTGACGTGTGGTCTATCTCAGCCGATATCCGTGGCACGCGTTGTGCGATGGACCAGGTACCGCACTCCGCTACCACGTTTAAATAACCACGTAATCCATGATGGAAACCGGGTATTCTCATCGAGAAATACAAACTGAAACCACAAAATACGGGTATTAAAAAAGGAGTAACATAGATGGAACGGACAACACGCATCGGGCTCATTCTGTTTGTTTTGCTGGCGATGTTTATTGGTATTACGGGCGGAATGCTGGCGGGTGGTGTGGCCGGCTACTTCGTGGCCCAGCGCAGTATTGCCGCGCTGCCCGCATCGGCCATGGTTGTCGAGACCGTTGCCGCGCCGAATGAGGCCGCGCGCGCGGCGGCCCAGGCACCGACCCCCGCGCCACCGCTGACCCCGGCAGAGGGCAATGTGTCGGATGCCATGGTTGCCGCCGTCCAGCAGGTGGCTCCGGCCGTTGTGACTGTGCTCAACAACCCCAACTCGCGCGAAGGGGGCAGCGGTAGTGGCGTGATTATTAGCGCCGATGGCTATATCCTCACCAACCATCATGTTGTGGACGGAGCCAACCGGCTGGCGGTGGTCTTTGCCGATACCAGCCGCCACAGTGCGGAACTGGTGGGGAGTGATCCGCTCACCGATATTGCCGTGATTCGCGTAGGCGTGGAGGTACCGGCCGTTGCTGCGGTCGGCGACTCGGAGATCCTGCAGCCGGGTGAGCAGGTGCTGGCGATTGGTAGCCCGCTGGGGAACTTTCGTAACACTGTGACTGCCGGGGTGGTCAGCGCGCTGAACCGCTCAGTTGGCCGCGATATGGAGGGACTGATCCAGACCGATACGGCGATTAACCAGGGCAACAGTGGCGGGCCGCTGATTAACCTGCGGGGCGAGGTCATCGGGATCAATACGCTGGTTGTGCGGGGCAGCGGATTTATGGCCGGTCCCCAGGCCGAGGGGTTGGGCTTTGCGGTGCCCAGCCATATTTTCAGCCGGGTGACGGAGCAACTGATTGCCAACGGCGAAGTGGTCTATCCCTACCTTGGCATTAGCTATGCCATGATCGATGGTGAAATTGCCGCCCTGAACAACCTGCCCGTCCAGAACGGCGCGCTGGTCAGTGATGTGGTGCCGGAGACACCGGCCGCGGCCGGGGGGTTGCAGCCGGGTGATATCATCGTGGAGATCGGCGGAACTTCACTCGCGCGGGACAACTCGTTGCGCTATGTGTTGACGCAGTACCAGCCCGGCGATACGTTAGAACTGACCGTTCTGCGTAATAGTCGTGAGATCAGCCTGACGGTAACGCTGGTGGAGCGCCCGGACGAACTGCCGCAGTAGTGCCGCAGGAGGAAACGAAGCATGCAGGCCGCAGGTGTTACACCTGCGGCCTGTGTTATGTTCGCCGACGAAAACATCATACGGCCGTATCCGGTGCTCCGACAAAAAGATCTGCAACCGTCAGGGTAACGGGGAAATACAGCGTGCTTACCATCTCGGTTGGGCCAACCAGATGGACAGTGGTGTAATCACCCAGCGTGGTATCCGGCGCGTGGCATACCAACACATCGCGGGTGTGGGGCCGGATGATCCAGTACTCGGGCAGACCTGCGCGGGCATAGGCGTGGCGCTTCGTTTCGGTATCTTGCTCCGGGTTGCCTGGTGATAAGACCTCTGCAATCAGGACAAAATCAGGCTGTACCGGGTCACAGCCGGGCATCAGCAAGCCAACCGGGGCAGTTGCAGCATAGGCCGGCCCCTGCTGTTCCAGCGGAACACCGACATACCGATCCAGTCGCCGAATGATCCACTGATGAAAGAAGCTCGGTGCTGTGGTCATATACAACACTCCCGCGATAACCTCGTAGCGGTTGCCGTCATCGGGGAGTTCGTTCTCCCAACGCGCGTAGTTCCATCCGGCATCGAGTGCGCGGAGGGTGATGGTTGAAGATACCTGCCTGTCTGTCATCGCACATCCTTCGCAAGTCAGACGATGGTTTTTTGCATGATAATCTGGGCACTGCCCGGCGTCAATTGCACTTGTTGACACAAGTTACGCGGTCACTTTCAAATGAGGCATGTGCCTGAACGAACGGCCCGACTCGCCTGCGGCCGCAGGCGAATCCGGCTTCCATCTCATTAAACGTCCGGTTTGCATGGCAACCGCGTAAGTCGTGTCTATCAGGCCAAAACCCACGGCCGTGATCAAGTGGTGCCGGCCCAACAGGGTTAACCTGACGATACGAACGCCTGACAGTATACACTCAACCGCACAACTGGCGGGCGTGAAGCGTCACCACAATGATGTTGAATTGTGATACTTTCACTTGACTTTCCGGTTTGTGGCGTTATACTTCAATCATGGTTGAAGTATCTCATGCCACATTCGGTTGATCCCTTCTTCCCTATGTAGTCTTTCTCGGGTTCTTCACGTACCCGTTCCGGGGAACGTTCGCCCACGGGGGGGTGCGGGGCCTGCGGCCCCCGCGCAACCCGAGAACCTCCTGGAAGGACACGGCCCCACCACACCAATGGCGCTTTCTTTAATCCAGCGCGTATGCAGCAGCGGCCACTAGCATGTGGGCCGCAAAATATCCTGCTTACGCTTGATAGAATCGAGGAGGGTTTTGAATGAACACGACCAGAGCAGAAACAATGAAACCGCGTAAGGAATACAATCTCAGCTTCTTTCAGCGCTATCTCACGCTGTGGGTCGGATTATGTATTCTGGTCGGCATTGCGCTGGGGTCACTTTTCCCGGCAGGTGCCGAGTTTTTGAACTCGCTGGCGATTGCCCAGGTGAACATTCCCGTCGCTGTTTTGCTGTTTACGATGATGTATCCGATTATGGTGCAGATCGATTTTGGCGAGGTAGTCAATGTTGCGCGGGCACCGCGCCCTGTCGTCTTGACGTTAGTGCTGAACTGGGCGATCAAGCCCTTTACCATGGTGTTTTTTGCCTGGTTGTTCTTCCGGGTTGTCTGGGCACCCTATGTCGATCCAACCATGGCGAGCGAATATATGGCCGGGATGATCTTGCTGGGTATTGCGCCCTGCACAGCGATGGTGCTGGTCTGGAGCTATCTGGCGCGGACGCGGATGGGCTTGACGCTGATTATGGTGGCGATCAATTCACTGGCGATGTTGCTGCTCTACGCGCCGTTGGGGAACTTTCTGCTGGGCGTATCTGATATGGCCGTGCCGTTCCTGACGATTTTTCTGAGCGTGATGCTGTATGTCGGGGTGTCGCTGGTGGTGGGCTATATCAGCCGCACGCAGTTGATCAAGCGCAAGGGCGTTGAGTGGTACGAGCGGGTGTTCCTCAAGCATATGGGCACGATTTCGACGGTAGCGCTGTTGCTGACGCTGATCTTTCTGTTTATGCTCCAGGGCCGGGTTATCCTCAGTTCTCCGCTCATTGTGGGCATGATTGCCGTGCCGCTGATTATTCAGACGCTAGCGATTTTCGGCATTGGCTATGGTGCGGCGAAGGTGCTGGGCCTGTCGTATGAGGAGGCCGCACCAGCGGCGATGATCGGGGCCAGCAACCATTTTGAGGTAGCAATCGCCACGGCGGTGATGCTGTTTGGCCTGACGTCCGGTGCCGCCCTCTCAACCGTTGTGGGGGTATTGATTGAGGTACCGATTATGTTGCTGCTGGTGAAGATCTGTATGAGTACGCAGCACTGGTTCCCGCGTAAAGCCGCGCCGTCTGGCCTGTCAGCTACAGAATTTACCCGGTGAACCCGTTTTTCGGCTCTCGATCCTACCCGCACCGCCAACGAATGGGCAACGAATACACGAATAGGCAAGCGATCTCCTGTCAATCATACGTGTTACGCGGTGGAAGTTTGGACCACGAACACCATGACATGGACATGCGTGAAACCCACGAAGTTGCCGGTGCTGCCATGGATCAGGCGATCCCGTATGTGTAACTGGACATCCTTTTGCAGAAAGATTTGGCTCACAGAGCCAAATTTTTCTGCAAAAGATAAGAATGTACCATGCTGCCACAGGCGAATCGGGCCGTTCATCCAGGCAAATATCTGGTTTGTATGCCCACCGCGTAACGCGTGTCAATCATACGTGTTACGCGGTCGCTCTGCAAAAAACCGGTTTCGCCTTCGGCAGATGTAGGGGCGCAGCAAGCGAAGGGGTTCCGGACACGGGGATGGCTTTCGGGCATCATGATGGTGAACCAGACCTATATGATACCGGACAGGAGCATCCTCATGACCAGCATACCACAGGTTGCCCACGCCATGGTTGAGGTCTTGACGAACACGGCCCGGACGATCGCCCGAGCGACCGGATTCGTCCGACGTGCCTCCCAACTCGATGGTGCCCGGTTTGTCCAGACCATGGTCTTTGGGGACCAGATCCCGCGCTGGAGGATTTGGTCCAGACGGCCGCGACTCTGGGCGTGGCGATCACCCCCCAGGGCCTGGAGCAATGCTGTACCGAAGTGGCCGCCACCTGTTTGCAGCAGGTGCCGGCGGCGGTGCAACAGGTGATTGCTGCGGAACCGGTGGCCATCCCGCTGCTCCAACGGTTTGCCGGGGTCATGATCCAGGACAGTTCGACGATTGTGTTGCCGACCGCGTTGTCAGACGTGTGGCCGGGATATGGGAGCGATACGGACGCGGGCAGTGCCGGGCTCAAGCTCCAGGTCCAGGTCGATCTGCTTACGGGTGCGCTCAGCGGGCCCGATCCGGAACCCGGGCGGGTTGCCGATGGACAGAGTGCCCGCGCCACCACATTGTAACCCGAACCAGCAACCAGACGCAGGACGAATACCAATGGTCCAACGCGCTTTGTTCCCAGTTCCCGGTTCTCGTTCCGCGTTCCCCTATCAGGTATAATGCACTCCAGACAACCGATAGCAGGAGGTGCTGTATGGCGACCGATACGCCGGTCATCCCGACCGAAACGGTCACCTATCCTACCAGTGATGGGCAGCCAATGGCCGATAATACTAAACAGTTTCGCTGGATCACCACGATCCAGGGTGGACTGGATGCCATGTTTCGCAACTCCCCCGACGTGTTTGTCGCCGGGGATCTGCTCTGGTATCCGGTGGAAGGTGAACCGGGCAACCGGTGCGCGCCCGATGTGATGGTGGTCTTTGGCCGGCCCAAAGGCGACCGGGGCGCATATTTGCAATGGGAAGAGGCGGGCATAGCGCCCCAGGTGGTCTTTGAGGTGCTCTCGCCCGGCAACTCGCTGACTGAGGTGGCAAAGAAGTTGGAGTTCTACACGGACTACGGCGTGGAAGAGTATTATCTCTACGATCCTGACAGGAATGAATTGAGTGGTTGGCAGCGCCACGAGGACCGGCTACGCGTGATCGCGGCCATGCAGGACTGGGTCAGTTCGCGCCTGGGTGTGCGCTTTGCCGTTGACGCGGACGGGTTGCATCTCTACCGCCCTGATGGGCAGGAGTTTGTGAGCTATGTGGAGTTGGAACGCCGGCACGAAGCGGAGCGGCAACGTGCCGAGCAAGAGCATCAACGCGCCGAGCGGCTGTCGGACTACCTGCGCTCCATCGGCGTCGATCCCGATCAGGTGTAAGCGCGACGCAACCCGTAATACCAGTTTGCCGGCAAACCGGCAATCAGTCAGAACATGGGTTATGCACGCAGGGACGGCACGTTCCCGTTCAGAACCTCTGCGTCCTCGGTGTTCTCTGTGGCTATGACAACAAATCGGTATAAGACGCAAACTGTGAAACTCTGAAATGGGGGAGGAAATGAAGAGTCTCTGGAACGACCAGGAAGCGGCGCACTATCCCGGCGACCTGGAGCAGCGCGTCTACACCTCGCGCCTGCTGGGGCGGGAGCCGGCGCTGGTGATGCATGGCGGGGGCAATACCTCGGTCAAGCTCCGCGAGCCGAATATCTTTGGCGCGGCGGAAGACATTCTCTATGTGAAGGGCAGCGGCTGGGATCTGGAGAGCATCGCGGCACCGGGGTTTGCCCCCGTGCGGATGGCCCATCTGCTGCGGCTGGCGCAACTGGAGACGCTCACCGATACGCAGATGGCGAACGAACTCAAGAGCAACATGACGAACGCCGCCGCGCCCTCGCCCTCGGTGGAGGCCATCCTGCATGCCATTCTGCCCTACAAATTTGTCGATCATACCCACGCCGACGCGGTGGTCGCGCTGACCAATACGCCCAACGGCGCGGAGCATATCCGGGCGGCGTATGGCGACACGGTCGTGATCATTCCCTACAGCATGCCGGGCTTCAAGCTGGCCCGTCTGTGTGCCGAGATCTTCCCACGCGAAGCGCATGCCGGCACCATCGGCATGGTGTTGCTCAAGCATGGCATCTTCGCCTTTGGCGAGACGGCACGGGTGGCCTACGAGCGCATGATCGACCTGGTGACCCGCGCCGAGGAGTATCTGGCGCGGCACAACGCCTGGCAGATCAGCCTGCCGGCGGTGGAACCAGAGGAAAAGCCGTTGCGCCGGGAGATCGCCATGCTCCGCCGCGAAATCTCCGACGTTGCCGGGCAGCCGCTGATCCTGGCGACCCACCGCGACCCCCACTGCCTGAGCTTTGCCCGCCGTGCTGACCTGGCGACGCTGGCGCAGCAGGGACCGGCCACGCCCGACCATGTGATTCGTACCAAACGGCTGCCGCTGCTGGGCCGCGATGTGCAGGGGTTCCGCGCGGCCTACGAGCGCTACTTCGCCGCGCATGCACCCCAGGCGGAACAGCCCCTGACGATGCTTGATCCGGCCCCCCGCGTGATCCTCGACCCCGATCTGGGCATGGCGACGGTGGGGCGCACCGCGCAGGAGGCCGCCATCGTCGCGGATATCTACCGCCATACGATAGAGATAATTCTGCGGGCCACGGCGCTGGAAGCCTACCAGGCCCTGCCGGCGCAGGATCTGTTTGACGTGGAGTATTGGGAGTTGGAGCAGGCCAGGCTGCGCAAGCAGGGCAACCCGCCGCCCTTCGCGGGCGAGGTGGCGCTGGTCACGGGGGCCGCCTCGGGGATTGGGCGGGCCTGCGTGGAGGCGTTCCTGGCGCGTGGGGCCGCCGTGGTCGGGCTGGATATCGACCTGGCGATCACCCAACTGCCGGCGCGGCCGGATTTCCAGGGCTTGCAGTGCGATGTCACCGCCGGCGCAGCACTGGAGGCGGCACTCGAGGTGGTGGTGCGGGCCTTCGGTGGGCTGGATATGCTGGTGCTGAACGCGGGCATCTTCCCGGCGAGCCGCCGGATTGCGGCGTTATCGTCGGAGGAGTGGCAGCGCACTATGCGGGTCAACCTGGATGCCAACCTGTTTTTGCTGCGTGAGGCGCACCCGCTGCTCAAGCCGGCTCCCCGCGGCGGGCGGGTCGTGGTCATCGGCTCGAAGAATGTACACGCACCGGGACCGGGCGCGGCGGCCTACTCGGCTTCCAAGGCGGCCCTGAACCAGTTGGTGCGGGTCGCCGCGCTGGAGTGGGGCGCGGACGGGATACGGGTCAACACGCTGCATCCCAATGCCGTTTTTGACACCGGCATCTGGACGGAGGAGGTGCTGCGGGCGCGTGCCGAAAACTATGGCCTGAGCGTGGAGGAGTATAAGCGGAATAATGTGCTGGGCGTGGAAGTAACCAGCCGCGATGTGGCGGAACTGGCGGCGGAGGTATGCGGGCCACGCTTTGCGCGCGTCACCGGCGCGCAGATCCCGGTTGACGGCGGGAACGAGCGGGTGATTTAAGGAAGGGTTAAGTTTTGAGTGCTGAGTTTTACGTTCTGGTGTTAACCGGCGTCCATGTCAGTTACGACAATTGGGTATAGCTCAGCACTCAAATAATCGGGCATTCAACTGACGGCAGTTCCCGGCCCCCTGATACCGATTTGTTGTCATAGCCACAAAGCACCCCGAGGACGCAGAGGTGATGAACGGGAATGTGTCGCCGTTGCCCCCATTGTGCCCGTTCCCGTTGATGGCTGGTTTGCCGGCGCATTGGGATGAAAGCTGAAAACGAAAGGCTGAAAGCTGATGCCTCGCAACTCGCTAGGAATAGAACAAATGTTCCATACATTTTCGAGGGTGGTGTCGGGGTTTTTTAATGTAATCCGGCGTCCTGATGGGCCCGAAACTCGTTCGCAACTTGACGCGATTCTGGAACAAAAACCGGGTTGCGAAACACTACCGCATTCCGGCAAACTATGCTACAATGGTGAAGTCCCAGGAAGCCTCAGGAGCTTCCAAACAATCATCACAGGGGGTAAACCCTGGTCTGGTTCCGTTCGGTGGGGTGGGGTTTCATCCATTACGGCTCGGGGTTGAGCACTGAAAGAATCGATACCGACCCAGCTCTCCTGCACGTCAGATGAGGTTTCATCCATTACGGCTCGGGGTTGAGCACTGAAAGTTTGCCATGAACAGTCGCGCTTGCCTCTGGACCGCTTGTTTCATCCATTACGGCTCGGGGTTGAGCACTGAAAGTCTGAAGCTAGAATAGCCCTGTTGAGCTCCCGGTAACGTTTCATCCATTACGGCTCGGGGTTGAGCACTGAAAGCTCAATAATTTGGCAGATGTCGCTGTCATCCGACAGTAGTTTCATCCATTACGGCTCGGGGTTGAGCACTGAAAGTACAACAGGATATATGCTGCGACAAAGCGGACACAACAGTTTCATCCATTACGGCTCGGGGTTGAGCACTGAAAGGCGGGGCAGCTGGCATTACTACTGCACGCCGCAATACAGTTTCATCCATTACGGCTCGGGGTTGAGCACTGAAAGACCGGAGGTGCGACATACGCAGTTGTCGAAATGGCAGTTTCATCCATTACGGCTCGGGGTTGAGCACTGAAAGGTCTGAAGACATTTCTGGACAGCGCCGCTACAGCCTAGGTTTCATCCATTACGGCTCGGGGTTGAGCACTGAAAGTTATTATAAGAGGCAGGGTCGTTTTATCCCGCTACAAGTTTCATCCATTACGGCTCGGGGTTGAGCACTGAAAGGTCTGCAAGTTCTGAAGTCGCCGAGTTAGCAACCGCGTGTTTCATCCATTACGGCTCGGGGTTGAGCACTGAAAGTTAATTGGCTCCGGGTAGAGCTTGATTACAATTTTGTTTCATCCATTACGGCTCGGGGTTGAGCACTGAAAGTTT
>DAOTUI010000129.1:0-11421 GCA_034437035.1 Chloroflexaceae bacterium
TCCGTAATGTGTAAAACATTTCTGCAATTTTTATCGCCATGTGGGGCGAGATGTTTCCCAAGTAGCCGTTTTTGACCGGCTAATGGGGGATTTTTACGAACTCCTTCCGAAAATAAGCGAACGGTGAGATGTAATGTTAATCTCCGACAAACGGTGGCATCCGCTGGTATGCTTGAACATACACCCCCGGCGTTTGCATCAGGCGCGGGGATGACCGGCAACTGCCGGCGCGACGACCTAGAGGACCGAGGTGGGATGTGACGCAAGCCAGTGTGTGCGCGACTGCTACGCCAATCCGGACGGTAGGCCGGACACTCCTGATCGGGCTGCTGGTCATGCTCTTCTGGCTGGTTGGCGGGCAACCGGTTCCGGCGGCGGCCCAGGAGCCGGTGCTACGCTTTGAGCGCCTGACCCCGGAGCAGGGACTCTCCCAGAGCCAGGTCTACGCGATCCTGCAGGATCGCCAGGGCTTTATCTGGATTGGCACGGGTGAGGGGTTGAATAAGTACGATGGCTACAGCTTCACCGTCTACAAGCTGGATACCGCTGACCCGACCTCGCTGGTGGATAACGCGGTGCGTTCGCTGTACGAGGATCGCCAGGGTACGCTCTGGGTGGGTACGAACAATGGCCTGAGCCGCTTCGACCGGGACACGCAGACCTTTACCCGCTACCGGCACGACCCGGATGATCCGCAGAGCATCGCCGCGCCCTGGGTCGCGGATATTGCGGAGGATGCCGGGGGCACGCTCTGGTTTGGTACGATCACGGGCGGGATGAACCGCTTCAACCGGGAGAACCAGACCTTTTCCGCCTACAAGGTGACACCCGAAGCCCGGGGCAGCCTGATGTATATCGACCGGGCGGGCACCTTCTGGGTGGGCAACTCGGAGGGGTTACATACGTTTGATCCGGCAAGCCGGCAGTTTACGCCCGTCGTCTACGAGCCGGCAGAGCCGGGGCGCGATGTCTATGCGCTACAGCAGGATCGCCAGGGCTTCCTCTGGATCGGCACGGAGCAGGGGCTCTACCGCTTTGATCGTGAGCGCCAGACCAGCACCCACTACACGCACGACCCGGACAACCCGGACAGCCTGAGCGACAACTGGGTCTCGACGATTCATGAAGATCAGACGGGCACGCTCTGGGTGGGCACCTACTCTGCCGGCCTGAACCGGTTTGACCCGGAAAGCGAAACCTTTAGCCGCTACCAGCACAGCCCGACCAGCCCCACCAGCATCAGCAGTAATACGATCTATACGCTCTATGAAGATCGCACCGGCCTGCTCTGGATTGGCACGGCGGCGGGCATTAACATCTTCAATCCGCGGACGCGTGCCTTTAACCACTATACGGCCGACCCGGAACAACCAGACGGACTGGCGAACAGCGATATTGCCGCATTCGCCGTCGAGCCGGACGGCAACCTCTGGGTGGGCACCTGGGAGGGCGGCCTGAGCTACTTCGACCGGGATGCGGCCACAATCACCACCTATCGCCACGACCCCGCCGACCCGCGCAGCCTCAGCCACGACACGGTCTATGCGCTCTACCGCGATCGGGCGGGCATGCTCTGGGTGGGCACTTATGGCGGCGGCCTCAACCGCTTTGACCCGGCGACGGAGCGTTTCACCCGCTACAGGCACGATCCCGACAAGCCCACCAGCCTGAGCAACGATGTTATTCCAACCATCTATCAGGATCAGCGGGGCACGCTCTGGGTTGCCGGCGAGGAGGGGCTCAACCGCTTCAACCCGGCGACAGAGCGCTTTACGCGGTACCTGCACGATCCCGATGATCCCACCAGCCTGAGCCACAGCGAGATCTCGAGCATCTACGAAGATCCGGCCGGCACGCTCTGGGTGGGCACCTGGGGCGGCGGTATCAACCGCTTCGACCCGGACCGCCAGATCTTTCAGCGCTACACGCACGAACCGGACGATCCCGGCAGCCTGAGCGATAATCGGGTCTTCTCAATCACGGGCGATGCAGCGGGCACAATCTGGGTGGGTACAACAACCGGGCTAAACCGGCTTGATCCGGGGACGGAGCGGTTCAAACGCTACACCGAGAACGATGGACTGCCCGCCAATGCGGTGCGCTGCCTGGTCGTTGACGATAGCGGCACCATCTGGTTGAGCGGCAGTCGCGGGCTGGCGGCGCTCGATCCGACAACCGGGGCGCTCCGCCGCTTCACGGCAAGGGATGGGCTACAGGGAGATGGCTTCAACGGCGGCAGTTGTTTCCGCGCACCCGATGGCGAACTCTTCTTCGGCGGCTCCAACGGCTTTAACGCCTTCGATCCGCAGCAACTGACCAATAATCCGCACCCGCCCCCGCCCCCGGTGGTGTTGACCGGGTTTGACCTGCTGAACGAGCCGGTCAACCTGGGGCAAGACCTGGCAACCCTGACGGAACTGCCGCTCTCCTACCGCGATGCCGTAATCTCGTTTGAGTTTGCCGCGCTGGACTATGCCCACCCTGACCGGAACCAGTATGCATACAAACTGGAAGGCTTCGATGCCGACTGGGTTGCAGCCGGCACGCGGCGGGCAGTTACCTACACCAACCTGGATGGCGGCGACTACACCCTGCGGGTGCGCGGCGCAAACAGCGATGGCGTCTGGAACGCGGCGGGGCTGACCGTCGCCATCAGCGTTACGCCGGCACCCTGGCAAACCTGGTGGGCCTACAGCCTCTACGCCCTGGCGGCGGTCGGGTTTGTCGCCGGCTATGTGCGCGCCCGCACGCGTGCTCAGGCGCGGGAACTGGCCCGGCAGCGCCAGGAACTGGAGCGCGAACGGCTGGTCGCCGAGCGGCTACGCCGGATCGACCGGCTGAAGGAGGAGAAGTTTCGCGCCTTCTTCAACCGCTCGCCGATTGGCATTGGTATCGCGCGCGATGGCGTTATCCTGGATGCCAACCCGGCCTGCCTGCGCATCTTTGGCTACAACACGTTGGACGCGGTCAGGGATACGCTGACCGTTGAGCATATCGCTCCCCAGGATCGGGTAGCAATTATTGATCACATTATGCGTCATGGGGAGGGTGAAGCCCTGGAGAGTGGACAGTTTACCCTCACCGGCCTGCGCAGCGACGGCTCGGAGTTTCCGCTGCTCTACAACGCCACCCGGATGATCATGCCCGATGGCGCAGAAGCGGTTGCATTCTTCATCACCGACATGTCAGACCTGAAGCGCGCCGAAGAAGAGCGCGACCAGTTTTTCACCCTCTCGCAGGATATGCTCTGTATTGCCGAGATCGATGGCTATTTCAAGCGGCTCAACCCAGCCTGGGAGACAACGTTGGGGCTGAGTATTGAGGAACTGCTGGCGGAGCCGTTTATCAACTTTGTGCATCCCGCCGACCGGTCCGTCACTGAGAGCGTAATCGTGAACGTGCCGAAGCAACATAATCTGGTCTCCTTCGAGAATCGTTATCGCTGCAAGAACGGCACCTACAAGTGGCTGGCCTGGAGCTACACCTTCTGGCCGAATCAGAGCCTCTTCTACGCCGTGGCGCGCGATATCACCGCGCAGAAGCGGGCCGCAGATGAGCAGCACCGGCTCTACCAGGTGGCCGAGGGGCTACGCGATGTGCTGGCGGTCATTAACTCGGATCGCTCGCTCGCCGATATTCTGCATTTTATTGTCGGCCAGGCAAACCGCATGCTCGGCGTGGATGTCGGGGTGATCTACCGCTTTCTCCAGCCGACAGATGGCGCAACGGGTGAAATCTTCCGCGTCGAAGCGGCGGAGGGGTTTGAGGAAGACTACCAGGGCATTCTGATCCATGAAGCCACTCTCACGATCTGCTACGATGCAATTTTGAGCCGGCAGCCGGCCGCCATCGCCGATATGACCAGCCTGCTGGATGGATTGCTGGCCCGCGACACCCTTGGCGCGGACTACCGGCGGCTGGTGGTGGAGAGCCGGCGGCGTTTCCGAGCCACGCTGGTGGTGCCCCTGATCATCAAAGGTGAGGTTTACGGTACCATTTCGCTGTACGATGCCCGGTCGCGGCAGTTTGTGGACGAGGAGATCAAACTGGCGGTGGCCTTTGCCGCACAATCGGCGCTGGCAATCGAGAATGCGCGTCTGCGGCAGCAGGTGCGGCAAGCGGCCGTACGCGAGGAGCGCGGCCGCCTGGCGCGCGAACTGCATGACTCGGTGACACAGTCGCTCTACAGCCTGACGCTGCTGGCCGAGGGCTGGCGCTTGCAAGCCGAAGAGGAACAACTCGATCAGGTTGTGGCCCACTTTGCGCGGCTGGGTAGTATCGCCAACCAGTCGCTCCGCGAGATGCGCCTGCTGATCTATCAGTTGCGCCTGCCGGTGCTGGAGCAGGAGGGGCTGGTGGGCGCAATTCAGCGCCGCCTGGAAGCGGTGGAGCGAAGATCGGGGATCAACGGGCGCATTCTGGTTGAGGGCACACTCGATCTGCCGATTACGGTGGAGGAACATCTTTATCGCATCATCCAGGAAGCGCTCAATAATGCGCTGAAGCATGCTCAGGCGGGCAATGTTACGGTGACGATCCAGGCGGTGGGCGTGCCACTCACGGTTGAGATTGCCGACGATGGGCAGGGTTTTGTTCCGGACGACAGCATGCCGGGTGTGGGCATGCATAGCATGCGCGAGCGGGTTGAGCAACTGGGCGGCACGCTGGAGATCTGTTCAACGCCGGGGAACGGGACGCGCGTTCGGGTTACGCTACATCAGATCGAGGCGGATGTGCAGGAACTGACAGTGTAGTCGTTGCAAGAAGATGTTTCGCCCCTGCCACCCTGCCACCCTGCCGGAGGCGAAAGGCACTTGATTACGACGGACTACATAATTTGCATCAAATACATGGATTACGCGGTAATTACGCAAACGGGACGTTTGACCCGATGGAAGCGCGATGCGCCTGCGGCAGCATGGTACTGTACTATCTTTTTCACGATAATGTTGGCCCGAAGAGCCAACATTATCGTGAAAAAGATCTAGAATCTTCCACCCTGCCGGAGGCGAATCGGGCCGTTCGTCCAGATGAACACTTGCTTTGGAACCGACCGTGTAACTCGTGTCAAATAGGGAAGATTGAAGATTGACAACGCCAATGGGGAGGGAATGTGATGACCGATACAATCCGAATTTTGATCGCCGACGATCACGCGGTGGTGCGGGAAGGGTTGCGCACCCTGCTCCAGCGCATCCCGGAGTTTACGCTGGTGGGTGAGGCCACCAATGGCGAGGAAGCGATCCGTCAGGTAGCAGCATTACAGCCCGATGTTATCCTGCTCGATCTGAAGATGCCGCGCAAGGATGGTGTCACGGCGATTAAGGAGATGAAGCATGAGCAGACGAATGTGCGCATCCTGGTGCTGACCAGCTTTGATGATGACGACAGCGTCTTCTCGGCAATCAAAGCCGGGGCGCAGGGCTATCTGCTCAAGGACTCGCTGCCGGAGCAGTTAATCCAGGCGATCCGCGATGTCTACAACGGCGAGAGCGCGCTACACCCGACAATTGCCCGCAAAGTCCTGCGCGAGATCAACCGCCCGCCCGATCTACCTCCCGCCGAGCATCCGCTGACCGAGCGCGAACTGGAGGTGCTGCAACTGGTGGCGCAGGGAATGACCAACCAGGAGATCGCCGGGCAGTTGGTGATTGGTGAACGCACGGTCGCCACGCATGTGCGCAACATTCTCAGCAAGCTGCACCTGGCAAGCCGGACGCAGGCAGCGCTCTACGCCATCCGTACCGGCCTGGCCGATGCCGCCCCGCCGCCGGGATGACATATCCTGGCGGCAATAGCGACCCTCAATACCTGACGCTACGCAATCCGGTAGTGCCGGCTACGTAACTCTGCGTAGTCACACCCAGGCAGTGTGTAGTTCTCCGGCGAACGCCTACCCACGTTTCACGCAGCGCAACTTCCGCTTTCCTGCTGATGCACCTCCAACTCAACTTCAGTACAATAACTTGAGTGCATGGCAGATTACGGACTATCGACTACAATCACTATGGTGGGTTACGGACTACGAATTACGGACTACCGACTACGATTATTATGGATCCGGAACAGATCGCCCTGGTGCAGGCTTCACTTGTGCATATTCAACCGATTACCGACACGATAGCCGCGCTGTTCTACCAGCGGTTACACCAGCTTGACCCATCGGCGCGATGCCTGTTCCAGGACGGATCGCCGCACGCGGAACAGAGTTTTATGCGCCTGCTCTGGTGGATCATTCAGGAGTTGCACCAGCCGGACCGGGTGCTCGCGCACGCGCAGGCATTGGGACGGCAGCATGCCCACAACGGCGTGCAGAGCCGGCACTATGTTGTAGCCGGCGTGGCGCTGCTCTGGGCGCTACGCCAGAGCCTGCAGCAGCAGTTTACGCCCGAGATCGAGGCAGCCTGGGCGCACACCTTCGCGCTGCTGGCCGAGACCATGGCCGAAGCCGCCGGCAATGAGCGCCTGCACCCGTCATTGGAGGAGTGAGCATTTGACCGACAGCTATGAGCGGACTATAATGAACGTTGTACTCTTCATCTGAAGAGCAGGGGCCACTAGCTCAATGGCAGAGCAATCGGCTCATAACCGACAGGTTCCAGGTTCGAATCCTGGGTGGCCCACCACTTCCCGCCTGCTGACAGGGTGACAAAGAGAACAACGTGACCGATTTTACCCTGCCCACCACGGCATCCCAACCCGCCCTCAATCCATCAGCACATCACCCGGTTATCGTTATCGGCGCTGGTCTGGCCGGGCTGACGGCGGCGTTACTCCTGGCCGAGCGCGGGCCGGCGCCCCTACTGCTGGAAGCTGCGCCCCGGTGCGGTGGTCGCTTCGCCGGATTGCCCCCCATCACGCTAACGCAGGACAACCAGACCTGGTCGTTTACGGCTGAGCATGGCATCCACGGCCTGTGGGGGCAGTATCACAACCTGCGCAGCCTGCTCCAGCGCCACGACATCATGCCCGACCTGGTATCCGCCCGGCGGGAGGAGTGGCTGCACAGCAACAGCGGGCGCATTCAGCGCACCGAAGCGGGCAGCAGCGTGCGGCGCAGCCCGATCCCGGCTCCGTTGCACTATCTGGCGCTGCTGGTTCGTCCACAATTTCTGGCGATGCTGACCTGGCATGATCTGATCGGGTTGCCGCGTGTCGTGGGGAGTCTCTACCTGGCGCTGGCGTATGATCCGCTGTGCGAGCCGGCCCCGCTGGATGGGCGCACGCTGGACGAACTGTTTGACCACTGGCCGCCGCGTCTACGGGCGTTTGTTTCGGCGCTGATGCGCAGCGGGTTGGCCGCCCATCCGCAAGATGTGCCGCTTGGCGGCTTCCTGGCCTTTATGCGCTTCTACACGCTGCTGCGGCGTGATGCCTGGGAGTTTGACTACCTGCCGGAAGATCCGGGCACCTGCCTGATTACGCCTATGCTTGCCCGAATCGTAGAGCATGGCGGCACCATTTACACCACGACGGCGGCGACCAGACTGGAGCAAACCACGGACGGCTGGCGGGTTGCCTGGCGTTCGATAAATCCGGCAGATCCGGGCGATCTGACTGACTCTGCCGGAACGGTGGCGGCGCAGCATCTGGTGGTGGCGCTGGATGCACCGGCGGCGCGCGCACTCTTCTGCGGTAGCACGGATACGGCCACCGCTGCGGCGGATCTGGCCTGGCCGCAGGGGTTGAGTACCGGCATTGTGCGGCTCTGGTTCAGTGTGGCTCCGGCGCATCCGGCCGAGTCGGGCATTTGCAGCGGTGACTTTACCATCGATAACTTCTTCTGGTTGCACCGCTTTCAGCCGGCGGCGGCGGCCTGGCATCAGGCAACCGGCGGCAGCCTGATCGAAGCGCACATCTACGGTCCGCAGGAACTGCTCGATCTGCCCGACGCAACCCTCCTGGCGCGGGCCATCACCGATATCTACCGCGCCTACCCCGAGCTACGCGGTCATCTCATTCAGAGCAACTTTCAGCGCAACGCCGCCACCCACACCCGCTTCAGCATCGGCGCAAACCCGCACTACCTGGACGTTGACACGCCCTGGCCGGAGATCAGTTGCTGCGGCGACTGGCTACGCTATCCGCATCCGGCCCTCTTCCTGGAGCGCGCCTGCATAACCGGCATGGCCGCCGCCAACCGCGTATTGACTGACCTGGGACTCGATCCATTTCCGATCCAGCCGCCACGCCCACCCGAAGCTCCCGCAGCCGCTATCGAGCGCGGACTGCGCTGGGTGCGGCAGCGCGTACAGCGGCAGCCCTGATCCGCCGCTCATCCAGCAGCATATAGCAACCCTACATGTGTCGTAGTGCCGCCTTATGAAGTTTGAAAAATAGTCCGGACATGTGACTCACGGGAGTCCCGGCTTTAGCCGGTTGAATACCTGCCTCGGCAGCAGCATAATGCCGGGAAAGCCTGATCCAACTAAAGCCGGGATTCCCAATCAGACAGTCGCAGGGTGCATTCGATGCACCGTTCTTCTGCCACATTCCATATCTGAACTATGTTTTCAACGTTCATCAGGCGATTGGGAGCGCATCTCGCAGAACCAGTTCACAACCAATGTAGGATTGCTATACACACAAGCAGTGTTGTCACCCGATTGTCACGTTCAGCGGCCAAATATAGGGTATGCTGATTGCGGCATTCCGGCTGCACATCAGGCAGATTGGAGGATTGAACAATGCGTTATTCCTGGCGCTTCCTGCTGGTTTTACTACCGCTGCTGCTTGTGGCTGCACTCCAGTGGAATAGACGGGGTGAACTGTACACCACGGACACCCCTGCATCTACCGATATTGTCATCACTGCAGCCGGGTGTACCTCGACCCGCTTCGTCCTGCCGGCCCACCGCGAGCCCCGGATCAGCCTGCTCAACCAGGCGAACGAGCCGATGGTGTTTACGCTGCCGAAGATGGCAAGTTCAGTGCTGCTAGATCCGGACGAACGGGTTAATCTGGAGCTCCCGCCGTACATGATGGGCGAGTTTGCCTTCTTCTGCCTGACGAGAAGTACCCATGTTGCACTGGGTGGCACCACCGGCGGCGAGATTTTCGTGTGCGGCCTGGATGCCGCCACCCTCCAGCCGCATGCGCTGACGAGCGGTCGCTTTGTGATCGAGCCCCACAACCGGCTGCAGCAACTGCTCAGTGCCACCCCGTCGCCCACCGATTTTCCGAGGTGAGGAGACGAACAGGCAGAAGTGGTTTACAGCGTGGAGGTTGCCGGCGGGCCGGAACTGCTGATCGACCCGCAGACAAGTGCGTTGCTGAAGTGGGAAGAGTAGGCAGCGTATGGTAAGATGAAGCGCCAGGAACAGATGAGATCAAAGGAGCCGCCATGCCGCTCTACGTCTACAATTGCCCGGAGTGTGACATTGAAATCGACGAGCTACGCCCCGGCGCGCAGGCCGACTGGCCCCCCGTGGAGTGCCCGATCTGCCATGGCCTCTGCCGGCGGGAGATCAGTTCGTTTGCGCTTCAGCGCGGGTCAGCGAGGCAGGAGGAGCGGCATAACGTCCCGGTTGCACAACCGGCGCATCCGGATGACTGTGCGTGTTGCCGTCCGACGCGGCGGAGATGAGTTGGCGATTTGCCGGCGTGTATTTTTCACCGCAGAGGTGGGGATTATCTACCACTGATTTTCCGTTGAATGAGGAACTCAAACTGACTTTTCCGGAAGAGGTCGTCGGCCCACTTTCGCCATGGTATCTTCGTCACCAACAGTTCACGCCGACAATTGGCTGTCTTTACAGAACACTGCGTCTACCATGTCTTTCCCGGCGTCGATATCGTAGTTGAACGTATCATTCGAGAAAGGCTTACTCAGGAATAGTTGCGTGGCTCGAACTTCTCTACCGATTGGTTAAGTCAGGTTAAGTCGATAAAACAGCACAGCAGCGGTATTGCTACCGCTGCTGCATGCCGTTACGTACTAGTTTATCAGTCTACGACTCGGCCTCCGGTACCGGCGGCGAGGTTGGATCGGGTGCCGGTGTCGATTCAGGGGTTGCAGTTGGCTCATCTGCCGGTGCTGCCTGCACCTCTTGCAGATCCTCGGCCAGATCCTCGGCTGGAATGGTCAGCATCGGCAGAATGCCCGAGTCGCCCGCTGTGAGACGCGGCAACACACCATCCCACTTCTCGATAAAGCGCAGTTGGAGCAGCGCCGGTGAAATCACCTCGCGCTGGAGGCGCAACGCCTCGGCCTCGGCCTGCGCCTCTACCAACCGGGCATCGGCATCGGCTTCGGCTCGCGCGACACGCTGCTCGGCCTCAAACCGCACCCGCTCCAGTTGACGCTGGGCCCGCAACGCCTCCTGCTCGGCGACCTGCTTGGATTCAATTGCCCGCGCAAACTCCTCGCTAAAGCTGAACTCCGTGATTGACAGATCCTCAACCAGGATACCACGTGGTTCAAGCCGCTCCCGCAGCACCTCGCGAATCGTCTCCGAAACTTGCGGACGCAGGGTAATCAGTTGTTCAGCATTAAACTGCGCCGTGGCGGCCTTCACCGACTCCTGGATGGCCGGGTCGATAATCGTCGGCTCATACTCGATGCCAATGGTACGCACCAACTGATCAACTTTAGCCGGTACAAGACTATAGTTCAACACCACCTGGGTCGTAACCGTCTGCAAATCTTTTGATGCGGCGGAAGAGTCCGACACATAGCGCTGCGTCCGCACATCAATCATCGTCACATTGGTAATAAACGGTGTGCGGAAGTTCAGACCCTCGCCGAAGGTATCGGTAATCTCACCAAAACGCTTGACCACACCACGCTGGCCGGCCTGAACCACCGTGTAGGAATTAATCAGGGCAATGAGGACAATCAGGACAATAATGCCAACCGCTACCAGCGTACCGATAGCGCCACCCCGTATATCAATATTCGGGCCTGGCTTATTGCCTGGTCCTCTGCCAATACCACGATCCGACATTTCTGCTCCTTCGCTATTATGTATCTGTAAAAACTGTAGCTGTATTATACCTCATCACACTATGATTGACGCAAAATCGTTGACAACTGTTGCACGACGGCTATATCCGGACAATATATGCAATATGCAGGTATCGTTCAATTCACTGACAGGAGTTACACGGTTGATATGCAAACCGGATGTTTCACCCGATGAAAGCCGGCTTCGCCTGCGGCAGCATGATACATTCTTTTTCTTTTTTCACAAAAAAATTCACAGAGTGCAACATTTTTGTGAAAAAGCATGGACAGGACGTACCAGGGCAATCGCATATAAACCGTTGAGGCGTTTTGCCGCATCCGGATGTGGAGGAAACCCGCCATCACCGATACAAGCCACACGAAACTATCGTGCGGAACACCCCGGCTATGGTACCTGTGTCTGCACGAGCCATCAGTAACAGGAGTTACGCGGTTGATCTACAAACCGGATGTTT